>DATFVX010000279.1:0-4979 GCA_035259985.1 Acidimicrobiales bacterium | reverse complement strand
GAGGCGGAGTTCGGCAAGATCGAGGGCTCGCAGCGGGGCACCGGGACCTGAACGGCGAGCGGCTCGCCGACCGACCGCCGTTTGCGCAGGTCACGGCCTTCATTGCCGACGCCGGGTCGCCAACCCTGACACAGCGAGACGACCTGAGGGCATACTTCCCCCATGCCCCGTGCCATGTGGAGCGGCGCCATCAGCTTCGGGCTGGTCAACATCCCCATCAAGCTGTTCACCGCCGTGTCGCGCAAGAACGTGTCCTTCAACCAGATCGACACCCGCACCGGCTCGCGAATCCAGTACCGGAAGGTGTCGGCGGCCGACGGTGGGGAGGTGCCCAGCGAGGCGATCGCCAAGGGCTACCAGCTCCCGTCGGGCGAATACGTGCTGGTCGGTGACGACGAGCTCGCCGCCCTCGACCCCGAGGCCACCCGCACGATCGACATCGAACAGTTCGTCGACCTCGAGGAGATCGACCCCCTCTTTTACGACGCCGCGTACTACGTGGCGCCGGACAAGGGCGCCGCCAAGCCCTACGCCCTGTTGACCCGCGCCATGGAGGAGCAGGGCAAGGTGGCGATCGCCCGGCTCGTCATGCGCACCAAGCAGTACCTCGCCGCGTTGCGCCCGAAGGACGGGATGCTGGTCATGTCGACGATGGTCTACGCCGACGAGGTCAACGACCCGGCGCAGCTCGACGGCGTCGAGGACACGCACGACGTCGACGTCAGCGAGCGGGAGCTGCGCATGGCGGAACAGCTCATCGACTCGCTCACCGAGCCGTTCGAGCCCGAGCGCTACGAGGACAGCTACCGGAACCAGGTGCTGGACCTCATCGACCGCAAGGCCGCAGGCGAGGAGGAGGTCGTCGCCGCGCCGGCGCCGGCCGCCGAGGAGAAGGTCGTCGACCTGATGGCCGCACTCGAGGCCAGCGTGCGGGACGCCAAGGAGGCCCGCAAGCGCCACCCTACGGCCAAGGCGGCGGCCGCCGGGGGCGGCGGATCGGATGAGAGCGACGACGGCGACGACGCCAGGCCGGCGCGCCGCTCCAGCAAGGCCGCCAAGGCGGCCAAGTCCTCCAAGGCCGGCAAGGCGACCAAGTCGACCAAGGCGGCGCCCAGGCGCAAGTCGGCGTAGCGAGGGTCCGCCCGTGGGCGCGTCCGCGAGGGTCGGTTAGTGGCGGAACGCGCCACCGGGCGCGCCGCCACCGTCGAGGTCGAGGGTCGCCGCCTCACCCTGTCCAACCTCGACAAGATCCTCTATCCCGAGGCCGGGACGACCAAGGCGGAGGTCATCGAGTACTACGCCCGCATCGCCCCGGCGATGGTGCCGCACCTCGAGGACCGGGGCGTGACGCTCCGACGGTTCCCCAACGGCGTCGATGGTGGGTCCTTCTTCGAGAAGCGCTGCCCGTCGCACCGGCCCGGATGGCTCGGCACGGTCCTGGGGCCGGGGGACCGCAACGGCAGCATCCACTACTGCTGCCTCGATTCGCCGCCGGCGCTGGTGTGGGCCGCCAACATGGCGGCGCTCGAGATCCACGCCCCCATGGCCCGGGGCGTCGACATCGACAGCCCGACGATGTGCGTGTTCGACCTCGACCCCGGGGCGCCGGCCGCGATTCCGGAGTGCGCCGACGTGGCGCTCGACGTGCGCCACGTGCTCCAGGGCCTGGGGCTGGAGGGATTCCCGAAGACGTCGGGCTCGAAGGGCCTCCAGGTGTACGTGCCGCTCAACCGCCCGCACACGCATCAGCAGGCGTCGAGCTTCGCCCAGGCGGTGGCGCAGCTGCTGGAGCGGGCCCACCCCGACGCCGTGGTGTCCAACATGAAGAAGTCCCTGCGCCCGGGCAAGGTGTTCGTGGACTGGAGCCAGAACAGCCGCCACAAGACGACGGTCGCCGTCTACTCGCTCCGGGCCCGCCCGCGGCCCACGGTGTCCACGCCCGTCACCTGGGAGGAGGTCGAGGCGGCCGCCGACGGCGCGCCGCTCTCGTTCGAGGCCACGGACGTCGTCGCCCGCGTCGAGGACCAGGGCGACCTGTTCGCGCCCGCCGTGACGCTCGAGCAGTCGCTGCCGCAGCACGCAAATCTCTGAGCCCCTGCAAACTGGTTGTAGGTATGCGGTGATGCGCCGCACAACTACAACCAGTATGGGTGTGTCATGGAGTCGACCGAGCTGACAGTACGGACCGCCACCCGGCCCACCGTCGTCGACATCACGGCGGAGGTGGCCGGGTTCTGCCGTGGCCGGGGCGACGGCCTGCTCTCGGTCTTCGTGCCCCACGCCACCGCCGGCGTCGCGATCATGGAGACCGGCGCCGGGAGCGACGACGACCTGCTGTCGGCGCTGGGTGAGGTCCTGCCGCGCGACGACCGCTGGCGACACCGGCACGGGTCGGCCGGTCACGGCGCCGACCACCTGCTGCCGGCGTTCATCGCCCCGAGCATCACCGTCCCGGTGGTCGGCGGGCGCCCGACGCTCGGCACCTGGCAGTCGATCGTGCTGGTCGACACCAACCGCGACAACCCCGAGCGCCGCGTCAGGCTGAGCTTCCTCGCCGGCTGAGCCCTGGGTGACCGGCGGCCTCCGGCGGGCGCCCGCTACGGGCCCGTTACGGGCGCCGGCGGCCGGGCGCCAGCTCCGGGTCGGCGCCGGTCGGGTTGGCCAGCGCCGGCTTCACCGCCGTGGGGTCGGGCACCGCAACGCTGGAAGCCGTCGCATCCACCGCGGGGATGGGACGGGTGCCGTCGTCGGTCCCCAGCCGGGCCAGCGGCGTGGCGAGGGTGGAGTTGAGTTCGATGTCGCCGGCGGTGCCGCGTGCTGCGGCATCCGCGGGGGGCGCGCCCTCCTGGGTCAGCTCCGGGAACACCGAGGGTGCGTTGTATGCCACGGGTGACAACG
This sequence comes from Acidimicrobiales bacterium, assembly GCA_035259985.1. Classification (GTDB taxonomy): domain Bacteria; phylum Actinomycetota; class Acidimicrobiia; order Acidimicrobiales; family VFJN01; genus DASQUK01. The sequence continues at coordinate 2,081 of DATFVX010000279.1, read as the reverse complement.
GCGAGGCGTCGGCCGCCCACCACGGCGCGGGCGGTGTGATGGGCGCGCGCCCCGGTGAGCGGGCGATGGGGCCGGTCGCAACGCCGGGCCGCAGCACCGCCCGGGTCCGCACGCCGGCCGCGACCGCCACGACGGCGCCGACGGTCCAGCCGGTCCACAGCCCGAACCCGGCGCCAAGGTTCGTGGCGCCCACCAACCGGTCGAGGTAGCTGGCGTTGAAGGGGTTCGGCTCGGAGCCGAGCACCGCGTCCCGGTAGGCGAAGTCCACGGCGCCGGCGAGCCCGGCCGCCACGACCAGGCCCCCCCAGCCGGCGAGGAAGGCGGCCCCGTGTGAGGCCCGGCCGGCGAGCGCGGTGAGGAGGCCGATGACCACGAACAGCACGGCGAGCTTGAGCACCACGCCCCAGACCTCGTCGGACGTGGTGCCGCTCTCGAACACGTCCCAGTTGGGGATGTCGGTGAGCGTGGACGCCGCCAGGGGGATGCGATGGCGTTCGGCGAGGTCCTGCGCCTGGTGGACCACCGCGGGGCTCCCGAGCACGGCGACCAGGACCCCTACGGAAGTCGCTCCTGCGACCGCGGACCGTGCAGACATCGTACCCAATGATTAACGCGCTACGTTGAGAGGCGCAATACCACCCTTCGCGGTGAATCACCGCGCGCCGACTCCAAGCTACCGGCGGTGGTTCCCGACCGGACGGAGGGCCGGGTGGGTCGGGTGGGGCCGTCAGCGGGCCACGAAGTACTTGGCCTGCGGATGGTGGCAGACGATGGCCGACGTGGTCTGTTCCGGCTGGTACTGGAAGCCGGTCTCCTCGTTGCACTCGAGCCCGATGCGCTCGCCCTCGAGCAGCTTGAGGACCGTCTCGTTGTCCTCGAGGTCCGGGCAGGCGGGGTAGCCCCAGGAGTAGCGCCCGCCGCGATACTGCTGGCGGAACAGGCCGGTGAGGGTCGGCCCGTCCTCGTCGGCGAAGCCCCATTCCTCCCGCATGCGCCGGTGCCAGTACTCGGCCAGCGCCTCCGCCATCTCCACGCCGAGGCCGTGGAGCAGGAGGTACTCCTGGTAGCGATCGTCCGCGAACAACTTGGCCGTGCGGTCCGACACCGCCGGGCCCATGGAGACGATCGAGAAGCCGGCGTAGTCGAGGGCGCCGCCGTCGATCGGCCGGAAGAAGTCGGCGATGCAGTAGTACGGCGCCTTGGTCTGGCGGGGGTACGAGAAGCGTGCCCGCTCCTCCGACCTGCTCTCGTCCGTCCAGATGACCAGGTCGTTGCCGTCGCCGTTGGCCGGGAAGTATCCGTAGACGACCTGGGGGATCAGGAGGCCGTCGGCCTTGGCCTTGGCCAGCTCGTCGCGCAGCATCGGCCGGATGCGGGCCTTGAACTCCTCGTCGCTCTCGGTCGTTCCGTTGGCGCCGGCCTCGGGCCGGAACTGCCACTGGTTGCGGAACAGCGCGGTCTCGTTGAGGTAGCCAGAGATCTCGTCGATCGGGAGCCCCTTGACGATGCGTGAGCCGAGGAACGGCGGCGTGGGGACCAGGTTGTCGGTCACCACGTCGGGCGACCGCCTCGGCACCTCACCGTGGCCCTCGCCGGCGCCCTTCTCCGCCAGGCCCAGCGACGCCCGTGACGGCACCCGCGACTCCGACGCCACCCGGCCCCACTCGGGATCGTCGGGCTCTGCGCCCCGGCGGATGGCACCCAGCCGATCCATGACGTGCAGGCCCTCGAAGGCGTCCTTGCCGTAGAACACGCGTCCGTCGTAGACGCTGCGCAGGTCACGCTCGACGTAGCTGCGGGTGAGCGCGGCGCCCCCGAGCAGCACGGGGATGGTCGTCAGCTCGCGCTGGTTCAGCTCCTCGAGGTTGTCGCGCATGATCAGCGTCGACTTCACCAGGAGGCCCGACATGCCGATGGCGTCGGCCTTGACCTCCAGGGCCTTCTCGATCATCTCGGCGATGCCGATCTTGATGCCGAGGTTGTGCACCTCGTAGCCGTTGTTGGTGAGGATGATGTCGACCAGGTTCTTGCCGATGTCGTGGACGTCGCCCTTGACGGTGGCGAGCACGATCCGACCCTTG
>DATFVX010000278.1:0-9390 GCA_035259985.1 Acidimicrobiales bacterium | reverse complement strand
GGGCGGGGCTGGTCGACGTCCGCGCCCGCTCGTTCGTCGCGGAGGCGCCCCCGCCACTCGACGACTTCGGCCGACAGGTCGCCGAGCGCCACCTCCGCTCGGCACTGACGGAGCTCGGCGACCGCCTCGGTCCCGAGGATCGGGACACGGTCGCCCGCCTGCTCGATCCCGACGACGCGGCCTACATCGGCGGCCGCGACGACCTCATCGTCACCGCCGTTCGCACCGTGAACGTGGGCACGGCGGCGTAGCGCGACCGGGGAGCCGCGCCACCGGCCGCGTTCAGTTCAGCGACGGATGGACGGGGAAGTCCGCCAGCATCGAGACCTTGCCACCCTGGCGGCGGAGCACGGCGCGCCACATGGTCTCCGGGTCGGGGGCGAACACGTCGTCGGCGACCGCATCGACCACGAGCCAGGCGCCCTCGGCGAGCTCGGATTCGAGCTGCCCGCCCCCCCATCCGGAGTACCCGACGAAGAACCGGATGCCGGCGACCCCGGGCGATACCTCCCCGGGCCGGAGGTGCAGGTCGATCGTTCCCACGTCGCCGACCACGGGTGACCAGCCCGGCACGGCCACCTCGCCATGGCTCCGGCCCAGGGCCAGCACACCGTTGGGCTCCACCGGCCCACCGACGTAGAGCACCGGCGGCGCCGCCGCCAGGTCGGCCCACTCCTCGAGGACGGCGCCGACCTCGAGGTCGCTCGGGCGGTTGAGCACGACCCCCAGGGCTCCCTCGGACCGGTGCTCGATCATGAGCACGACGGTGCGCTCGAAGTTGGGATCGCCCAGCATCGGCTCGGCGATGAGCAGCTTGCCGACGGTCGTGTCTGCGTCAGTCACCGTCCCCCAGCATGCCCGAGCGAGGGTGGCGCGCGGGACACGCCCCCGCGACCGCAGGTCACGCCGCCGACCGCCAGGTGGCAACCTCTGTGGGTGAGCCCCCTGGCCGACGGTTCCTACGACGCGCTCGTCGTGGACGCCTCCGCGGGCGACGACGGGTCCATCGGCATCGAGATCACGATCGTCGCCGGGCCCGCCAAGGGCGAGGTGGTGTCGTTGCGAACCGCCGATCTCGGGGACGCCGATCCGCTCGACCTGCTCGGCGTGCCCGCCACGCTGACGGTGCGTGACGGTGCCCCCTCGCTCCGTCTGGAGCCCTAGCGGACGGCTCGCCATGAGCCGCCGCCCTACTGGGCGCCCGAGCCGGAGACGACCGCCGCCCGCAGCCGGTCGGCGATGGCCGCCGCCTCGGCCTCGTCCGCGTAGCGGGTCCGCGGCCAGAAGAAGCCGCGGAGCCCGTCCTTGGGGTTGCGCGGCACCACGTGCGTGTGGAGGTGGGGGACGCTCTGGCTGATCCGGTTGTTGATCGCCACGAACGACCCGGCGGCGCCCAGCGCCTCCTCCATCGCGCGGGCCAGGCGCTGCGCCCGCTCGAAGTACGGCCCCAGCCGCTCGACCGGCAGGTCGACCAGCGTCTCCACGTGGTCCCGGGGCACCAGCAGCGTGTGCCCCGGGAACAGCGGGCGCACGTCGAGGAACGCAACGCCGACCTCGTCGTCCAGGACGATGTGGGCGGGCCGGGTGCCGGCGATGATCTCGCAGAACGGACACGGTCGGGCGGGCATGGAGCCAAGAGCGTACGGGTCGCGGCCTGGTGCCCGGTCGCCCCCTAGGGTTGGGCCGGTGCGGGTGTCCCTGATGATCACGTGCGTCGTCGACGTGGTTGCGCCCGAGGTGGGCGAGGCGTGCGTGCGCGTCCTGCGCGCCGCCGGCTGCGACGTGTCCTGCGATCTGGCGCAGACGTGCTGCGGCCAGCCTGCGTGGAACGCCGGATTCGCACGCGACGCGGCCAAGGTCGCCCGTGCGACGCTCGGCGCACTCGAGTCCGAGCTCGACCGGGGCGCGGAGGCGGTGGTGGTGCCGGCGGGGTCCTGCGCCACCATGGTGCGCCAGTTCTGGCCCGAGCTCTTCGATGTCGTCGGCGACGGCGACGCCGCCGCCAGGGCACGCCGGGTGGGGGCCCACACGTACGAGCTGTCCGAGCTGCTGGCCACGCGGGCCGATGCGCTGCCGCCGCTGAGCCTCGACCGGCCCGTGCGCGTGGCCGTGCACCAGAGCTGCCACATGCTCCGCGAGCTGCGGATCGCGGACCAGCCCGCCAGCCTGCTCGAGGCCGTCGACGGCTGCGCCCCGACGGCGTGGGACGGCGCCGACCGCTGCTGCGGCTTCGGGGGGACCTTCAGCGTGAAGCTGCCCGAGGCGTCGGTGGCCATGGCCGACGAGAAGCTGCGGGCCCTGGCGGCCGTGGAGCCGGACCTCGTGGTGGGCTGCGACACGTCCTGCCTGATGCACCTGCAGACCCGGTCCGACGCCACGGGCACGCCGATCCACGTGCGGCACCTGGCCGAGGTCCTGGCGGCGGCGCTCCCCGGCGAGGCCGAGGACCGGCGTTGAGCGGCCACCATCAGCTCGCGGGGACGACCCTGCGGAGCCGCACCGCGGACGCCGTGGCGAACGATCGCCTGCGGACCAACGTCGCCAGGGCGGTCGACCGCTTCGCCACCCACCGCCGTGAGGGGCTGGGCGAGCTCGAGGACCCGGACGGCCTGCGGAGCGCCGCCCGCGCCCTCAAACAGCAGGTCCTGGCCGACCTGCCGGGGCTGCTGGAGCGGTTTGCCGACCAGGTGCTGGCGCGGGGCGGGCACGTCTGCTGGGCGCCGACCGCGGACGACGCCCGCAGCTACGTCGTCGACGTCGTGCGGCGCCATGGTGCGACCCGGGTGGCCAAGTCCAAGTCGATGGCCACCGAGGAGATCGACCTCAACACGGCCCTCGAGGCCGCCGGAGCCCAGGTGGTGGAGACCGACCTCGGCGAGTGGATCATCCAGCTCGCCGACGAGACGCCAAGCCACATCATCGCCCCCGCACTGCACCGCGACCGCCACCAGATCCACGACCTGTTCGTCGACACCGTCGGCGCAGAGCCCGCGCTCGGCACCGAGCCCACCGAGCTCGTCGGCTTCGCCCGGGGACGGCTCCGGGAGGTGTTCCTGGCCGCCGACGTGGGCATCACCGGCGCCAACATCGCCGTGGCGGAGACGGGCTCGATCGTGCTCGTCACCAACGAGGGCAATGGCCGCCTGGTCACATCGCTCCCCCCCGTGCATGTCGTGGTGCTGGGCATGGAGCGGCTCGCCGCCGACTGGGCCCAGGCGGAGCTGCTGCTGGCGCTGCTGGCCCGGTCCGCCACCGGGCAGCGGCTCTCGTCGTACACCAACATCGTCACGGGCACCCGCGGCGACGGCGAGGTCGACGGGGCGACGGAGCTCCACGTGGTGATCCTCGACAACGGCCGCAGCCAGCTGCTGGCCGGCGAGTACCACGAGATGCTCGCGTGCATCCGCTGCGGGGCGTGCCTCAACGTGTGCCCCGTGTACCGCCAGGTGGGGGGCCACGCGTACGGCTGGGTCTACCCGGGGCCGATGGGGTCGGTGCTCACGCCCCTGCTCGCGCACGGCCAACCGGAGGCGGCGGAGCTGGCCGGCGCGTCGACGCTGTGCGGTGCCTGCATGGACGCCTGCCCAGTCCAGATCCCGCTCCAGGACCTGCTCCTCTCGCTCCGGCGCCGGAAGGCCGAAGGGGCGGGCGCCGCCGAGCGGGCGGCGTGGGCGGCCTGGGCCGCGGCGTGGTCGGACGCGCGGCGCTACGGGGCCACGACGCGCCTCGCCACGTGGGGCCGGATCGTGGCGCCGCTGGCCGGGCGGCTGCCGGTCGGCCGTTCCTGGGGGGCCGGACGCACGGTCCCCCGCCCGGCCGCGCGCCGCTTCAGGGACCGCTGGCGGGAGGGGATGTGAGCGGACTGGTCCACCGGTGGCTGGTCGAGCGGTGACCGGGACCGAGCACGGCGACCGGGCCGGCTTCCTCGCGCCGGCGCGCGAGCTGCTGTCGGGCGGCATCCACGCGAACCCGGTCCACGCTCCACCGCCGACGCCGCTGCCGAGCGACCCGGTGCCCGAGGCCCGTTACCTCAACCTCGACCCCGGCGACCTCGTCACCACCTTCGCCGACGCCGTCGCCCACGCCGAGGGCGTGTGCCACGTGGTGGAAGGCGACGTCCCCGACCGGCTCCTCGACCGGATCGTCAACGAGCTCGATGGGCGGAGCGACACGTCGGTCGTCGTCTCCGCGGAGCCCGAGGCCCGCGCCGTCGGCGACCGGCTGGCGGCCCGGGGCCTGCGCGTCGCCCCCGCGACGCCGGCCACCGCCGCGGCCGCGGGGCTGGGCGTCACCTCCGCCACGGCGGCGATCGCCGCCACGGGATCGATCGTGCTGGACAGCCGGCGTGCGGGCGGGCGCGTGGGTTCCCTGCTTCCGTCCGTTCACCTGTGTGTCGTCCCCGTGAACAGGTTGTTCGCGACCCCTGCCGAGGTGTTGCGACGCCTAGGATCGGGGGCTGATGCGCTGCCGCCGTCGCTGGTGGTCGTCACCGGGCCGAGTCGCACCGGTGACATCGAGCAGCTGCTCACGCTCGGCGCCCACGGCCCCACCGCGCTCCACGTGGTGCTGGTGACCGATGGCCAGAGGGGTAGCTAGAGCATGTCGCCAGCGTCCGGTGCCGCCGCCGTCTGACCGGATCGACCATCCGCGCCCATGCGCCGGGGCTCGGCTTGACTGGCCGCCGGTGACCCGTCCGTCATGACTGGGGGTTCCGTGACCGACCACCCTCGCTCAGGCCGCACCTATGTCGTCGACACGTCGGTGTTGCTGGCCGATCCGTCGGCGTGGCAGCGCTTCGACGAGCACGAGGTGGTGGTGCCGCTGGTGGTGCTCACGGAGCTCGAGGCCAAGCGTCACCACCCCGAGCTGGGGTGGGCGGCGCGCCAGACGCTGCGGATGCTGGAGGATCTCAGGGTCCGGCACGGGTCGCTGCTCCGGCCGATGCCCGCCAACGACCAGGGCGGGACGCTGCGCGTCGAGGTCAACCACACCGAGATGGCCGCCTTTCCGGCGGCGCTGACCCACGACACCAACGACCACCGGATCCTGGCGGTCGCCCGCAACCTGGCGGCAGAGGGCCGCGAGGTCGCGGTGGTGACGAAGGACCTGCCGTTGCGGCTCAAGGCGTCGATCGTCGGCCTCGAGGCGGACGAGTACCGCAACGAGCTGGCCGTCGACAGCGGCTGGAACGGAGTCGTGGGGCTCGAGGTCGCGCGGGGTGTCATCGATGCGCTCTTCGCCGACCACGTCGCCGACCTGGCGGAGGCGCGGGACCTGCCGTGCAACGCCGGCGTGGTGCTGCATGCGGGACCGCAGCAGTCGGCCCTCGGACGCATCCACGACGACAAGCGCGTCCACCTCGCCCGGAGCGACCGGGCGCTGTTCGACGTGCGGGGCCGGTCGGCCGAGCAGCGAATCGCCATCGACCTGCTGGCGGACGACGCGGTCGGGATCGTGAGCCTGGGCGGGCCGGCCGGCACCGGCAAGAGCGTCCTGGCGCTGGCGGCCGGGCTCGACGCGGTACTCGAGCAGCGCACCCACAACCGGGTCATCGTCTTCCGGCCCATCTTTCCCGTCGGGGGACAGGACCTCGGCTACCTGCCGGGCTCGGAGGCCGAGAAGATGATGCCCTGGGGCGCGGCGGTGACCGACGCCCTCGAGGCGATCGCCGGCCACGAGGTCATCGACGAGGTGTTCGGGCGGGGCCTCCTCGAGGTCCTGCCGCTGACCCACATCCGCGGGCGCAACCTGACCGACAGCTTCGTGATCATCGACGAGGCGCAGAACCTCGAGCGCTCCGTGCTGCTGACGGCGCTCAGCCGCCTGGGCCGAGGCAGCCGGGTGGTCCTCACCCACGACGTGGCCCAGCGTGACAACCTGCGGGTCGGCCGCCATGACGGCGTGGTGTCGGTGATCGAGACGCTCAAGGGCCACCCGCTCTTCGCCCACGTCTCGCTCACCCGGGCCGAGCGCAGCCCGGTGGCGGCGCTCGTCACGCAGGTGCTCGACCATGAGGCGGCCAGACCCGGCACCGTCTCGGGCTGACGCCTTAGCGGCGGGAGGCAGGGCCGAGGCCGTCGCGGCATCACGTTGCCGGTGGTGCCGGGGGCGTAGAAAGGGCGGGTGCCTCGGAGGCGGACGCCGGTGTACGGGCTCGACATCGAGACCGACACGTCGATCAACGGGCTGGACCCGGCGGTCGGCGGCATCGTCACCGTGGCCCTGTCGAGCCCGGACGCCGACGAGGTCTTCGACGGGCCCGAGGTCGACATGCTCCAGGCGGTCGACGCCCGGCTGGCCGGGCTGGAGCCGGGCGTCCTGGCCACGTGGAACGGGGCATTCTTCGACCTGCCGTTCCTGGCCGACCGTGCCGCCCACCACGGGATCTCGCTCGGCCTGCGGCTGACCCTCGACCCGCGCATCGCCTCGCGTCGCGACCCGCTGCCCGGGCACCTCGGCGCCTACCGGGCCTGCTGGCACGGCCATCGCCACCTCGACGCCTACCAGCTCTACCGCAGCGACGTCGGGCGGGTCCTGGGCGTGTCGTGCTCGCTCAAGGCCATCGCCCGGCTCGTGGGGCTGACGCCGGTCGAAGTGGACCGCGCGCGGATCCACGACCTGTCACCTGATGCCCTCGCCGCCTACGTCGCGAGCGACGCCCGGCTGGCGCGGCTGCTGGCCGAGCGCCGCGCCTGGTGAGGACTCTCCTCGTCGGCGCAACCACCGCCCACCGCTGAGCACGGCCACCGCGGGCACGCGCAGCGGACGATGCCGGCACCGCTCGCCCGACCGCCACTGGCGCCCCTGACGGCGTCGGTCTACGACCGACACTGTCCGGCCCGACCCCGACCGCCACCCCGTGACGGCGTCGGTCTACAGCCGACACTGTCCGGCCCGACCCCGACCGCCACCCCGTGACGGCGTCGGTCTACGACCGACACTGTCACAGGGCCTCGGTAGGGTCTCGCATCACGGGTTCGTGATCGCCCCGACCGGCGCCGCCGGTGCAGATCGCCTCGAGCACGGCATCTGCAGCACCGGAGGCGTCCCATGTCACCGCCCGTTCCACCCCTGCCCGAACCCGCCCTGGCGGCCCTCGTCGAGACCGCCGACGCCACGATCGTCGGGCTCGGCACCCGGGCCCCCGCCAGCGCCGTGCTACGGGTCTCGGCGCCCCACGCCCACCCGCCCGGCGAGCTCATCTGGTTTCCCATCGACCCGGTCCATCCGCTCGACCTGCTCCTGGGCTTCACTGCCCCGGCGCACTGGTCGGCGCTCGGCGTATCGAGCTCCGGGCTCCAGCATCAGTTGGGCGACGACGGACGGGTCGTGCGCAGCGCCGACCCGCCCCGCGTACGCATCACGGTCCTGATCGACCGATCGGGTCGGGGGGCGAGTTTGCTCCGTCGCGGCGCCGGGCTGACCACCCTGCCGGGTCCGCTGGAGGGCACGGTGGCGGATGCGTGCCGCCGGGCTCTGGGGCTCGACACGGCACCGCCTCCGCCCACGACCATCGGGCTCTGGACGCGCTGCTGGCTCGACCGGGTGGTCGACGCCCTCGCCAGCTCGGGTGGTGCCGGTGGCGGCGCAGGCCCGCCAACGTGGCGAGACGTCACGCGGCTCCACCCGGCGTCGTCAGCCGCGGCCACGCTCGGGCCGGGGGTCGGGCATCGGCCCGATCCGGGTGCACTCGCCGACGCCACCCGTGCCCTTGCGGACGCCTGGCCCTGGGCCCGGCTGCGCGCCGACCCCGGAGTGGTCGACGTGCCCGGGCCCCTGCCCAACGCCCGGGTGGCCGCATGGATGGACGACGGCATGTGGGCCCGATGGTTGCTGGCCGCATTCCCGGCTCTCGACGACCTGGTCGACGCCGCGTGCAGCCTGCTGGCGCCCGAAGCCGCCCGTGCGGCGAGGCAGGTGGTGGAGGCATCGATCGGTCCCGCCCGGTCGCCATCCACGTCCGAGGAGCCCACATGACGCGCTCGGAGCGTGTCACCAGGCTCGCCGGACCGTGGCGAAAACCACTGAGCATGGCATCTAGATCACGACCCGCGCGATTTCCGCCCTGAATTTCGCCGGACAGCGACCTCTGGTGCGGCGCGGAGGCATCCTCACGATCTACGGTGGCAGCCGTCCTGGGGACCGTCGACATCGCCGCTTGGGGGGCGGCTGGCACCCATGCATGGCGCCTGATGTTGCGAAAGCGTTGCGATAGTGACAAACTCCTTTCACCAACCGCATAGGTCGGCACGCGCTGGGGCGCCCCTGGTTGCAGATCCCTCTCATCCCTACTTCCGCCCCGTCGCGCGCTCCGACAAAAGGAGTCTCCCCCTGATGTCCGAGCGGACGGACCACCCTCCCAGTACCGACGACCATACGGGCGCCCCGGCACCGGGCAGCACCGCCCGGCGGGCCATCCTCGGTGGCGCGCTGGGCTTGGCGCTCCTGATCGGGCCGGTGGCGCTGGCAACCATCGTCCTCCCGGACGACGACGGCGGCGATCACGTCGAGGCGGCCGCCGGCGACCCGGAAACGTCCCTCATCAACGCCCGGCACGCACTACCGATGAAGTACGACAAGGACCACGCGCTGGGCCTGAAGATCATCACCACCACGACCACTGCGCCACCGACGACGACCACGACTGCTCCTCCGACGACAACGACCACCGAGGAGCCGACGACGACCACCGAGGACCCGACGACGACCGAGGCGCCGCCGGCCACGGAAGCACCCCCGCCCGACAGCGGCGGCGGGCTCGGCGACCCCAACAGCTACGCCACTTGGGACGCGCTGGCGGAGTGCGAGTCGGGCGGCAACTGGAGCATCAACACCGGGAACGGTTACTACGGCGGCCTGCAGTTCTCGCTGGGCTCCTGGCAGGCGGTCGGCGGCACCGGGTATCCGCACGAGGCCTCCCGCGAGACGCAGATCGCGATGGGCCAGCGGCTCTACGCCTCGTCGGGGTGGGGCGCCTGGCCCGCCTGCACCGCGAAGCTCGGCTTCCGCTGACCCAAGCGTCCGGCCACCCGGCCTGGGGGCAGACGAAGGCGGCGCACGCTGGGGTTGCGCCGCCTTCGTCGCGTCCGGCCTCAGATCGTGCGCGGCGACCCCGACCGTGGCCCGGTGCAGACGAAGACGCCGGTCTCCTTGCTGACGCGCATCCGCCCTCCGCCGGCGGCGAAACGGCGGTGAACGGCGTCCGCGACGCGCTGACGGTCGTGCGGGCTCGCGTCCTCCACAGGCGGGGTCGACCCAAGGAACGCCAGCACGTCGTCGGGATCGGTGCAGTCGAGCCAGTCGTCATACCGGCGCCACTGCACGTCGGCGAAGCAGCCGCAGAGCATGGCATCGCCGCCGTCGATGCCGAACGTGTCAACGGTGGCGAGC
>DATFVX010000277.1:0-9972 GCA_035259985.1 Acidimicrobiales bacterium | reverse complement strand
CGGGTGCAGCGCTTCCTCGACGCGGCGACGGACCTGATGAGCAACGAGTCGAGCAAGGACTTCACGGTCCAGGAGGTCGTCGAGCGCTCGGGTCAGTCGCTCCGGAGCTTCTACCAGTACTTCGCCGGCAAGCACGAGCTCCTGCTCGCCCTGTTCGAGGAGTCGGTGCGCTCCACGGCCGACCACCTGCGGGGTCTGCTCGCCAACGTCGACGATCCCCTCGAGCGCCTCCATCGCTTCACCGTCGAGTACGACCGGTTGTGCCGCGCCGCATCCAAGGGCCGGCCGACCAAGAAGCAGCCGACGCCGGCGCTGGTCGACTTCGCCCAGCAGCTCCTCACCGACCACCCGAAGGAGGCGTCCCGGGCATACGTGCCGCTCGTGTCGCTCCTCGAGGAGATCCTCGACGACGCCGCCGAGGCGGGCGCCATCCGTGGCGGCCTCCCCCACCGCCGGCTCGCCGGCGTGGTGCTCCAGGCGATCAGCTTCAACGTGTTCTCCATGACGATCAGCGGCCTGCCGGCCCGCGACGGCGGCGGCGCCGCCGAGGACCTGTGGGACGTGCTGATACACGGCATCGGTGCGGAGCCGGCCTGACCCGTTTCGGCAGCGACTGAGGGGCAGCGTCGCGCATTCCGTGTGCGGAATTGGTTGCCCGCCCAGCGACGCCGCCCTGGTCGCCGCCGCCGATCAACTCGGCGCTGCCCTCGCTCGCCACAACCCCGACCAGGCTGACGACGTCGACCGGGCCGTGACCCAGCTACTACTGCGCCACCTGGCGCGGGTGGTCACCCGCTAGCCGCGATGCCCGCATCGACTTCGGAGTGTCGGCTCGAACCGACCCCCGCCAAGATCACCAATCACCAAGCACCTCACCGCCGTTCACCGTGTTCGCCGCTTCCCATGTGCTTGCGGCGAACGCCCCGATGTCGAGGTCGCGGTTGGCCCAGCCGTCCAGCCTGGTGCCGATCCCCAAGGCCATGGCCTCCCACAGCTCAGACGGGTTGAGGTCCATGTCCGGGGTGTCCCAGCCGTCCAACCGGGAACCGAGTTCCTCGGCCATGGCCAAGTTGAACGCACCGAGATCGACGTCCGGGTTGGACCAGCCATCCTCCCGGCTGCCGATCGACTGGGCCATGGCCGACGTCGAGTCCCGGTTGACGGTGCCATCCGGGTCGTCGTGGTCGGACGCATCGGCGCGGGCCGGCCCCAGGAAGATCGCGATGGCCGCGGCGGCCGTCACCAATGCCGCGATGCGGGTGAGGAAGTGTCGTGGCTTCATGTCGCTGTCTTCGATGCTGGTCAACGTGTCGGATGCCGGGGGGCTCACGCCCGGCCGAACTTCGAGGCTCGCGGACTGTTGGGCACCCGGCTCGACCGGTGGGCGCGCACGGATCGCCGGGCTGGCGCGGTCGGGCCGATCTACCCTGGAGGCGTGCCTGTGGCGGCGCGGACGCACTACACGAAGAGCGGCGAGGTCAACGTTGCGTATCAGGTCATAGGCGACGGGCCGTTCGACCTCGTCTTCGCGCCGGGCTTCGTGTCCCACATCGAGGCGGCATGGGAGATCCCGTTCATGGCGGGCTTCCTTGACCGCCTCGCGTCGTTCTCGCGGTTGATCGTGTTCGACAAGCGAGGCACCGGTCTGTCGGACCACGGCGCACGGTGGCCGACGTTCGAGGAGCGGATGGACGACGTCCGTGCCGTCATGGATGCCGCTGGGAGCGACCGGGCCGCACTCCTCGGCGTGTCCGAGGGTGGGCCCATGTGCATGCTCTTCGCGGCGACCTACCCGGACCGTGTCTCGTCCTTGATCGTGTATGGCTCCGGGCCCCGCATCGCACACGGGCCGGACTGGCCGTGGGCGGCGTCGCCGGAGACCCAGCGGTCGTTCGTCGAGTGGGCCGAGAGGTCGTGGGGAACGGGCAGGGTCCTGCCCATCTTCATCGATGGGTTGGCGCCCGACGAACGCCAGCGGGAGATCGTCGGCCGCTACGAGCGCAATGCCGCCAGCCCCGGCGCGGCCCGCACCATGCTGGCGATGAACTTCGAGATCGACGTTCGAGCCGTGCTTCCGGCCATCCGGGTGCCGACCCTCGTGATCCACCGCGTGGGCGACCCGATGATTCCCGTGGGCGCCGCCAGGTACACGGCGGAGCACATCCCCGATGCGCGGCTGCTCGAGCTCCCGGGCGACGGCCACCTCAGCGCCCGCCCGGGCACGATCGCCGAGGTCCTCGATCCGGTCGAGGAGTTCCTGACCGGTGCCTCGCACCACCACGAGCTCGACCGAGTGCTTGCCACGATCCTCTTCACCGACATCGTCGCGTCGACCGAACGAGCCGCAACGCTCGGCGATGTCCGCTGGCGCGAGCTGCTCGACGAGCACGACCGCACGGTCCGCCGCGAGATCAACCGATTCCAGGGCCGGGAGATCAACACGACGGGCGACGGATTCCTCGCGGCGTTCGACAGTCCCGCCCGCGCTATCCGCTGCGCCCAGGCGATCGCCGACGGCGCGCAGGACATGCGGATCGAGATGCGGACGGGCGTGCACACCGGGGAGTGTGAGGTCCGAGGCAAGGACCTCGCCGGCCTGGCCGTGCACATCGGTGCCCGCGTGGCTGCCCTCGCGGACGCCGACGAAGTGCTCGTCTCCAGCACGGTCAAGGACCTGGTCGTTGGCTCGGGCATGGAGTTCACGGACCGCGGTTCGCACGCGTTGAAAGGGGTGCCGGGCGAGTGGCGCCTCTACGCAGTCAGCCGTTGACCCGCCGCCGGTCGGAGTTTCTTGGAACGCAATTGGTTGCTCAGCAACCAGATCGGCGCCCGGAACCGACAACGGCCGCCGACAACCCCGGTCAGCCGGCCGCCGCCACCCCGTCGTTGCGGTACACCTGGCCGCCCTTCATGACGAACCGCACGTCCTCGGTCACCCCGATGTCGGCCAGCGGGTCGCCGGGGACGGCGATGACGTCGGCGAGCAGGCCGGCCTCGAGTCGGCCCCGGTCGTCGGCGTCGATGAGCTCGGCCGACACGGTCGTCGCCGCCCGGATCGCCTGGAGCGGGGTCATGCCCCGGTCGACCAGGGCCAGCAGCTCCTTGGCGTTGCGGCCGTGGGGGATCGCCGGGGCATCCGTGCCGCAGGCGACCCGCGCACCGCGCTCGATCGCCTTGCTGATCGTCTCCCGGGCGCGGGGGAAGACGTCGGCGGCCTTGGCCTGCAGCTCGGGCGCAGCGTGGGACACGTCCATGCCGTCGGCGAGATAGGTGGTGGCCACCAGGAACGTGCCCCGCTCGATCATCAGGTCGAGCGTCTCGTCGCTCATGAGCGAGCCGTGCTCGATGCAGTCGATGCCCGCCTCGATCGCTGCCCGGATGCCGGCGTCGCCGTGCGCATGGGCCGCCACCTTGAGCCCGGCACGGTGCGCCTCGTCCACGATCGTGCGCAGCTCCTCGTCGGAGTACTGCTGGGCACCCGCCGGTCCGGTGTGCGACATCACGCCGCCCGACGCGCAGACCTTGATCAGCTGGGCCCCGTGCTTGATCTGGTACCGGACGGCGCGCCGCACCTGGCTCACGCCGTCGGCGATGCCCTCCTCGACCGTCAGCGGCAGGACCTGCGGGGCGAACGCCTGGAACATCGTCGGGTCCAGGTGCCCGCCCGTCGGCGTGATCGCGTGGCCCGCCGGCACGACCCGCGGCCCGTCGATCCAGCCGAGGTCGATCGCCTTGCGCAGGGCCACGTCGAGGAGCAGCCCGCCGGTCTGCACGAACAGGCCGAGGTTCCGCACGGTCGTGAACCCGGCCCTCAGCGTCCGCCGGGCGTTGGCCACCGCCCGCAGCGTGCGCACCGCGGCGTCGTCCTGCACCGCGTTCAGCGGGCTCCGATGGTCGGGCCCGCCCAGGAGCAGGTTGACCTCCATGTCCATCAGCCCCGGCAGCAGCGTCAGGTCGCCGAGGTCGACGACCACGGTGCCGTCCGGGACCGCGCTCGGCGCCACCGCCGTGATGCGCTCGCCCTCGACCAGGAGCCCGCCCGGCTCGATCAGCTCGCCCTTGTCCACGTCGAGCATGCGGGCGCTGCGCAGGTGGACGGGTGGCTGGGGCGTGCGGGGACGGGCCATCGTGCGCTCCTTCGACCGGTGACGGGCGACGGACGCCGGCCATCACTGCGTTTCCGCATTTCGCGAGCGACATTATCGCCCCGCATACCCCGCTGCTAAGCTCCCTCTACGAAGATGCGAACCACGTTCTCGTGAGGGGGCACACCCGTGGTCGAAGGCGACGCCCGGCGACGGATGTCGTTGGTGGGCTTCATGCAGGCCGGCAACGCCACGGTCTACGCCGGGTCCTGGCGCCATCCCGCCACCGAGCACGGCTTCCTGACGTCGGGCTTCTACCAGAAGCTCGGCCGCTCGCTCGAGGACGGGTGCTTCGACATGATGTTCTTCGACGACCGCCTGGCCATGCCCGGCATCTACGCGGGCTCCGTGGCCGACGCCGTGCGCCTCGGGGCGCGCCCCGTGAAGCTCGACCTGAGCATCGTGCTCGGCGTGGTCGCCAGCGCCACCCGCCACATCGGCCTGGGGGCGACGTACTCGACGACGTACTACTCGCCGTTCCACGTCGCCCGCACGTTCGCGACCCTCGACCACCTGTCCGGCGGCCGCGCGGCCTGGAACGTGGTCACGTCCGTGAACGACGGCGAGGCGCAGAACTACGGGGTCGAGCACCACCTCGATCACGACGCCCGGTACGACCGTGCCGACGAGTTCCTCGAGGCCACGACCGGGCTGTGGGACACCTGGGACGACGATGCCCTCGTGCTCGACCGGGCCGGCGGCGTGTTCGCCGACCCCGGCAAGGTGCACGAGCTCAACCACGCCGGCGACTGGTTCCGCGTCCGCGGCCCGCTCACCGTCCCCCGGTCCCCGCAGGGCAGGCCCGTCCTGCTCCAGGCGGGATCCTCCGGCCGCGGCCGGGACTTCGCGGCGCGCTGGGCAGAGCTCATCTTCACGGGCGACCCCAACGTCGACGTCGCCCGGTCGCACTACAAGGACCAGAAGGAGCGCATCGCCGAACGCGGCCGCGATCCGGGGCAGGTGAAGATGCTGCCCATGGCGTACACGGTCATCGGCGAGTCACCGGCGCACGCCGAGGAACGGGAGCAGCTGTTCCTCGACGAGCTCGTGGACCCGCAGGCATCGCTCACCCTGCTGTCCGAGCTGATGAACTACGACTTCGCCGGCCTCGCGCTCGACGCCCCCATCACCGACGAGCTCATCGCGTCGGTGTCCGGGATCCGGGGGCTCGTGCAGAACCTCCGCCAGCACATCGGCGACACGGTCACGCTGGCCGACCTGGCTGGCCACCGCGCGACGCTGCTCCAGGGGCCCCGCTTCGTGGGGACCGGCCCGGACGTCGCCGACCAGATGGAGGAGTGGTTCGACGGCGACGCCTGCGACGGCTTCGTCATCGCCGCCACCCACGTCCCCGGCGCGTACGAGGACGTCGTCCGCCTCGTCGTCCCGGAGCTGCAGCGCCGCGGCCTGTTCCGCGACCGCTACACGGGCTCGACGCTGCGCGACCACCTCGGCCTCGAGCGCCCGGCGGCCTCCCACCGTGAGTGACAGCGGAAGTGGCCCCCTGCATGGGCTGCGCGTCATCGAGGCGGCGACGCTGGCCGCCGGGCCGATGGTGGCGACCGCGCTCGGCGAGTTCGGGGCGGAGGTCGTCAAGGTCGAGCAGCCGGCCACCGGCGATCCCATGCGCACGTGGGGCGACCGCCGCCACGGCATCGGGCTGGCGTGGAAGAGCGTGAGCCGCAACAAGCGCTGCGTGACCCTCGACCTCCGCCGGGCCGAGGGGCAGGAGCTGGCGCACCGCCTGCTCGACGCCAGCGACGTGTTCGTGGTGGGCAACCGGCCGAGCGCGCTGGTGCGCTGGGGCCTCGACTACGAGTCGGTCCACGAGGCTCACCCCCACATCGTGATGGTCCACGTCAGCGGCTACGGGCGGGGCGGGCCCAAGAGCGACCGCCCCGGATACGGGACCCTGGCCGAGGCGATGAGCGGGTTCGCACAGGTGACGGGCCAGCCCGACGGGCCGCCCACGCTGCCGCCGTTCATGCTGGCCGACGGGGTCGCCGCGCTCGCCGCCACCTACGCGGTGATGATGGCCCTCTACCACCGCGACGTCCACGGCGGCGGTGGGCAGCTCGTCGACGTCAACCTGATCGAGCCGCTCGCCCGGCTGATCGAGACGCAGACGCTCGCGTTCGACCAGCTCGGCGTCGTCACGCAGCGGGTCGGCAATCGCCTCGACGCCAGCGCGCCCCGCAACGCGTATCGCACGGCCGACGACCGCTGGCTGGCGCTCTCGAGCGCGTCCCCCAGCATCGCCATGCGGGTCTTCCGGGCCATCGACCGCGCCGACCTGGCCGACGATCCCGACTACGTCGACCCGGTCCGGCGCCAGGAGCGCGCCGTCGAGCTCGACAACCTGGTCACCAAGTGGGTCGCCGAGCGCACGCTCGACGAGGCCATGCGCGTCTTCGAGGCCGCCGCGGTCACCGCCGCGCCCGTGTACGACGCTCCGCAGCTCCTCGGCGACGAGCACCTGCGCGCCCGGGGCAGCTTCGTCACGGTCGACGACCCCGACCTGGGCCCGATGACCGTGCAGGCACCCGTGGCGGTCCTCTCGGACACGCCCGGCCGCGTCGAGCACCTGGGCCGGGCGCTCGGGGCGGACACCGACGCCGTCTTCGGCGGCATCCTGGGGATCGATGCGGAGCGCCTGGCCGCGCTGCGGGCGGCGGGCGTGATCTGACCGATCGTGGAGGGGGCGACCGTGCACCAACCCCGGGCCCGGCGATCCGAGCTGGCGACGCCCGCCAGCAGCGAGCGCATGTGCGAGAAGGCGGCGGCGTCGGGGGCGGACCTCGTGTTCCTCGACCTCGAGGACGCATGCGCGCCGGTCGCCAAGGAGGGCGCGCGGCGGACCGCCGTCGCCGCCCTCACCGGGCTGGACTGGGGCAGGACGCTCCGGGCCGTCCGGGTGAACGGGCTGGAGACGCCGTGGTGCCACGGCGACGTCGTCGAGGTCGTCAGCGGCGCCCGCGATGCGCTGGACGTGCTGATCGTCCCCAAGGCGCGCACGGCGCGCGACGTGTGGTGGTTCGACGTGCTCCTCACCCAGCTGGAGGCGAAACTCGGCCTGCGGCGGCGGATCGCCCTCGAGGTGCTCATCGAGGATGCCGAGGGGCTGGCCAACGCGGTGGAGATCGCCCGGGCGAGCGAGCGCCTCGAGGCGCTCATCTTCGGCGCCGGCGACCTGTCCGCGTCGCTGCGGGCGCGGGTGGACGGCAACTTCGACCCGGTCGGCGAGTATCCCGGCGACTTCTGGCACTTCGCCCGCGCCCAGGTCGTCACCGCCGCCCGCATCGCCGGCGTCGACGCCATCGACGCCCCCTTCCCCGCCTACCGTGACCCCGACGGCTACCGGCGCAGCGCCGTCCACGCCAGCCTGCTCGGCTTCGACGGCAAGTGGGCGATCCACCCCGACCAGATCGCGATCGCGAACGAGGTGTTCGCCCCGACGCCCGCGGAGGTCGAGGACGCCCGCGCCGCCATCGAGGCCTACCGCAGCGCCGAGGCCGACGCCGTCGGCGCCATCGGGCGCGACGGCCGGCTCGTGGACGCCGCCCACATGCGGCTCGCGGCCAACGTCCTCCACAAGGCGTCGCTCGCCGCCGGTGAGGGGAGCGGGCGATGACGCTTCGGGTCGTCCAGTGGGCGACCGGGAACATCGGCACGTACGCCCTGCGCAGCGTCATCGAGCACCCGCGGCTCGACCTCGCCGGCGTGTACGTCTACACGCCGGCCAAGGCTGGGCGCGACGCCGGCGAGCTGTGCGGGCTCGACGCCGTGGGCGTGGCGGCGACGCGTGACATCGAGCAGATCGTCGACCTGGGCGCCGACTGCGTCCTCTACATGCCCGCCCGCTGCGACTTCGACGAGGTGTGCCGGCTGCTCGAGTCGGGCGCCAACATCGTCGCCACCCGGGGCGAGTTCCACCGCGCCGCGAGCCTCGAGCCCGCGGTGCGGGAGCGGGTCGAGGCCGCCTGCGCTCGGGGCCGGACGTCGATCCACGGCACCGGCAGCAGCCCGGGCTTCATCTCCGAGGCGGTCCCCCTGGTGCTGTCGTCGATCCAGCGGCGGCTCGACTCGCTGACGATCGACGAGTTCGCCGACCTGTCCCGCCGCGACTCGCCGGAGCTGCTGTTCGGCGTGATGGGCTTCGGGAGGCCGCCCGCCGCGTTCGACGAGCGGCGGCTGTCCCACCTCCGCGACGCCTTCGGCCCCTCGCTGCAGGTGGTCGCCGACGCGCTGTCGCTGCCTCTCGACTCACTGGAGGCGAGCGGCGAGGTCGCCACGGCCCGTCACGCCGTCGAGATCGCCGCCGGCGAGCTGGAGGCCGGCACCGTGGCCGCACAACGCCTGACGGTGGCCGGCATGCGGGGTGGCCGGCCGTTGCTGCGCTTCCGGGCCAACTGGTACTGCACGACCGCCATCGAGCCCGCGTGGGACTTCCTGCCCACCGGGTGGCGCATCTCGGTCGACGGCGATGCGCCGCTCGCCATCGACATGCGCTTCCCGATACCGCCGGAGCGGATGGCGGCCACGACCCCGGCCTACACGGCCAACCGCGCCGTCAACGCCGTCCCGTCCGTCTGCGCCGCCGCTCCCGGGATCCGTTCCTCGCTCGACCTCCCGCAGATCGTCCCGACCCTGACCGGCTGACCGGCCGGCGCCAGCGTGTCAGAATGACCTTCTGGTGAAGGAGAACGGGGTTTCAGCCGCATCACCTCCGCCGGCCAGCCCGAGCCGCGTCGCCGATCGGATCGCCCGCCAGACGTTGGCCAGGCGGGGACCCGACTACGCGGGCGAGGTCCGCCGGCTCCTCGACGCCGGCCTCGGCGTGATGCGGACGTGCGGCACGACCTCGCGGCCCCGGGTGGCGGACATCGTGGCGGCGGCCGGCCTGTCGAACGACGCGTTCTACCGGCACTTCGCGTCGAAGGAGGCGCTCGTCGCCGCCATCCTCGAGGACGGCACCGAGCGGCTGGGCGACTACCTGGCCCACCAGATGGCCAAGGAGTCGACGCCCGAGGGAAAGGTCGGGGCCTGGGTCGCAGGCGTCCTGTCCCAGGCGGCCGACGACGAGATCGCCGCGGCGACCCTCGCCGTCCTCTGGAACGCCGGGAGCATCGGCGCCGGGGTCGCGTCCGGGCCTGCGTCCGCGAGCGGCCCGCTGGCGGTCCTGCTGCGCGAGCCGTTCGCCGCGCTGGGCAGCGCCGACCCCGAGCTGGACGCGTCGCTGGCGGCGCATGCCGCCGTCGGCAGGCTCGGCGACCACCTGTGGCGACGGGCCCGGCCGGCCCGGGGCGAGATCGAGCACATCGTGCGGTTCTGCCTCGCCGCGCCGCGTTCGGGACGAACCCGAACCGGTGCGGCGAACACGAGGACGTGACAACCGAGGGAGGCACCCGATGGCGTGGGACTTCGAGACCGAGCCCGAGTTCCAGGGCAAGCTGGACTGGGCCAGCGAGTTCGTGCGGGAGGAGGTCGAGCCGCTCGACTTCGTGTGGGGGCGCCAGCAGTACGTCCCCCTCGACGAGGCGCGGCGCAAGGTCGTCGATCCCCTGAAGGACGAGGTGCGCCGCCATGACCTGTGGGCCACCCACCTCGGTCCCGAGCTCGGGGGCCAGGGGCACGGCCAGCTGAAGCTGGCGCTGCTCAACGAGATCCTGGGCCGCTCCCAGTGGGCGCCGATCGTGTTCGGCTGCCAGGCGCCCGACACGGGCAACGCCGAGATCATCGCCCACTACGGCACGCCCGAGCAGAAGGCGCGCTACCTCCAGCCGCTCCTCGACGGCGAGATGTTCTCGTGCTACTCGATGACCGAGCC
>DATFVX010000276.1:0-23501 GCA_035259985.1 Acidimicrobiales bacterium | reverse complement strand
GGCCACGATCGGAGTCGTAGGTGCGCGCGACCCGGAGCAGCTGACGCCGCCACGCCGCTAGCGTGCGTGGGATGACCGAGCCGTCGGACGCCACCAAACCGACCGACCCGGCACTGCCCGTGACCGGCGATCCCGAGGCCGACAAGCTGCTGGTCGACGATCCGCTCGCCCTGACCATCGGCATGCTGCTCGACCAGCAGGTGCCGATGGAGTGGGCGTTCAGCGGCCCGCTGCGGCTCCGCGACAAGCTCGGCGGGCGGCTCGACGCCACCGAGATCGCCACCCTCGACCCCGCCGCGTTCGAGGCGATCTTCAGGGGCCCGCCGGCGCTGCACCGCTATCCCGGCTCGATGGCCAAGCGGACCCAGGCCCTGTGCCAGTACCTGGTCGACCACTACGACGGCGACGCCGCTGCGGTGTGGGCCGGCGTCGCCGACGGCGACGAGCTGCTGCGACGTGTCCGTGCGCTTCCGGGCTTCGGGGCCGACAAGTCCAAGATCTTCACCGCACTGTTGGCCAAGCGCTTCGGCGTCCGACCCGCCGGGTGGGAGCGGGCCACGGCACCGTTCTCCGACGAACAGCCCCGCTCGGTGGCCGACATCGACTCGCCCGAGACGCTGCAGCGGGTGCGCTCATGGAAGAAGGCGATGAAGGCGCAGGGCAAGACCAAGTCCGACTGAGGCGGTCAGATGAAGGCGTGGCGCCCCAGCCAGCGCATGGCGCCGAATCCCCACACCGGCGGCAGGTAGTACGTCAGCAGGCGGTGGATCAGCGCGGCCGCCAGGGCCGTCTCCTCGGGGATGCCGACGGCGACCAACCCCGCCGTCAGCCCGGCCTCCGCGACCCCGATGCCACCGGGAATGGGGACGATGCCCGAGAGCAGAGTGGCCGCGGTGTTGACGAACAGCAGATCCGCCAGCGACGCGTGTGCGCCCAGGGACCGTAGGGCTGTCCCCAGCACCAGCGCGTAGATGATCTGCGAGCCCAGGTTGGCGAGCACGAGCTTCAGCAGCCGCGGCGGCGACGAGACGAGCCCGCGGACGTTGCCGACGGCGGCGCGCACCGGCGGCGCGATCCGGGCGCGCAGTGACGGCACGAACGCTGCGACGACCAGGCCCAGCACGGCCGCGACGATCAGTCCGATCCCCACCCACACCAGCGCCGACGAGTCGAGGGAGCCCAGATCGACGTCGATGTCGACCATGGGGATGACGACGATGAGCACGGCCGCCTGCACCAGGAAGCCGGCGAAGCCGTCGATGGCCCCCTGCGTCACCGCCAACCCCGACGCCACGCCCTGCCGCTGCAGGTAGCGGACGGTCAGCGCGAACTTCCCCGCCGCGCTCGGGACCGACAGGTTGATGAACTTGATCGCCGACTGCAGCACCGTCGTCGGCCCCAGCGGGAGCGGCGTGCCGACGGCGGCGATGGTGGCGATGGCGTCGCACAGGAGGGGAAGCTGCGCCAGCACCAGCCCGAAGAGCACCCAGCCGAGGCTGGCGCCCGAGAGCTCCTCGACGATCGTGTCGAGGCCGATGTCGGCCAACTGGCTCAGCAGCGTCGCCGCAGCGACGACCGTGAGCACCATGAGGAGCACGTCGCGCAGCTGGATCCGGCGGAGCTCGGCCACCTCCGGCACGTCGCCGCCCGTCGCGTCGGCGGCCCGTTGGCGCAGGGCGTCCACGTCGGCCCCGGCCGCGTGGACCGCGTCCCGCAGCCCCGGGCTCAGCGCCGCATGCTGGACGAAGGGGAGGGCATCGCGCAGCGCCTCGTCACCCACGGCCGCCCGCGCCGCCCGGAACGCCCGCTCGTCCCCGACCAGCAGCGAGCACGACACCAGCAGCTCCGCGACGTCGATGGCCAGCACATCGCTGTCGCGGCGGCTCCGGCGTGCGGCCGGCATGCCGGTGACGACGACCCCGCCGTCCACCACGGCGAACGACTCGGCGTTGAGTCGCCCGTGGCCGAGCGCGGCGGCGCGGAGCAGCGCGGCCGCGTCCCAGACCTTCGACAGCAGATCATCGCTCACCAGGTCTGCCGGCAGATCCGCGAGGCGCGGGGCGGGCGGCTCGACCGTGACCAGGACGGCGTCGCCGGTCGAGGCCGTTCCCGCGGCCAGCACCTCGGTCACGGGAACCCCGGCGCGGCCCGCCAGCATGAGCATCAGTGCCTCGTGCTCGACCTGTTCGCGCCGGGTCAAGGATGCCTGGGGGCCGGGATCGCGGTACCAGAGCTGGCGCCAGGCGCGCGCCACCAGCTGCGCGTCGCGGGCGTCGCGCCCGTAGACCAGGATCGCCAGCGGTCGCCCGTCCGCCTCGCCGACGTAGCGGGCGGCGCCGAGGTCCGGCCGGGCCGCATAGCGCAGTCCAACGCCGTCGATCCCGAGGTCGGCCAGCGCAGCGCGGACGCGGCGGATGCTGGGGAAGCCCGCCGACGAGCCGAACGCCAGCCGCACCGACGCACCCACCGCCAGCCCGAGCGCCACCCCCGCGAGCGCCTGCGACGGGTACGCGCTTCCGAGCACCAGCGCCGCGACCGCGGTGAGCGCGACGAGCGCGTGGACGGCGCGGCGCGCCGGCCGCGTGAGCTCCGGCGACGCCACCAGCGCCACGGAGCCGATGAGCGCCAGCCGGGCCGCCGGAAAGGACGGGTCGCCCACGCGCCAGACCATGTCGCCCAGGCCGGGTGCCGCGCCGTCGACGACCCGGGCGACGAGGGCGCTGGCGGCGAGCGCCACCACGGCGGCGAGCACGACGTCTCGTGCGAGGCGGAGGCGGCCGGCGGCGAGGGCCGCCACCAGCAGGGCGACGCAGACGACCCCGGCGGCCGCGTAGCAGGCGGTCCACACCGGGTGGAGCCAGCCCAGCAGCCGATCGAGCGCGTTGGTGAGCTCGCTCTCGTCGCCGTCGACCTCGTTCGTCACCAGCGCCGCCAGCACGAGCGCTGCGACCGCGGTCCCCAGGAGCACGGCATCGGCGACGCGGCGCCGACGCGGCTCGTTGCCGTCGCCGGCGAACAGCAGCGGTGCCGCCGATCCCTGCGCCCGCGCCTGGTGCCGGGGACGGGCCCACGTGCCCGTCACCCTTCTCGGGTGACGACCGGACGCCGATGACGGGCGACGCTCGTCATCGCTACGGGTGTCTTCAGAAGTTGGCGACGACATGGGCTTCGACTACGAGGTGCGGATCCGGGGCCGACTGAGCAGCACGCTCCTCCGCGAGTTCGAGGAGCTGTCGCTCGGCGCCAGCGTCGAGCCCGTGGAGACCGTCCTCGCCGGGCCCGTCGAGGACCAGGCGGCGCTGCACGGACTGATCCGCCGCATCGAGGCCCTGGGCCTCGAGCTCATCGAGATCCGCCGGCTCCCCGACATCGCCTTACGCTCCCGGTCGGACACCGGCTAGCGGACCCTCACACCCACCGGCACTTAGAGCAGCTCCAGCGCGCGCCCCCTCAGCACCGCCTCGCGTCGGCTGGCGACGCCGAGCTTGCGGTACAGGGACTTCAGGTGGGTCTTCACCGTGTTCACCGACACGTGCATGACGTCGGCGATCTCGTGGTTCGACATCAGCGTCGGCAGGTGGCACAGGACGGAAGTCTCGCGTTCGGTGAGCGGCTCCACGTAAGCGGGTGCCGGCGAGGTCCGGGCGCGATCGACGAGCTCGAGCGCCAGGCCCTGGTGGGGCCCGAGCTCGTCGGCGCACGACTCGAGCAGGTCTGTGAGGTCGGGCGCCAGCACCAGCAGCGGAGCCCAGATCCCCGAGCTCTCCAGCGCCACCAGGGCGTCCCGGATGGCCGCCACCGTTGCGCCCCGGTCGCCCCGCTCCGCGGCCCCCAGGGCCAGCAGCCCGGATCGCTCGATCAGCGTGCGCGGATGGCTGCGGCGCGCCCCCCGTGCGTGGTGGTCGCTGAGCACCGAGATCACACCGGCACCGCTCCCGGCGCGCCAGCGTTGCCGGCCCAGGACCACGGCCTCCTCGAGCGGGCCGCCCATGACCCGGACCCGGCCGGTCGAGTCGAGGGCCTCCAGCACCCCGAGTGCCACGAGCGCCCGCATCACCAGGGGATGTTCGGCGTCGGCGCCGTCGAGCCCGACGAAGGGGCTTCCCGGGGCGCGGAGGGCCGCCCGGACGGCGCCGTCGACGGCCACCACCGCGCGGTCCGCGGCGGCCGGCGCCGGGACGGCCGCCAGCGCGTCCAGCGCGTGCCGGTGTTCGCCCCGCTGCGCGTGGCACAGCGTGAGCGCCAGCGTGGCCATGTGACGGGCGACCTTGCCCGGCGGGTACGGGTCGCCCAATACGCCGCCGGCGTGGTCTTCCGCCGCGGCGATGTCGCCCTCGACGGCGTCGGCCAGCGCCAGCGCCGCGAGCGCCTCCCTGCCGACCCACGTCGAGTCGGCCGCCCGCACCAATGCGGTCGCCTGCCGCCGAGCGCGGTCGATCCGACCCTCGTCGAGGTCGAGCTCGATCGCCCGGAGGTCGGCGAGGCGCTCGGTCGCAAGGTGGTCCGCCTCGCCGCCCGCCGCCCGCAGGTCGGCGATGGCCGCTCGCGCCCGAGCGTCCGCGCCGAACGCCCGGGCGTGACGGATGGCCAGCAAGGACCGTGCCAGCGGTGGCGACCCGGTCAGGGCATCGACGCCCGCGCCGCCCGCGGGCAGGTCGGGCGCCGTCCGGTCGAGCGTGGCGCCGTGCGCGTCGGCGGCGTTCCGGTCGCGCCGCGCGCACGCCTCGGCCGCAGCCAGGACGGCCAGGCTCTCGTTGGTGGCGATCGCCCGCGCCGGTATGCCTGCGAGCAGCCCATCGTTGGTCTCGGCGCCGTCCAGCGCGCGGGCCACCCAGCGGTCGGCGGCCAGCCGCCCCACCGTCGGCCAGTCGCCCGCCGCCCGGGCGTGCACCTCCGCCTCGTCGGGCATGTCGTTGGCGATGAACCACGCGGTCGCCCGACGGTGCAGCTCGTCGGCCAGCGCCCGATGCTGCTGGCGTAGGCGCGCCTCGAGCAGCGTGGCGAAGAGCGAGTGGTAGCGGTACCACGTGCGGTCCTCGAGCTCGGCCAGGAACACACCGTTCCGCTCCAGCTCGCCGAGCCGCCTCGACACCGCCGGATCGTCGGTCAGCACCTCGGCGAGGTCGGGGGTCAGGCGACCCACCACGCTCGTGCGCAACATGAAGCGCTGGATGGCCGCGTCCTGGCGGGTGAGCAGCTCCTTGAGCAGGTAGTCGGCGATCGCGGTCTCGGTCCCCGCCGCACCCTGCACGAACTCGGCCGGGTCCGCCTCGCCCTGGAGTGCGCAGGCGGCGAGGCGCAGGCCGGCGACCCAGCCCTCGGTCCGCCGCCACAGCGCCTGCACCTGGGACCGGGTGAGGGTCAACCCGTGGGCGCTCAGGAGAGCGGACGTCTCGGGCAGGTCGAAGGCGAGGGCGTCGTTGCGGATCTCGCCGAGCCTGCCCTCGAGGCGCAGCCTGGTGAGCCGGATGGGCGGGTCCGCACGGCTGCACAGCACGACGTCGAGCGTGGCCGGCGCGCGTTCGACCAGATAGGCCAGCGTGCGCAGTGCGTGGCGCGAGGTCAGCTCCTGGAGGTCGTCGAGCACCAGGACCCGCTTGCCCCCGCGCTCCTCGAGCCGGGCGAAGGCGGCGTCGAGCAGGGTCGTCGCCGGCAGGGTGGCGTCGATCTCCTCGGGGGCGATGGCGCCGCCGTGGACTAGCGCCGCGACGATCACGCCCGCCAGGTGGTCCCGCTCGTTGTCACGCGCATCGACCGTGAGCATGACGCCGCGGCGCTGGCGCGAGGCGAGCCACGTCGTGACCAGCGTCGTCTTGCCCGACCCCGGCGGTGCCGAAATCAGCGTGACCTGGCGGCGGGCCCGGTCGGCGAACAGCGAGTCGAGCCGGGGACGCCGGACGAGCGCCTCGGGTAGGCGCGCCAGACTGGACCGTTGCCCCAGCAGCGGAAGCTCGTCGCCCATCTCCCCCTCAGCGGGTGTTCGGAGGACCTGATGTTTGCCCGTGCGCTTGCTGTCGCGCGTCTAGTGTCGGCGCCGACGCGCGCGGTGAGTCTGCCGCAAACTTCGCTCGTTGTCCTCACCCGGGGGGGTGGTTGTCCTGGGTGAACCCGTGATCCGCCGGGGCCCGGTACCTACTCGGCCTCGGCGAAGACGTTCCTGAGCTGGGCCTCCTCATCGTTCGACAGGTTCGTGTGGATCAGTTCGGGATGCTGGCCGGCGAAGGCGTCCTTCACCTTGTCCAGCACCGCGTCGCTGGACAGGACGAACAGGGCCGACGTCCCGGGCGTCACCTTGTCGCGCACCGCGGCGATGAAGTCGTCGTCGATCCCCACGTCGGTGAGGGAGCCGCCGAGCGCCCCGGCCGCCGCACCGACCGCCATCCCGAGCAGCGGCACGAAGAACAGCAGCCCGAACAGCAGGCCCCAGAACGACCCGCTGAGCGCCCCGATGCCGGCCAAGCTCGTCAGCTGCTTCGTCTTGGGCTTCTTGGCGCCTTCCGGCCAGCTCACCGTCGCCGCGTCGTGGACCTGGATCAGCTCTTCCTTCTGGAGGCGCAGGAGCGTCTGTTCGGCGGCAGCCGCGCCGTCGGCCGTGTCGAACTTCCATGCGGTCAGGGTCGCCATGGGGACCTCCTCGTCGGGGACTCCCAACGTCCCGCCCGGTCCACGGACCCGTGATCACCCCGCCGGGGTGAATCGCACCCGACGGGGGGACCCGAACCGGCGTCCGAAAACGCCGGAAACCGGCACATCCGAACGCCGGAACGGGTTACGACCCGGCGCGTCGGCGGCCCGAGCCGCGACGGGTACAGTCACGCCGCACTTCCCCGCATCCGGCTCCACGGATCGGGGAGGGACCATGTCGCAGGTTCGGCCCGCCGAACAGGCGGCCGCACGGGCGGCGTCGCAGCACGGGCACATCACGTCGCAGCAGTGCCGCGACTGCGGCCTGTTGCCGGGCGCGGTGCGGCGCCTGGTCGCCAGGGGCACGTGGGAGCGCGTCGCCCCCGGCGTGTACCGCGTCGTCGGTGCGCCGCTCACGTGGCACGGACGGGCGCTGGCCGCCGTCCTGGCGGCGGGGCCGGAGGCGCTGGCGTCGCACCGCACGGCCGCCCACCTGTGGGGTCTCGAGAGCTTTGGCCCACCCGGCCGCATCGAGGTGACGGTGCGCCGGCACAGCCGCCCCCGCCGGCGCTCGGGCGTCACAGTCCACGAGACCCTCGCGTATGACCTGGCGGCGCCGCGCGTCCGCTGGGGCGTGCCGACGGTCGGACCGGCGCGGGTCCTGCTCGACCTGGCCGGCATCGGCTGCGACGAGCTGGTCCTGCTCCGTGCGCTCGACGAGATTCGTCGCCTACGCCTCGCGTCGTGGCCCACGCTGTGGGGAACGTTCGTGCTCCATGCCCATCGCGGCCGACCCGGCGTCGTCGCGTGCCGCACGGTGCTGCTGCGGCGCTGGGGCCGGCGGGTGCCCGACACCGAGTTTGCCCGCCTGTTCGGCCTGCTCATCGCGGACGCCGGCCTTCCCGAGCCCGTGTACGAGCACGTGGTCAAGGTCGGCGGTGCGACCTACAGGGTCGATGCGGCGTACCCACCGGCATCGATCGCGATCGAGCTCGACGGGAGGGGCCACGCCACCGAGGAGGCGTTCGAGGCAGACCCCGTACGCGAGAACAGGCTCAAGCTGAGCGGCTGGACCGTCCTCCGGTACACGTGGAACCGGTTCATCACGGCTCCGAGCGAGGTAGCGGCCGAGGTCCGGCAGGCGCTCGCGCAGGCCGGTGCCCTGCCGGGGGCCCGGCCCGACCCGAACCGGCGTCCCAAAGCGCCGGAAACCGGCGCGTCCGAACGCCGGAACACGATCCCGGACTCGGACTCGACCCGGGCCACCGCCCCCCGTCGGCCCCCCGTCGGCCGGCCTAGCGCTGCAGGTTGTGGCGTTGGCGGTCGAGCCAGCCCAGGAGGACCGCCACCGCCCGGGGGTCGTGGCGCAGCTCGTGGCCGGCGCCGTTGATGAGCCGCAGCTCGGCCGAGCCGTGCGCGTCGGCCACCACCCGGGCGTCGAACGGGGGCACGGCCTCGTCGTCGCTGCCGTGGACCACCAGCAGCGGGCGCGGCGCGAACTGCGACGCGCACGCCACGGCCCGCACCTCCTTGAGCTCCCGCGCCCAGGCGTCGAATGCCGGCGGGAACGCCGGATCCGTGATCACCCCCACCTCGCGGCTGTGCTCGAGCAGCCGGCGGGGATGGCCGGCCCAGTCGTCGAAGTCGCCCGCGGCACCCACCGCGGCCACGCCCTGGACCCGCGGGTCGCGGGCGCCGGCGCAGACCGCCAGGGCCCCGCCCGTGCCGAATCCGGCCAGCCAGATCCCCATGGGCCGGAGCTCGCGTTGGGCGTACGACACCACGGCGCTGATGTCGTCGAGCCAGCCCGCCAGCGAGAACTGGCCCTCGGACTCGCGACGGCCGCGAAACGAGAAGGCGAGCGCCGCCCAGCCCATCTCGGTGGCGATGCGATCGGCCAGCTCCGGCGTCGTCACCACGGCCTCGGCGGCCGAGGGATAGCCGTGGCACAGGACGACCGCGGGCGGCGGCCCGCTCGGCCGGCCCGCGGGGCGAGCGACGTGGGCGGCAAGCTTCAGGCCGCTGGAGACGATGCGCTCCTCCATCGCCACGGCGCGCGCAGCCGTTGCCGTCAAGCCGCGGCGCTCGCGGCGTCGTCCTCGGCGCCCGCGGCCTCACGGGCACGTCGGCACGTGTGGCAGAGCCGGTAGCAGCGGTTGTGCGCCTCGGCCAGCGTGTCGGGACCGAAGCAGGTGTACGCCTCGGCTCGGACGATGTCGGCGATGGCGTCCGCATGGTCGTCGGGCGCGTTGTCGACGTCATGGACGACCTGCGAGCGCTTGTCGCCCAGGAACTGGTATTGCTCGAACCGGCCCAGACGCTCCATGCCCCAACAGTACGGGTCGGTCGGAGACCGACACCATTAGGGGCGGCGGTCGGGGTCGGGCCGGAAGGTCGGCTGCAAACCGGCACCATTGCGCGCATAACCGGGCGTGAAACGGCCCGAGTTCCGGCAGACTCGCTGCGGCCATGACCGCTGTCGACTCCCCTGGGGCCGCCCCGGCCGAACCCTCGCTCCTGCGGCGCGGCGTGCGCCTGCTGTGGGACAGCGTCCGCGTGCACCCGCGGCCGTTCGTCGTGTCGGTGCTGGGGTCCGTGCTGTACGGATCGATGGCAGTCGCCGGGTCGCTCCTGCTGGGCGAGGTGACGGACCGGGTGATCGTCCCGGCGTTCAACGGGGGCGTATCGGGCGGGGCTATCGCCGCGGCCGCCGGCGCCATCCTCGCCGTGGCGCTGCTGCGATCGACCGGCGTCGTGCTCCGCCGCTACTTCGGGAACAAGACGGCCCGGGGCATGCACCGCACATGGTTCCGCCGCATCACCGACACGTACCTGCGGGTCCCGCTCGAGTACTTCGGCTCTCACCCCACCGGCCAGCTCCTGGCCCACGCCGACGCGGACGTCGAGCGGTCCATCACGGTGATCATGCCCCTGCCGCTGTCGCTGGGCGTCGTGGTGCTGATCGGGCTGTCGATCGTCAGCCTGGCCCTGATCGATCCGCTGCTCATGCTCGTCGGGCTGGCGCTGTTCCCGTCGCTCGCGATCCTCAACCAGATCTACAGCCGCCGGGTGGAGGACCCCGCCAGCCGCACCCAGGCCCGCCTGGGCGAGGTGTCCAGCGTGGCCCACGAGTCGTTCGAGGGCGCGCTCCTGGTCAAGACCCTGGGGCTCGAGGACCGGGAGGTCGAGCGCCTGGCCGGCGCCGCCGGCGAGCTGCGCACCGCGCGCCTCGCCGTCGGCCGCCTGCGGGCCACCTTCGAGCCGGTCCTCGACGCGCTCCCGAGCCTCGGGACGATCGCGCTGCTCGCGCTCGGAGCCTGGCGGGTGTCCGAGGGCGTGATCACGACCGGGCAGCTGGTCCAGGCGATGGCGCTGTTCACCATCCTCACGTTCCCCATGCGGGTGGTGGGGTTCCTCTTGGAGGAGATGCCCCGTGCGGTCGTCGCCGCCGACCGGATCACCGGCGTCCTCGCGGCCCCCACGCGACCCGCCCCGGCCGACGGCGCGGGAACGGCGTTGCCCGGCGGGCCGCTGGCGGCCGACGTGCGCGGGCTGACGTTCGCGTACTCGACGGACAGCGACCCGGTCCTGGCCGGCATCGACCTCGCACTGGCGCCCGGAGACGTGGTCGCCCTCGTGGGGGCCACCGGGTCCGGGAAGTCGACCCTCTGCCACCTGCTGGCCCACCTGTACCAGCCGACCGCCGGCTCGGTCCTGCTGGGCGGCGTGGACCTGGCCACGGCCGAGCCGGCGTCGCTGCGATCGGCCGTCTCCCTCGTGTTCCAGGAGGCGTTCCTGTTCGCGGCCACCGTCCGCGAGAACCTGGCGCTCGGCTGGGATGCGTCCGACGATGAGCTGCTCTGGGCGCTGGACGCCGCCCACGCCCGGCGCTTCGTCGACCGGCTGCCGCTCGGCCTCGACCAGCAGCTGGGCGAGCGGGGCGTCACCCTCTCGGGTGGCCAGCGCCAGAGGCTCGCCCTGGCCCGGGCCCTCCTGCGCCGGCCGGGCCTGCTGATGCTCGACGACGCCACGTCGGCGGTCGATCCCACGGTCGAGCGGCGGATCCTCGACGGCCTGCCCGACGCGTTGCGCGCCACCACGCTCGTCGTTGCCCACCGGGTGTCGACGATCGCGCTGGCCGACCGGGCCCTGTTCCTCGAGGGCGGACGGATCGCGGCCAGCGGCACACACCGGGAGCTGCTCGCGTCGGTCCCCGCGTACGCCTCACTGGCCCGCGCCTACGAACGGGATGCGGCGTGACGATCGACGAGCGCGACGCCGCGGTCGAGGCCCCGGATCCGCACGACGCCGCGGTCGGCGTGCTGGCGGAGTCCGCCCCCCCGGGGGTGACCGACGAAGAGCGCCCGCACCCGGCACCGACTCCCGAGGAGGCCCACGTCCTCCGTGCCGGCGCCCTCGCAGTCCTGCGCCGCGGGCTCGCGGCCACGCCGGAGCTGCGCCAGGGCATCCTCTTCACCGCCGTGATGGCGCTCGCCACCGCCGCGGGCAAGCTGGCGGTGCCGATCCTGATCCAGCAGATCCTCGACCGTGGGGTGCCCGAGGACGCGGCGTTCCGCCCGGGCTTCGTCTACCCCGCGTGCGCGCTCACGGCGGTCGTCGTGATCCTGCTGTACCTGGTCAACCGCGCCACCTACCTCCGCCTGGTCCGGGCGTCGGAGAACAGCCTGCTCGGGCTTCGCG
Organism: Acidimicrobiales bacterium; assembly: GCA_035259985.1. GTDB lineage: Bacteria > Actinomycetota > Acidimicrobiia > Acidimicrobiales > VFJN01 > DASQUK01. The sequence goes on along the minus strand of DATFVX010000276.1, from coordinate 12,176 downwards.
TGCGGGCCTTCGACCACATCCACCGGCTGTCGATGGCGGAGCACAACGAGCAGCGCCGCGGCGCCCTGGTGGCCCGGGTCACCAGCGACATCGAGACGCTGGCCCAGTTCATGGAGTGGGGGGCGGTGGCATGGATCGTCGACGGCTTCCTCATCATCGCCACCGTCGGCGTGATGGCCGCGTACGACTGGCGCCTGGCGCTGGTCGCCGTTGCGTCCTTCATCCCGGTGGCGCTGCTCCTGCCGGTGCTGCAGCGCCGCCAGCTCGCCGCCCAGGACCGGGTGCGCACGAGCGTGGGCGAGTCGCTCTCGGAGGTGTCGGAGACCGTGACCGGCGCCGCCGTCATCCAGGCGTACGGGCTCGAGGAGCGCAGCCGGTCACGCCTGCGGGCCGCGATCGACCGCCAGTACCGCGCCTACATCGACGCCGCCCGCTACTTCGCGCTCATGTTCCCGCTGGGCGACCTGTTCGGGTCGGTGGCGCTGGCCGGAGTCGCCGTCGTCGGTGTCGCCTACGGGCCCGGGTGGGGCCTGGGCGTCGGCGAGATCGTCGCGTTCCTGTTCCTCATCGGGCTCCTCCTCAACCCCATCGCCGAGCTGTCGGAGATCCTCGACCAGACCCAGATCGCCATCGCCGGCTGGCGCAAGGTGCTGGCGGTGCTGGCCACCCCGATCGACGTGCCCGAGCCGGAGCCGGGCGTGCCGCTCCCCCACGGTCCACTCGAGGTCGCGGTGGAGAACCTCGGGTTCGCGTACCGCGACGGCGTGCCCGTTCTGCGCGACGTCGACGTGCGGGTCCCGGCGGGAACCTCCGTGGCCGTGGTGGGCGAGACCGGGTCGGGCAAGACGACGTTCGCCAAGCTGCTCTGCCGCCTCGCCGACCCCTCGACCGGGGAGGTGCGGCTCGGCGGCATCGACCTGCGGGCCGTCAGCCCCGACGAGCGGCGCCGGGCGGTGCGGCTGGTGCCGCAGGACGGCTTCCTGTTCGACGCCAGCCTGGCCGAGAACGTGCGCGTCGGACGCGTCGGGTCGGGCGACGACGAGGTGCGGCAGGCGTTCGCCGAGCTGGGCCTGGCCTGGTGGTTGGACGAGCTGCCGCTCGGGCTGGACACCCCGGTGGGCGAGCGGGGCGGCAGCCTCTCGGTCGGTGAGCGCCAGTTGGTGGCGCTGGCGCGCGCACAGCTCGGCGACCCGGGCCTGCTGGTCCTCGACGAGGCCACCAGCGCCGTCGACCCCGAGACCGAGCGGGCGCTGACGGAGGCGCTCGCCCGGTTGGCCGAGGGGCGGACGATGGTGTCGATCGCCCACCGGCTGTCGACCGCCGAGGGCGCCGACCTGGTGCTGGTGTTCGACCAGGGGCGGATCGTGGAGCGCGGCAGCCATGCCGACCTGGTGGCCGCCGGCGGCACCTATGCGGGGCTCTACGAGAGCTGGCTGGGGAACACCCGCACCGACGGTGAGGGCGTGCGCGGGAGCTGACCCGCCCAGGCCGGAATCACCCGCCGTGCCCGTTGCCCGGGGACGGCGGGGCGGCGCGGGGCCCGACCGCCCCGATGCTCGCCAGGTAGCCGTGCAGCGCGTCGATCACGTGGTACACGTCCTCGTCGGTGACGTCGAGGCCTGCCGCCTCGGCCTGCCCGAGCACCACCGCCACCGCCTCGTCGTCGGCCAGCACCACCTCGGGCGTCGCTCCCCCCTCGAGCCGGATCTCCTGGCCCGGCGCCGCCAGGACCCCCTCGCCCTCGAGATGTTCGATCTCCGCCCGGATCAGCGTGCGGACCTCGTCGTAGGTCAGCCGGCCCTGGGCCTCGGGCGGCAAATCGTCCGCCACGTGGCCGACGGCCTCGTCCAGGTCGAAGATCGTCGGCGGAGGCTGGTGGCCGAGGCGGAACGCCTCGCGCCCCACCGTGACCGCCGCGATCGCGAACACGGCGACGGCGGCGAGCACGACGAACAGCCAGACCACCCCGGCCACCTACGTCCGTCGTCGGGCGGGTCCCCGAGCCGCCCCGCTAGATCCCGAGCCGCTGGGCAAGCAGCTCGCGGTGGTAGGTGGGGTCACCGAACAGCAGCTCGGAGGACTTGGCCCGCTTGAAGTACAGGTGCGCCGGGTGCTCCCAGGTGAACCCGATGCCGCCGTGGATCTGGATGTTCTCGGCGGCCGAGTGGAAGTACGCCTCGGAGCAGTAGGCCTTGGCCAGGCAGGCGACCTCGGGCAGCTCGTCGTTGAGCTCGGCGGCACACCAGGCCGCGTAGTACGCGGCCGACTTGGCCGACTCGACCTCGAGCAGCATGTCGGCGCACTTGTGTTTGATCGCCTGGAACGAGCCGATGGGGCGGCCGAACTGCACCCGGTTCTTGGCGTACTCGACCGACATCTCGAGGACCTTCTGGGCGCCACCGACCTGCTCGGCCGCGAGCCCCACGGCGGCGAGGTCGAGCACCCGATCGAGCACCTGCCAGCCCTTGCCCTCCTCGCCGAGGAGGGTGGCGGGCACGCCGGACAGCTCGAGCTTCGCCTGCTTGCGGGTCTGGTCCATCGTGGACAGCGCCGTGCGGGTCAGGCCCTCGGCGTCGCCGTCGACCACGAAGAGCGAGACCCCGTTGGCCGTGCGCGCGGCGACGATCAGCAGGTTGGCCACGTGGCCGTCGAGCACGAACATCTTCGTGCCGTCGATGCGCCAGCCGTCGCCATCCTGGGAGGCGGTCGCCTCGATGCCCGACTCGTCCCAGCGCCCATTCGGCTCGGTGAACGCCAGCGAGGCGATCGTCTCGCCCGACGCGATGCCGGGCAGGTGGGCCTTGCGGGCCGCTTCGTCACCGGAGTGCAGCAGCGTGTTGGCCGCGAGCACGACGGTGGCGTAGTAGGGGGCGCACAGCAGGGCGCGACCCATCTCCTCGAGGACGACCGTCAGCTCGACGTAGGTGAAGCCCTGGCCGCCGTACTCCTCGGGGATGGTGAGCGACTGGAGGCCCAGCTCGTTGGCCATCTGCGACCAGACCGCCGGGTCGTAGCCGTCGTCGGTGTCCATGAGCCGCCGGACCTCGGCCTCGGGCGACTTCGACTCGAGGAACTGGCGGGTGATGCGGCGCAGCTCTTCCTGCTCTTCGGAGAAGGCGAAGTTCATGGGCGGCACCGTACGGATGCCCGGCCGCGGCGTCCAGCCCCGATGTGTACACGCGTGCTACGCGGTCGGTAGCCTCCGCCCATCGAACACGTCGGGATCAGGGAGCTCCGGAACAACGTCGCCGCCGTCGTCCGCCGCGCCGCACGCGGCGAGCGCGTGGTCGTGACCGTCGACGGGATGCCGGTCGCCCAGCTCGGTCCGCTCGAGGCGGCGCCGGAGGTCACGCTCGACGACCTGGTCGCGGCCGGGATCGTCGCCCCACCGCGCCGGTGGGACCGGCCGGCCGCACCCGACGTCGAGGACGCACCGGTCGACGTGCGCGCGGACGGCGTGCTCGACGAGCTGCGGGGCCGGTAGGCCCGCAACGCCGCCGTGGCGCTGTTCCTCGACACCTCGGCGCTCGTGCGGCGCTACGTCCAGGCGCCGGGCCAGCAGCTCGTGGCGGAGGCGATGGGAACCGACGACGTGTGGTGCGCGTCGGCGCTCTGCCGCTCCGAGACGCTTCTGGCGCTGCACCGCCTTGCGGTGACGCCGAGCCAGCACGCGCGGCTGTGGCGGCGGCTGCGCGACGACTGGGACGCGTTCTTCGTCGTCCCGGTGGACGAGCGCTGCCTGGCCCAAGCGGTCGAGTTGGGCGCGACCTACGGGCTGCGGACGGTCGACGCCGTCCACCTGGCGGCCGCCGATCGGCTGCCGCGCCCCGCGCGCTACGTGACGTTCGAGCGACGCCAGATCCCGGCTGCGGCCGCGCTCGGCTTCGAGGTCGTCTCCCCCGGGACGGCGTGACGAGCGCGTCCACACACGGGGAAACCCGGGGCGGCCGGTCCCGGGCTTCTCCCCAAGACCGAGACCGGCTCGCCGCTACGGACGACGGCAGCCGTGGCGGTCGGCCTGTCGTCCTCCGGGTGCTCTGCGGTGGGCATGAGCGCGTGCAGTTTCGCCACGCGAAACGTGCCGGACAAGACCTAAGAACGCGTGAAATATGTCACGTCGCCGTAGGTGTCAGAAGAACCACGGTAAGTAGCGAAATTTTGCTCGCAGCGCCGGGGGCCGCGACCGCGTGGGGCCGGCGGCGTGGCAGCGGGCAAACTGGCGGACATGAGCACGCTGCACTATGCGGACGACCGCTGCGAGATCCACAAGGTCGTGGTGGGGCCGATGGACAACAACGTCTTCGTGTTGCGCTGCACCGAGACCGGCGACGCGGTGCTGTTGGACGCGGCGAACGAGCACGAGCGGCTGCTGGACCTGGCCCGGTCGCTCGGCGTACGCAGCGTGCTCGAGACCCATGGTCACTGGGACCACATCCAGGCCATCCCCGAGATGCGTGACGCCGGCTACCAGGTGCACGTGACCGCCGAGGATGCGGACATGCTCCCGTCCTACGACCAGATCCTCGACGACGACGCCGTCGTACCGGTCGGCCGGCTGCGGCTGCACACCATCCACACGCCCGGCCACACGCCCGGCTCGATGAGCTTCCTGCTCGAGGGCTCGCCGGTGCTGTTCTCCGGCGACACCCTGTTCCCGGGGGGACCCGGTGCCACGTCGTTCCCGGGTGGCCACTTCCCCACCATCATCGAGTCCATCGACCGCAAGCTGCTCACGCTGCCCGCCGACACGCTCGTGCTGCCCGGCCACGGCGACGACACCACCATCGGCGCCGAGCAGCCGCACCTCCAAGAGTGGATCGACCGGGGCTGGTGACCAGCGTGGGTGACGCGCTCCGCTACGACGAGCGGCCCTACGACGAGACACCGGTCCGCACCGAGGACCTGCCGGCGACGCCGGTGCGGGACCGCAACATCCCGGCGTCGGCCTGGATCCAGGCGCCGGACGACCTCCGCCGGCTGGGCGACGACCTCCCCGGTCGGCCGGTCGCCGACTACAAGCGGCGCATCGGTCCGTGGCTGCTGTGGCGGGCCGGCCCCGCGTCGGGCGCCGACGCCCGGTACTGGGTGGCCCGCGCCGACGACCTGAGCGTCCGGTTCACGTTCCGCCTGTTCCCCGACGGCACCGGTGACGGCGTGGGCCCGAGCGGTGAGCGGCACAGCCGCTTCCGCTCGTGGAAGGAGGACCTCCGCGACGCGGAGTGAGCCCCCGGCCGGTCGGACCTGTCACAGCCGAGGCAATAGGTTCCCCACCGGCCAGGCCGAGGCAATGAGTTCCGCAAGCGGAACCTATGACCTCATCCTGCGGCGGACGGAACCCATGACCTCGGAGGTTCGACGGCCGGCGCAGCCGCCTTCGCCGCCGCCTCGGCCTCCCGCGCCGCCCGGGACGTCCGGGCCGTGCGGACGGCGAGCATGGCGCCCGCCGCGGCCAGGCCGACGATCACCGGGAACCGCACCGACCCCGGCGCGTCGAGCTCGAGCATCAGCAGGCGGGCGTTGGTGACGAGCAGCAGCGTGCCGACGACGACGCCCAGCGCCGACGCGTCGCTGTGGTGGACCAGCCATGCGGCCAGCGGGGCGGCGATCACGCCGCCGAGGAGCAGGGCCAGCACCAGCGAGGCCTGGATGCCCTCGCCGCCGATGCCCACGAAGAAGCCGGCGCTGGCGGCCAGGGTGACCAGCAGCTCCGACGCCGACACCGAGCCGATCACGAGCCGGGGCTCGAGTCGCCCGGCCGTGAGCAGCGTCGGGGTCGCCACCGGGCCCCAGCCGCCGCCGCCGACGGCGTCGAGGAAGCCGGCACCCAGGCCCAACGGGGCCAGGAACCGCCGCCGCAGCGAGCCGGGGTGGCGGGTCTGTCCCCGCAGGTCGCCCCGCAGCGAACGAACGACGACCAGGGCACCGAGGCCGAAGAGCACCAGCGCCACGGCGGGGGTGAGCCAGTCCCCGGTGAACGAGCTGAGCACGGTGGCGCCGGCGAACGCGCCGACGGCACCCGGCACGCCGATGCGCGCCACCAGCCGCCACGAGACGTTGCCGAAGCGCCAGTGCGACAGGCCGGACGTGAACGTCGTGCCGATCTCGGCCAGGTGCACGCTCGCCGACGAGGCCGCCGGGCTGATCCCGTTGGACAGCAGGACGGTGCTGGACGTCACGCCGAAGGCCATGCCCAGGGCACCGTCGACCAGTTGTCCGAAGAGCCCGGCCAGCGCGAACACCAGCAATCGCCGCATCGGCGACCTCCCACTAACCCGAGGTTTCCTACTTGTTTAGTAGACATTGGCCCCGAAACGCAAGCTGGCGGACCGTTGGACGCCGAGGACGAGCTCCGCCCCGGTCAGCTGCCGCCGGTGAGGGGGCGGCGTGGCGCCGAGATCAGCTCGATCCCGGGCGGGAGGTCCTCGACCTCGACCCTGTCCCCCTCGACCGTGACCGTGACCCGGCCACCGAGCAGCGGGATGCGCTCGACGCGCAGCCGCCGGATCGCCGCCGGGAGCACCGGATCAAGCCACAGCTTGCCCTGCGGGATCCACGGATCGAGGCGCAGCAGCGACCGCAGGAACGACAGCGGGGCCGCCGCCGACCACGCCCGGGTGGTGCAGGGGTCCGGGTACCGCACCGGCGCCCGCAGGTCGTTGCGGTCGAACCCGCACAGCACGCCCAGTCGCCCGCCGTCGGCCTCGGCGGCCTCGAGCTGCGCCATCAGCAGCCGGTGCGCCTCGTCGACGAAGCCGTAGCGCACCAGGCCGGCGACGCATGCGGCGTTGTCGTGCGGCCACACCGCGCCCGTATGTGGGCCGATCGGGTCGAAGCCGCCCATTGACGCCGCGAGCGTCCGCAGCCCCCACCCGGAGAACAGGTCGTCGGAAACCAGCTGCTTGGCCAGGATCGCGGCCTTGTCCTCGTAGAGGATGCCGGTCCACAGGCAATGACCGATGTTGGACGCCAGCGATCCCACCTGGCGCTTCTCGCCGTCCAGCGCCAACGCCACCCAGCCGGCGTCTTCGACCCAGAAGTCGCGGTTGAAGCCGCCCTGCAGCTCCGCGGCCACCTCCCGCCAGCGGGTCGCGCCGGCCGCGTCGCCGGCCTCGGCGGCGAAGTGCGATCGCGCCCGGAAGGCGGCATAGGCGTAGCCCTGGACCTCGGCCAGCGCCAGCGGCCCTCGGGCCGGCCGCCCATCGGGGAGCCGGATCGGATCCGTCGAGTCCTTCCAGGTCTGGTGGCGGACCCCCCGGTCGGTGCTCCGCTGGTACTCGACGTAGCCGTCGCCGTCCCGGTCGCCGAACGAGGTGATCCACTCGAGGGCCCGGTCGGCGTGCGGCAGGAGGCGGTCCACGACCTCCGGCGCCAGGCCCCAGCGCCGCAGCTCCCCCAGCAGCATGACGAACAGCGGCGTGGCGTCGACCGATCCGTACGAGATGGCGCCGGGCCCCTGCCCAAAGCCCATCGAGCCGAAGCCGAGGCGGTGCGCGATGCGGCCGGGCTGCTCCTCGGTGCGCTCGTCGACGTCGCGCCCCTGGAAGCGGGCGAGCGTCTCGACGGTGCCGAGGGCCAGCTCCGGGTCGAGGATCAGGCTCATGTACGCGGCGAAGATGGCGTCGCGCCCGTGCAGCGCGAGGAACCAGGGGGCGCCGGCTGCGACCACGGCGCGCTCGGGGAAGTCCGGGTCGAGGACCCGGAGGCTCCCGAGGTCGTGGGCGCTGCGCCGCAGGGTGGCGAGCAGGCCGTGGTGATCGGAGGTCACCTCGGGCGCGCCGCGCTGCCAGCGGTCGAGCCGCCAGCCCGACTCGCTGCGCTCCACCGGGGCGCCGAGGGGGTACCGCGGCGCGAGCTCCGCCCCGGCGACGATGGGCGTGATCACGACGCTGAACGACCTCGTCCCGCGGGCGGGCACGATCGCCTCCCAGTCCAGGCGGCCCGGCCTGACGGTGACGCCCTCGACCGCGCCGATCCGGCACCCGAGCCGCGCAGCACCGTGGCCGCGAGCGAGGACCAGCTCGGTGCGTCTCGATGTGCCGCCGCCGCTCCCGCCCGGGCGCTCGAGCTCCGGCTCGACCGCCTCGCCGTCGAAGCCGCCGTCGCGCAGCTCGTCCGCCCTCGCCAGATCTGCCGCCAGCTCGATGGCGACCTCCACGTACGCCGCCTCATCGCCGGGGTTGCGGATCTCGACGTCGTCCCGCATGCCCTCGCCGAGGAAGCGGCGCCGGATCACGATGGGCCCGTCGGCGGTTCCACCGTCGGCGCCCGATGCGTGCGCCCGGCACACGAACGTCCCGGCCGAGGGGTCGTCGACGTGGCTGTCGACCGGGGCCAGGCGCCGGCCGTTGACCGTCATGACGCAGCGCGACAGCAGCCGGTAGCCCGCCACGATCAGCCCCTCGACGTCGACGGCGATGTCGCCGCAGGCCCCCGAGATGCAGAACGACGCCCCATCGACCAGGGTCACAGGAGCGCCCGCCGCCAGGTGGCCGAGGCCACCTCCAACCGGGGAGCCCATTGCCGCTGACCTTACTCATGGATCGGGAACCGGCAAGGGGGGTATTTCTCCTATGCGCATAGGGCTAATACACTGGCCTCCATGTCCGAGCCCCTCTTCGAGATCGCCGACCTGCATGTGCGGCCGGCGGGCGACGGCGGCGAGATCCTCCGGGGGGTCGACCTAACGCTCGGCGCCGGCGAGGTGCACGCGCTGATGGGCCCCAACGGCTCCGGCAAGTCGACGCTCGCGAACGCCCTGCTGGGGAACCCCGAGTACGAGGTCACCCAGGGTCGCATCCGGTTCCGGGGCGACGACATCACCGACTGGGACACCGATGTGCGGGGCAAGGCCGGGATGTTCCTGGCGTTCCAGTACCCCCAGGCGATCCAGGGCGTGTCGGTCATCAACTTCCTGCGCCAGGCGCTCTCGGCGCGCAAGGGCATCGACCTGTCCGTGCTCGAGCTGCGGCTGGCGATCATGGAGTGGATGCAGCGCCTCGACATGGTCCCGTCCTTCGCCGACCGCTACCTCAACGAGGGGTTTTCCGGGGGCGAGAAGAAGCGGAACGAGATCCTGCAGATGGCGATCCTCGAGCCCGAGGTGGCCATCCTCGACGAGACCGACTCGGGCCTGGACATCGACGCGCTCAAGGTGGTGGCCCGGGGCGTTGACGAGGTGCGCAAGGACCGACCCGAGCTGGGCATTCTCACGATCACGCACTACCAGCGTTTGCTCGAGTACCTCAGGCCGGATCGGGTCCACATCCTCATCGACGGGCGTATTGTCGACAGCGGTGGCCCCGAGCTGGCGGCTCGCCTCGAACGAGAGGGCTACGACGCATGGCGCTGAACGAGACACCGCTGAGCCGGGCCGCGACGCCGTCGGGCGGCCTCGACGTGGCGCGCATTCGCAAGGACTTCCCCATCCTCGACCGCGTGGTGCGGGGCCAGCGGCTCGTCTACCTCGACTCGGCCAACACCTCGCAAAAGCCCCGGTCCGTGCTCGACGCCATCGAGCGCTACTACGAGCAGTCCAACGCCAACGTCCATCGGGGCACGTACCTGATCGCCGAGGAGGCCACGGCCGCGTTCGAGGGGGCCAGGGCCAAGGTTGCCGGCTTCGTCGGCGCCGGCTCGCCGCGCGAGGTCGTGTTCGCCAAGAACGCGACCGAGGCACTCAACCTGGTGGCCAAGGCCTGGGGCCGAGCCAACCTGCGGGCCGGCGATCCCGTGGTGATCACCGAGCTCGAGCACCACGCCAACATCGTCCCGTGGCACCAGCTCGTCGCGGAGCTCGGGATCGAGCTCCGCTGGATCCCCGTCGGGCCCGACGGCCACCTCGACCTGACCGACCTCGACCGCCTGGTGGACGGGGCCCGGGTGGTGTCATTTGCCGCCATGTCCAACGTGCTGGGCACGCTCAATCCGATCGAGCGGCTCGTCGACGTGGCCCACGCGGCCGGGGCCATCGCCGTGATCGACGCCAGCCAGTACGTGCCGCACGTGCCCACCGCCGTCGCCGCCTGGGGCGCCGACTTCGCCGCCTTCACCGGCCACAAGATGTGCGGCCCCACCGGGATCGGCGTCCTCTGGGGCACCGAGGAGATCCTCGACGCCACGCCGCCGTTCCTCACCGGGGGCGAGATGATCCTCAACGTCACCAAGGAGGGTTTCACGCCCAACGAGCTGCCGTGGAAGTTCGAGGCCGGCACGCCGCCCATCGCGGAGGCGGTCGGGCTCGGCGCCGCGGTCGACTACCTGAGCGGGCTGGGCATGGAGGCGGTGCGCGAGCACGAGGTCGGCCTCACCGGGTACGCGCTGCGCTCCCTCACCGAGCGCTTCGGCGGGGACCTGCAGATCCACGGGCCGTCGGAGCCCGCCCAGCGCGGCGGCGTCCTGTCGTTCACCTACCGCGACCTCCACCCCCACGACCTGACCCAGGTGTTGGACCAGCACGGCGTGTGCGTCAGGGCGGGGCACCACTGTGCCAAGCCGCTGATGCGCGAGCTGGGCGTGGCCGCCACCGCCCGGGCCTCGCTCTACGTGTACAACGACGAGTCGGACGTCGATGCGCTCGGCGACGCCATCGACGCCGCGTCCGACTTCTTCGCAATCTGACCGTCAGCCGTCGCCGATAGGATCGCGAACCGCATGCCGGGCCTCGAAGACCTCTACCGAGAGATCATCCTCGATCACTACCGGAACCCGCGGAACCGGGGCGAGCTGGACGCGCCGCCCGCGACGCGGGTCGAGGGCTTCAATCCCCTGTGCGGCGACGAGGTCGTGCTCTACCTGGACGTCGAGGGCGACTCCGTGAGGGACATCCGCATCGGCGGCCAGGGCTGCTCCATCAGCCAATCGTCGGCGTCGATGATGTCGTCCGCCATCAAGGGCAAGACCCTCGACGAGGTGCGGGCGCTGTCGCGGGCGTTCAAGGGCATGATGTCGATCCACGAGCAGTCGCTCGACGGCCCCCCCGACGGGGATGGCGACGGCGAGCTCGGCGAGGAGCCCGACGCGGACGTGAAGCTCGGCGACCTCGAGGCGCTCCGGGGCGTGGTGAAGTTCCCGGTGCGGATCAAGTGCGCGACGCTGTCGTGGAACACGCTGCTGCAGGGCCTCGACGAGCACGCCGAAGCCCGCCGCTGACAAGCGCCTTCCTCGCCGCGGTACGGCAATGTCGGAGTCACCGGCCGCCGTCGCCGCGTCAGGTCAGCAGCCTCGTTCGACGGTCAACGCCTTGGCGCTCGCAATCCACTGGTAGGGGATCTGCCAGAACCAGTACCTCAGTGGCAGGTTCTTGGTGCTCACGTGGACGTGGCCGGGAAAGCAGCGCGGTTCCAGGTAAAGCGGACCCGCGGTCGACGTGGGCGCTACTCCCCCAGCGCCTTGTTCACGGCCGCGGCGAGTGCGAAGCACTTGTCGGTGATGCCGCCTTCCGCGTGCGACGAGATGTCGATCACCACCCGGTTCCACGAGTTGGACCAGTCGGGGTGATGGTCGAGCTTCTCGGCCTCCAGCGCCACCATCGCCATGAAGCCGAAGGCCTCGACGAAGTTGCGGAACTCGATCTCGCGGTGCAGTGCGCCGTCGGCTATGCCCCAGCCCGGAACGTCGGCCAGGCGGGACTCGGCTTCGTCATGGGTGAGCTTGGCCATGGCCCCATTGTTCACCCTCGCGTCGCCGCTGGTGCCCACTAGGGTCCGGCCATGGCCACAGGCCCGATCGAGCTCCTCGCCGGCGTGGTCGGCCCGGAGCATGTGCGGACCGGCGACGCCATCAAGGACGACGACGGCCACGACGAGGCGCTGACCGCCGAGCCACAGCGGCCCCTGGCGGTGGTCGCACCGGCCTCGACCGAGGAGGTGGCGGCCGTCCTCCGCTTGGCGAACGAGCATCACCTGCCGGTCACCGCCCGGGGTGCGGGCACCGGGATGTCGGGCGGGTGCGTCCCGCGTCCCGACGGCGTCGTCGTGTCGTTCGAGCGCATGAACCGGATCGTCGAGATCGACAGGGACAACTTCGTCGCCGTGGTCGAGCCGGGCGTCCAGCTCGACCAGCTCGACGCCGAGTTGGCGCCGCTGGAGCTCGTGTACCCCGTCTATCCCGGCGAGTACAGCGCCAGCATCGGCGGCAACGTCGGTACCAACGCCGGCGGCATGCGGGCCGTCAAGTAC
>DATFVX010000275.1:0-10031 GCA_035259985.1 Acidimicrobiales bacterium | reverse complement strand
CACCGTCGCGCTCCGCGGACCGGGGGCCGCCGCAGCGGCGCCCGCCGCCAGGGGCGATGGCGTAGTGGTGGTCCCGGCCGGGTGGCCGGGCGTCGACGGCGTGGACCTGCTGGGCGGGTTCGTCGAGCCGCCGGCCGGTATCCCGGAGGCCGACGCGTCGTCGTACGCCAGCCTCCGGATCCGCTCGGGGGTGCCGCTCATGGGCGCCGAGCTGACCGACGCCACCATCCCGGCCGAGGCGGGCCAGTGGGTCATCGACGCCTCCGTCAGCTTCACCAAGGGCTGCTTCACCGGCCAGGAGCTGGTCGCCCGGATCGACAGTCGCGGCGGCCACGTCGCCCGCCACCTGCGTGGGCTGGTCTCCGGCGCCGGCGACGTGCCGCCGGTGGGCGCAGCCGTGGTGGTCGACGGCGCGGACGTCGGCACGGTGACCTCGGCGGCGGTGGGGACGGGTCGACCCGTGGCGCTCGGCTACGTCCGCCGGGGCGTCACGCCCCCGGCCGCCGCCGAGGTGCGCGCCGGTGACGCCGCGCTGCCGGTCACCGTGGTCGAGCTGCCGATCGGATGACGGTGACGCCGCCCAGCCACTACGACGTCCTCGGCGTCCGGGCCAGCGCTACGCACGCAGAGGTGCGGGCCGCGTACCGGGCCGCCGCACGTGACCACCATCCCGACGCGGGTGGCGACCCGGGCCACATGCGCGCGCTCAACGTCGCGTGGGCCGTGCTCGGTGACCCGGTCAGGCGGGCCGCATACGACCGGACGCTGGCCGGGGGTGCCCGCGACGTGCCGTTCGTGGCGCCCGAGGAGGCGACGCCGCCGTACGTGCCGTGGGCCGCGGACGGCGACCACTGGCCCATCGACCCCGACGCACGGCTCACGGCCGACGAATGGGCCGACCTGGCCGACGGCCGGCCCATCGCGCCCACCCGGGCGCTCGTCGGCTGGTGGGCGATCCTCCCGCCCGCCATGCTGCTGTCGGCGATCGCCCTGTTCGTGGCCGGGATCTTCTTCACGGCGCCGACGCTGATGGCGCTCGCCGCGGGGGCGTTCATCGCCGCTGCCGGGCTGTTCGTCCTGGCCCCGCTGCGGGCCATGGCGCGTGGCCCGAAACAGTGATGTCAGCGGGGATCCAGTAGTGGGGCGGCTCGTGACACTCGTCGATTTTCGGCGCCGTGTTGCGGGCCGCCCCACTAGCGTGCCCGCCCATGTCCGAGGTCGCTTACATCGTCAGGATCAACGCCGCCGACGGCAAGCGCGACGAGGCCATGGCGGCGCTGGGTCGCCTCGTGGACGCCGCCGGATCCGAGCCCGGGACCCTGCAGTACGTCCTCTACGCCGACACGACCGACCCGGCGGGAATCTGGCTCACCGAGCTGTACTCGGATCAGGCGGCATTCGAGGCCCACATGTCCGGCCCGGCGATGGCGGAGCTGGCCGGATCGATGGCGGGCCTGTTCGACGGTCCCCCGGACCTGCGCCGGGTCGAGATCGTCAAGCGCAAGGGCGACGCCGCCGCCGGGTGACCGGGGTGGGGCGTGCCTGACCAGCGGGTGGCGACCTACCTGGAGCGGATCGTCGCCGCCCACCGGCAGACGGCGCGCGCCGACACCCGGCGGCTCGACGCCCTCATCGGCGAGGCGCAGTCCCGGCCGCCGGCACGGGGGTTCGCCGCCGCACTCCGGTCGGTCGGCGGCCTGGGCGTGATCGCCGAGGTCAAGCGACGCTCGCCGTCCAGGGGCGACCTCGATGCTCTCCTCGACCCGGCCGCCCTCGCCCAGGCGTACGAGAGCGGCGGGGCCACCTGCCTCTCGGTGCTGACCGACAGCGAGTTCTTCGGAGGGTCGCCCGACGACCTGCGGGACGCGCGCGGGGCGACCGCCCTCCCGGTGCTGCGCAAGGACTTCACGGTCGCCGCCGTCGACGTGTGCGACGCGCGTCTCATGGGCGCCGACGCCGTGCTCCTCATCGCGGCCGCACTCGACGACGCCGAGCTGCGGGACTTCCACGCGCTGGCCGGCGAGCTGGGGCTCGACGCACTTGTCGAGGTGCACGACGAGCTCGAGCTCGACCGGGCCCTGGCGGCGGGCGCAGGCCTGGTGGGCGTCAACCAACGCGACCTCGTCACCTTCGAGGTCGACAGCGGCCGGGCCCAGCGGGTGGGCCGGGCGCTGACGGAGCGCGGCGCCGACGTCGTCCGGGTCGCCGAGTCGGGCATCCGGGGACCGGAGGATGCCGCCGCCCTGGCCGGGGCCGGGTTCGACGCCGTGCTGGTGGGGGAGTCGCTGGTGACCTCCGGCGACCCTGCGGGTGCCGTCCGGGCGCTGCGGGCGGCCGGTTCCACCGGGTAGCAGGACGATGTCCAGCGGCGAATCTGGCCGGCGAAACGCCATGACGACTTCCGCGGGGGGTCCACTAGCCTGCCAGCGTGTTCGTCAAGATTTGCGGCGTCACCAGCGAAGAGGACGCGCTCCTGGCGGTGGCCATGGGCGCCGATGCGGTCGGCTTCATCTTCGCCCCCTCGCCGCGCCAGATCGCACCGCAGAAGGCGGCGGACATCGTGAAGCGGCTGCCCGCCGAGATCGTCACCGTGGGCGTGTTCCGGGACGAGTCCCGCCAGCGCGTGGTCGACACCGTCCACCACACGAGGCTGCGGGCGGCGCAGCTCCACGGCGCGGAGACGCCCGGTGACTCGCACTGGATCCGTCAGCGCGTCCGGCTGGTGATCAAGGCGTTCGCGGCCGGCGATCCCGCGCTCGAGGCCGCCGACGACTACGGCGCCGATGCGATCATGATCGACTCGGCCACCCCCGGCTCCGGCGACGTGTTCGACTGGTCGCTGGCCGAGGGCGCGCCGTTCAACCGCCGCGTGATCCTCGCCGGCGGGCTCACCCCGGCCAACGTGGCCGACGCCGTGCGGGTCGTCCGGCCGTGGGGCGTGGACGCGGCCAGCGGCGTCGAGTCGGCGCCCGGCCACAAGGACCCCAGGAGGGTGCGGGCGTTCGTCACAGCCGCCAAGGGCGCGGAGCCGCTCCCGTCGGCGTCCCAGGGCGACCGACTCGACCGGCCATTCGACTGGATGGTCGACGAGCGCCCATGAGCCAGGCCACCACGCTGATGGGAGACCCCGGGACGCGGGGCCGGTTCGGCGACTTCGGGGGTTGCTTCGTCCCCGAGACGCTGGTCCCGGCGTGCCAGGAGCTGGAGCGGGAGTTCCGCGACGCGTGGACGGACACCGGCTTCCGGGCAGAGCTCGATGGCCTGCTGCGCGACTACGCCGGCCGGCCGTCCCTGCTCACCGACTGCGCCAACCTGTCGGCCGAGCTGGGCACGCGGGTGCTGCTCAAGCGCGAGGACCTCAACCACACCGGGTCCCACAAGATCAACAACGTGCTCGGCCAGGCCCTGCTGGCCAGGCGCATGGGCAAGACCCGGCTGGTGGCCGAGACCGGGGCCGGCCAGCACGGCGTGGCGACGGCCACCGCCGCCGCGTTGCTGGGACTCGAGTGCACCGTCTACATGGGCGACGTCGACATGGAGCGCCAGGCCCTCAACGTCTTCCGGATGCGGCTGCTGGGGGCGGATGTGCGGCCGGCGTCGTCGGGCAGCCGGACGCTGAAGGACGCGATCAACGAGGCCCTGCGCGACTGGGTGGCCACGGTCGACTCGACGCACTACTGCCTGGGCTCGGCGATGGGCCCGCACCCCTACCCCTTCCTGGTCCGGGAGCTCCAGCGCGTGGTGGGTGACGAGGCCCGCGACCAGGCCAGGGCGTTGCTGGGTCGGGATCCCGACGTCGTGGTGGCGTGCGTGGGCGGCGGTTCCAACGCGATCGGCATCTTCTCGGCGTTCGTGGACCTTCCCGGCGTGGAGCTGGTGGGAGCGGAGCCGGCCGGCGGCGCGGCCGTGGGCCGGGGGGTTCCGGGCGTGGTCCACGGATCCAGGTCGCTCCTGCTCCAGGACGAGGACGGCCAGGTGCTGGAAGCCGAATCGGTGTCGGCGGGCCTCGACTATCCGGGCATCGGGCCCGAGCACGCCCACCTCGCCACGATCGGCCGGGCCCGCTACATCCCGGTCACCGACGCCGAGGTGCTCGACGCCTTCGCCCTGCTGGCCCGCACCGAGGGCATCATCCCGGCGCTCGAATCGGCCCACGGGCTGGCGTGGATCAGCCGGGAGCGGGACAGCCTGGCCGGCAAGGTCGTCCTCCTCAACATGTCCGGCCGCGGGGACAAGGACGTCGAACAGGTCGCCCGGCTGATGGGCGAGGTCGTGAAGGTGGGCGGGGGGCCGGGGGAGATCGGCGGGTGACGACGGTGGCGGTGGCCGGGGCCCTGGAGTCGCGCCTGCGCTCCGGTCGGACCGCCGGGCGCAAGCTGCTCGTGCCGTACGTGACCGGGGGCCTTCCCGGCTGGGAGCGGGTCGTCGAGGCCATCGCCGACGCCGGTGCGGACGCCATCGAGGTGGGCATCCCCTTCTCGGACCCGGTCATGGACGGTCCCACCATCCAGGCCGCGTCGGAGCGGGCCCTGGCGGCCGGCGCCACCCCCCACGCCATCGTCGACGCCCTGGGCCGGCTCGACGCGGGAGGGGTCCCCCCGGTCGTGATGACGTACTACAACACCGTCCATCACGCCGGTCACGAGCGGTTTGCGTCGTCGTTGGCGGCCGCCGGCGTCGCCGGTGCGATCGTGCCCGACCTCCCGCTGGAGGAGGTGGGGGAGTGGGCCGTAGCGGCCGACGGAAGCGGGGTCGAGACGATCCTGCTGGCGGCGCCCACCGCCTCCGACGAACGGCTCGCTCGGATCTGTGCCCGCAGCCGCGGCTGGGTCTACGGCGTAGGCCTGCTGGGCGTCACCGGCGAGCGCGACCGGTTGCAGCGGAGCGCATACGACATCGCGGCGCGGCTCAAGGCCGTGACCGACAAGCCGGTGCTGGTCGGCGTGGGCGTGTCCAACCCCCAGCAGGCGGCCGAGGTGGCGGCCGTGGCCGACGGCGTGATCGTCGGCTCGGCCCTGGTCCGGCGGCTGCTCGACGGCGGGGGCCCCGACGAGGCGGCGGCGTTCGTTCGCCAGCTGCGCAGCGGCCTGGACGGCGTCGAGTGAGCGACCACCCGCCGGCGGGGCCGCCCCCGGCGTGGCCGCCTCCGCCGTGGCCGCCCGCGGAGTGGCGCCGGCCCGCGGCGCCTCCACCCCCGCCCCCGGCCCCTCCCTGGGCGCCACCACCGGCGTACGCGCCACCCCGGCCGCAGTGGTCCCCCCCACCGCACCCACCTCCGCCACCGCTCCCACTGGGGCCGCGCCGGCGGTCGCGGCTGCTGACCACGGTCGCCGTCGTCGCCTGCCTCGGGGTGACGGCGGGTGCGATCTACGTCGTCACCGAGGACCGGGCGACCTGGCACCCCGACCGATGGGACCCGCGCGTGGTCGACCTGGCCGCATTCGTCGAGGACGAGCGCGGACTCGACTTCGACCATCCCGTCCCCGTGGACTTCCTCACCCCCGAGCAGTACTCGCAGCGGACCCGGGTGGACGAGTCCGAGCTCACCAGCGGTGACCGACGGACGATCGAGGAGGGCACGGCGCCGCTCCGGGCGCTGGGGCTGGTGCCCGCGGACTTCGACCCGGTGGAGTCGGCGAACGACCTGTCGGACACGGCCACGGTCGCCTTCTACGACCCCCAGACGGAACGCATCGCCGTGCGCGGCACCGACATGAACACCGACATGCGGGTCACGCTCGCGCACGAGCTCGTCCACGTGCTCCAGGACCAGCACTTCGACCTCGAGGAGATGCTCGACGACGTCGATCCGACCGGTGACCAGCTCACCGGCTACCTGGCGCTCATCGAGGGGGACGCCACCCGCATCCAGCAGGCGTACGTCCGCTCGCTGCCGAGCGAGGAGCGGGACACCTACCTGGACGCCGCCGACCAGACCTCCGGTGAGGCGGAGGAACAGCTCGGCGCGGTCCCCGGGGTGCTGGTCGCCATGGAGGGCGCGCCCTACGCCCTCGGGCCGTGGCTCGTCGAGCTGATCGCCGCCGACGGCGGCAACAGCGCCGTCGACGAGGCGTTCGACGAGCCGCCCACGACGACCGAGCAGATGGTCGATCCCCGGTCGTACTTCTCCGGCCAGTCGGCTCACGACGTGGCCGCCCCGACCGTGCCGAGCGGGGGCGATCAGATCGGTGAGGACGACAGCCTCGGGGCCCTGCCGCTCTTCCTGTTGCTGAGCGAGCGGATCGATCCGCTGGACGCACTCTCGGCGGTGGACGGCTGGGGCGGCGACGCCTTTGTCGTCTACGACCGCGGCGGGACGACGTGCATGGACCTGGCGGTGGAGGGTGATTCGGCCCGGGACGGCGAGGAGCTGCTCGGTGCGCTCCAGGCGTGGGCGTCCGCCAGCCCCGAGGGGGCCGCCCAGGTTCGGTCCGACGGCGGCCTCGCCCGGGTCTCCACCTGCGAGCCGGGGGCCGCCACCCGGCCGTCGGGCGGCGCACTCGACGCCCTGACCCTGCCGGCGGTGCGGGTGCAGGTCATGCTGGCCGCAGGCGGGACGGCGGGCGACGTCGACCGGGCGTTCGGCGTGGCCGACTGCTTCGTCCGCGCCGTGCCCCTCGACCAGCTCGTCGAGGCCAACCGGTCGGCCGAGCCACCGGCGGAGGTGGTGTCCGCCATCGACCGCGCGATCGCCGACTGCCGCGTGGACTGACTACGTAACGCTCGTCCGGCTAGGGGTCGAGGTGGGTCTGGAAGAACGTCAGGGTGCGGTCCCAGGCCAGCTGGGCCGCTGCCTCGTCGTACGCCGGCTGGTCCGCTTCGAAGAACCAGTGGCCGGTTCCCGGGTAGCGGTGAAACGTGACGTCCTTGCCGAGCACGTGCAGCTCCGACTCGAGGAGCGTCAGCTCGTCGTCGCTGACCCACGGGTCGGTCTCGGCGAAGTGGCCGAGGAACGCCGAGCGGGCCGGGGCCATGTCGATGCTCTGCGACCCGTAGAACACGGTCGTCGCGTCGACCAGCTCGGGCATGCGGCCGGCCAGCAGCAGCGCCCAGGACGCGCCCATCGAGAACCCCAGCACGCCCACCGGTGCGTCCGGCGTCACGGGCATGCGGCGAAGGGTGAGGAGGCTCGACCGGACGAGCTCCAGGGTGGCGTCCATGTCGGCGTTGGCGAGCAGGGTCTCGGCCTCCTTTGGATCGCTGGTGGTCTGGCCGCCGAACAGATCGGGGGCGAGGGCCACGAAGCCGTGGTCGGCCAGCCGGTCGCACAGCCCCTTGAAGAACGGCGTGAGCCCCCACCAGGCATGGAGGACGAGGATCCCCGGCCCCGACCCCTCGTCGGGGACGATGAAGTAGCCCGTGCCGACGGATTGCGATGGCATCGGCGCGACGGTAGCGAGGGCCGGTCGGCGTCCCAACCGCTCCCGGCCCGCGCGGGGCAGGCCCCCGGCGCCTGTACGCTCGATCGCCGTGCCCCCCGGCGAGCGCCACGATGGCTGCCTGCTCTGCGCAGCCGAACGCATCACCCCCTGGTACCACGAGGACGAGGTGTGCTGGATCGCCGATTGTGAGATCTGCGCGACGCCCATGGTCGTCTGGCGCTGGCACGGGGTCGATCCGCCGGCCGCGGACCTGCAGCACATGCTGGGCCGCCTGGCCCACGTTGCGGACCACGTGTTCGACGGTCACTACGTCGACGACAACATGCGCAACATCCCCGACCACTTCCACGCGCACGCCCGCCCGCGCGGCGGGTTCTTCGGCCACGGTTTCCGCCGCGACCGCAACGAGGAGGCGTCGTGAGTGAGGCCGAGGCGGGCGGCGAGGCATCGGTCCTGAACGTCTACGAGGCACTGGGTGGCCAGCCGTTCTTCGACGACCTCGTCGAGCGCTTCTACCGGCGCGTGGCGATGGACCCCCTGCTGCGCCCGCTCTATCCCGACGATCTCGCGGGTCCGCGGCGCCACCTGGCGCTGTTCCTCGGCCAGTACTGGGGCGGCCCGACGACCTACTCCGAGGAGCGGGGTCACCCGCGGCTGCGCATGCGCCACGCACCGTTTGTGATCGGTGCGCCCGAGCGCGACGCCTGGCTGCGCCACATGGGCGCCGCGCTCGACAGCCTGGTGGTCGAGCGGGGCCTCCACCCGGTGGTGGAGGCCCGCCTGCTCGACTACTTCGCGATGTCGGCCGACGCGATGGTCAACGCCCGCTGACCCGCCCGTCCCTCAGGTCGCGCGCCGCGCGGGGCGGGCGACCTTCACGTAACAGTCCGCGGGACGCCGCTGGAAGCGCCGGCCCGGTCGACGGATCGACGACGCCAACGACGACATCCTGGTGACCAGCGCCCACCGGGCCCGCAGGCGGGCCGGCCGCGCCAGCCGGTGGTTATCGGCCTCGGCCGTCAGCGCCTCGCGGCGCTCCCGGCCGATGACCTCGAATGCATCGAACGGCACCATCGGTCCGCCTCCTCGCTGCTCGACTCGCCGTGTTCCTTGTGCGACCCGATCATCGGGAATCCGACCGCGGCGTTGATCGTCAGCTGACACCGAAGGCGTGTGTCATGCGGCGCACCCCCGGGACGGCGCCGACCCGACTGCGGCGTGCTCCCTAGGCTCTCTGCACGCACCCTCGAACTTGCGGCAGCTAGAGCCCCCATGGGGGCATCAACCACCGCAAGTTCGGCGATGCGGCGACGAGCGAGAGGGGTTCGGGACAGTGGATCCAGGCGAGTTCACCGGACGGATCGGCCGCTACCACTGGGAGTCGGAGCCGTCGTGGCCACCCGAGCCCGCACCCCCGGCCGGGGCACCCAACGTCCTGGTCGTGCTGCTCGACGACGTCGGGTTCGCGCAGTTCGGCTGCTTCGGCTCCGACATCGCGACCCCCACGTTCGATCGCCTGGCGGCCGAGGGGTTGCGCTACGCCAACTTCCACACCACCGCGCTGTGCAGCCCGACTCGGGCCTGCGTCCTCACCGGGCGCAACCACCACACCTGTGGGATGGGCCGGATCATCGAGCTCGCCAGCGGGTTCCCCGGCTACGACGCCCGCATTCCCCGCTCCTGCGGGCTGCTGCCCGAGATGCTCACGCCCCACGGCTACGCCGCGTACGCCGTCGGCAAGTGGCACCTGACGCCCGAGGAGGAGGTCCACCTCGGCGCCCGCCGCGATCGCTGGCCGCTCGGCCGCGGCTTCGAGCGGTTCTACGGGTTCTTCTCGGGCGAGACCCACCAGTTCGTGCCGGCCCTGGCGCACGACAACCACTTCGTCGAGCCGCCCCGCACCTACGACGACGGCTACCACCTCACCGAGGACCTCGTCGACCACGCCATCGAGTTCCTGGACGACCTACGCCACGTCGACGTGGACAAGCCCTGGCTGCTCTACCTGGCGACCGGGGCCTGCCACTCGCCCCACCAGGCTCCCCGCGACTGGATCGCCCGCTACCGCGGCTGGTTCGACGCCGGCTGGGACCGGTGGCGGGATGCGGCGCTGCGGCGCCAGCTTGAGGCCGGGCTCCTGCCGGCCCACACCGAGCTCTCGGCACGGCCCGACTGGGTGCCGGCCTGGGACGACCTCTCGCCCGAGGAGCGCCGGGTCTACGCGCGGTACATGGAGGCCTTCGCGGGGATGCTCTCGCACACCGACGCGCAGGTCGGGCGCCTGGTCGACCGGCTCGAGCGGAGCGGCGAGCTGGACCGCACGCTGGTGCTCGTCCTGTCGGACAACGGGGCCTCGTCCGAGGGCGGTCCCGTGGGCTCGCTCAACGACGTCCGGGCCTGGAACCTCGTGCCCCGCACCATGGAGGAGGCGGCCGAGCGCATCGACGAGATCGGCGGGCCCCGCATCCACAACAACTACCCGTGGGGGTGGACCGTCGCCGGCAACACCCCGTTCCGGCGCTGGAAGCGCGAGACGCACGAGGGGGGCGTGGCCGATCCGCTGATCGTTCGCTGGCCCAGCGGCTTCGGCGGCCGCGGCGAGGTCCGCACCCAATACGTGCACGCCATCGACATCGTCCCCACGATCCT
>DATFVX010000274.1:0-14860 GCA_035259985.1 Acidimicrobiales bacterium | reverse complement strand
AGGTCGCCGGCGTGGGCCGGGTGGACGTACAGGTGGTCGGTGGACGTGGTGCAGCCGCCGACCGCGAGCTCGGCCAGACCGACCCACGCCGAGACGTACGCCGCCTCCTCGTCCAGGCGTGCCCACAGCGGGTAGAGGGTGGTGAGCCAGTCGAACAGCGAGCTGCTGGTGGCGGGCCGATAGGCGCGGGTGAGGTTCTGGTAGATGTGGTGATGGGTGTTGACCAGGCCCGGCGTGACCAGGCAGCCGTCCGCTCGCAGCACCCGGGCCGCCTGCGGCGCCGGGTCGGATCCGCCGCCCACTGCGACCACGAACCCGTCGCGGCACGCCACCCAGCCCCCGGCCAGCTCGCGCCGGTCGTCGTCCATGGTGACCACCAGGTCGGCCCCCGCCACCAGCAGGTCGACCGGGGCCGAGGCCGTTTCGGGGGCGTCCACCGTCACGCGGCGACCCTACAGCGGAGCGACGCGGGGCCCGCCGGGCCGGCCCCGCCCCGGGCGGACCCCGGCACGTTGACAACGCGCCACCGGGGTCCTTGCCTTGGGCGGCGTGGCCCGCGTCCTGATCCGCAACGGCATCGTCCTGCCCATGGCGGGCGGGGCCAGCGTCCTCGACCCCGGCTCGGTGCTCCTCGACGGGGACACGATCGCCGCCGTCGGCCCGGTCGAGGCCGTCGACGCCGATCCCCGGGCGGCCGGCGGCGTCGAGGTGGTCGACGCGACGGGCCACGCGGTCATCCCCGGCCTCCACAACTGCCACATGCACTCCGGGCTCCTGCGCGGCACCGCGGAGTCGCTGTCGCTGTGGGACTGGTTGCGCACCTACGTCGACCCCGCGCACCGCGCGCTGACCCCCGAGATCGCCCGGGTGGCCTCGCTGCACTGCTACGCCGAGGGCCTCCTGGCCGGCACCACGTCGGTGATGGACATGTGGCGGTTCATGGATGGGTCGGCGGCGGTCGCCGAGCGGCTCGGCATCCGGGCGACGCTGGTCCCGTACGTCGCCGACGAGGCCGGCTACGACTACTTCGAGTCGATCGACTCGAATCGGGCGCTGCTCGAGGCCGTCGGCGCCGGTCACGCCGGCGGCCGTGTGCGGGCCTGGGTCGGGCTCGAGCACCTCCTCTACTGCACCGAGGGCTGCTTCGTCGCGGCGCGGGCGCTCGCCCAGGAGTTCGACTCCGGCCTGCACACGCACTCCTCGGAGACCACCTGGGAGGTCGAGCAGTCGCTCGAGCGCTGGGGCCGCCGGCCCATCGAGCTGTTCCACCAGCGGGGGATCCTCGGGCCGCGCACGGTGATCGCGCACTGCGTCTGGCTCGACGACCGCGAGATCGAGCTGCTGGCGCAGACGGGAACGGCGGTGGCGCACTGCCCGTGCTCGAACATGAAGCTGGCGTCCGGCGCGGCCCCGCTGGCGGACCTGCGCGCCGCCGGCGTGGTCGTGGGCCTGGGGACCGACGGCGAGAAGGAGAACAACAACCTCGACCTCCTCGAGGAGACGAAGGTCGCGGCGCTGCTGCAGAAGCTGACCACGCTCGACCCGACCGCGGGCGACCCCTGGGACGTGCTCGCCATGGCCACGATCGACGGCGCCCGGGCCCTGGGCCTGGCCGGCACGACCGGCTCGCTCGAGCCCGGCAAGCGCGCGGACCTCGTGACCGTGTGGCTCGGCGGCCTGCACACCACGCCGGTCCTCCACGGCCCGAACCTCAACGTCGCCGCCCACCTGGTGTTCTCGGCCTCCGGCCGTGACGTGCGCGACGTCTGGGTCGACGGCCGGCGCCTGGTGTCGCAGGGGCTGCCGGCCACGTTCGACGCGGCTGCGGTGCGCGCCGAGGCGCAGGCGGCGGCGGAGGAGCTGTTCGAGCGGCGGGAGAAGCTCCTGGCCGACGGGTGACCGGCCTGTGCGCTCGGCCTCTCAGCCCGGCGGCGGCCGGCCCCCGTCGCCCCCGCCGCCGGGGGCCGGGGCGACGGGGGCCGTCGCCACGCGAGGCGGGCGCTGCGGGGTTTCGCGCCATGGGGCTTGCCGGAAGCCGTCGTCGTGCCGCGGGACCTCGCCCGTCCCCATGACCAGCGCTGCGAGGCCGGTCGTGATCGGTATCGCAGCCACTAGGCCGATCGAGCCCACCAGCATGCGCACGATCTCGACGGCGACCAGCTCGCGCGTGAGCATCCGAGCCGCCGGCTGGTCGCCCTGGGCGAAGAACAGCAGCAACGGCAACGAGGCACCGGCGTAGGCGAGCACCAGGGTGTTGACCGTCGAGGCCGCGTGATCCCGGCCGACCCGCATGGCCTCGCGGTAGAGGAGGCGGCGCGGCAGGCCGGGATTGGCCCGCCGCAGCGCGTCGACGGTCGACACCTGGCTGACCGTGACGTCGTCCAGGACCCCCAATGCTCCGATCACGATCCCCGCGATCAGCAGCCCCCGCAGGTCGAGCGCCTCCGCCGTCACCCGCAGCACCTGGGCGCTGTCGTCGGCCAGGCCGGTGAGGTGGGTGGCGCTCACCACCGCCACCGCCAGGCCGCTGGTGATAGCCAGTGCGACCAGCGTGCCACCGAGCGCGACGGTGGTACCCAGCTTGAAGCCGTGCGCCAGGTAGAGGGCGATGAAGGCGATGGCCACCGTTCCCGCCAGGGCAACGGGCAGCGTCGGCGAGTCCCGCAGCAACGCCGGCACCACGAACGCCACCAGCACGGCCCCGCTGGCGACCAGGCCCAGCAAGGCGCGGGCGCCCTGGGAGCGCCCGAAGATGATGACCACGACGACGAAGCCCAGGACCAGCCACAGCAGGGGCGTGCGGCGCTGGAAGTCGAAGAACGAGTAGCGGAACTCGGGCGGGCTCGTGGCCACGTCGAGGAGGACCACGTCGTCGCCCTCGTGCAGCTCCGGCACGCTGAAGTCGGTCGCGCGCACCTGGAACTCGATCTCGTCGCCATCGTCGGGCCCGGAGGTCAGGCGGGCGCTGACGACCTGGCAGTCGGTGGTGCCACCGGTCTCGAAGTCGTCGCAGGTCTGCGTGCCGATGGCGGTGATGGTGGCGTCGACGTAGGTGTTGGGCTGGGGCGGCAGCTCCGGTGCGTCGTCGCGCGGCCAGTAGGCCACCAGGCCCAGCACGGCGAGCGCACCCGCGGCAACGACACCGAGGATCAGCACGCGCGCTGCGCGACGACGCCCACGGGAGTCCCGTACGTCCATCCCTCGCGACAGTACTGATGGCATCCCCGTCCTGCGCGGACAGTGGCCGTACGCTCCGCCAACGTCGTCACGAGGGCATCCACGGAGGCACGCATGGACCTTTCCCGCGAGGTGATCGCCGAGTTCCTCGGAACCCTGTGGCTGGTCCTCGGTGGGGTCGGCAGCGCCGTGCTGGCCGCCAACTTCATGCCGGACACCAACCTCGGCATCGGGCTCGTCGGGGTGTCGCTGGCGTTCGGCCTGACGGTGGTCACGGGTGCGTACGCGTTGGGCCACATCAGCGGCGGCCACTTCAACCCCGCCATCACGCTCGGCGTGCTCACGGCCCGGCGGATCGACGGCCGGATGGCGGTGGTCTACATCGTCGCCCAGGTCGTCGGCGCCATCGTGGCGGCCGCCATCGTCGTGGTCATCGCCAACGGCGTCGACGGCTTCAGCGTCGACGAGAGCGGCCTGGGCGCCAACGGCTTCGCGGACCACTCGCCCGGTCTCTACAACTGGGGCGCGTGCTTCCTCACCGAGGTGGTGATGACGTTCTTCTTCGTGCTCGTGGTGCTCGGCGTCACCGGGCGGGACGCGCTACGGCATTTTGCCCCGCTGGCGATCGGCCTCGCCCTCACGCTGGTCCACCTCGTGAGCATCCCGGTCACCAACACGTCGGTGAACCCGGCGCGCTCGACGGGGCCCGCGGTGTTCGTGGGCGGCTGGGCGCTCACGCAGCTGTGGATGTTCTGGGTCGCACCCATCGTCGGCGGCGTGCTCGCCGGCCTCGTCCACAGGTACGTGATCGAGGAGCGGGGCGAAACCGAGACCGGCTACGGCGAGGCGGTGCCCGACCCTGTGCCGGGAGCCTGACCGCCACCGGCCCACGATGCGACGCGATCGCGCAGCACCCGCAGGCTGACCGTGGCGCCGCCGAGCACGGCGTCGTGGAAGGCCCTGATGTCGAAGCCCGGGCCGAGCTTGGTCCGGGCCTCGTCGCGGAGGCGGAGGATCTCGCGCTGGCCGACCTTGTAGGCCAGCGCCTGCCCCGGCATGCCGATGTAGCGGTCCACCTCCACGACGATCTCGTCGCGGCCCACGGGGGCGTGCGCGTTCATGAACTCGATCGCCTGCCGGCGCGTCCATCCCAGCGCGTGCAGCCCCGTGTCGACGACCAGGCGGCAGGCGCGCCACGAGTCGCTGGCCAGCATCCCGAGGCGGTCGAGGTCGGTCTGGTACAGGCCCACCTCGTCGGCCAGGCGCTCGGTGTACAGCGCCCACCCCTCGACGAACGCGGTGTGGCCCCACGACAGGCGGCGGAACGCCGGGAGGTCGGTGCGCTCGGAGGCGATGGCGAGCTGGAGGTGGTGCCCCGGGATGGCCTCGTGGTACGCGATCGAGGCGGTCTCGGCGCGCCCCCGCTTCGTCGGCTCGTGCAGGTTCACGAAGTACTCGCCGGGCCGGCTGCCGTCGGGCGCCGGGGGCGAGTAGTAGGCGGCGGGCGCGTCGGCCGCCAGGTACTCCGGCAC
This sequence comes from Acidimicrobiales bacterium, assembly GCA_035259985.1. GTDB lineage: Bacteria > Actinomycetota > Acidimicrobiia > Acidimicrobiales > VFJN01 > DASQUK01. Next base: position 10,151 of record DATFVX010000274.1, on the reverse strand, counting down.
CGGCTTCAGCACGCACGGCGCCTCGGGACGGATGCCGAACCAGTCGCCCATGACCGCCCGCGCCGCCTCGAGGCACTCGGTGGCGTGGGCCACGATCTGGTCGGCGTCGCCGTAGCGCAGGCCGGGGTCGTCGAGCAGGCGGCGGAAGATCTCGGCCAGCTCGTCGGTGCCGAACTCGCGCCCGCCCACCTCGGCGTACTCGTGCGGCAGCGCCTCGGTGGCCTCGGCCATGCCGATGGCGTGCAGCTCGTCCGGCGTCAGCGGCAGCCCGGTGTGGAGCTCGATCAGCGCCTGGTAGAGCTCGGCGCCGCCGTCGAGCCACCGCAGGCCCGGGCGATCGTCGGGACGGGCGGCCGGCAACAGCTCGTCGCGCAGGGCGTCGCGGTAGCGGGCGAAGGCCGGGCGCAGGTCGTCGCGCACGATGTCGGTGAGCCGGCCGCGCCAGACATCGAGCTCGTCCCAGCCCTCGGGCCCGGCCAGGTTGGCGAACGGGTCGGACACCAGGGGCGACGCCAGGTAGCCGTCCACCTGGTTGATGGACCGCTCGACGTTGATGCGGGCCGGCGTGCGCCCCGCCGCCAGCCCCTCGCGGTGGCGCTCGCTCGCCTGGTCGAGCATCCGGCCGAACTGTCGTGCCCGTTCCAGCGCCATCGTCGCCTGCTCCGGCTCGGGCGCCCGGAGCTGGGCCGCGGTGATCAGCAGGTCGGCGTGGATCCCCTGCATCTGGTCGGACGCCAGCTCGGCGAGGCGCAGGTCGATGGCCCGAACGGCGTCGTCCAGCTCCTGGCCGAGCAGGTCGCGGGTCGCGCGGTCGGTCTCGTCGAGCGCACCGTTCCCCGCCTCGACCGCGGCGGCCCGTTCCCGCAGGCCGACCCACACGGTGCGGAGGCGGCGCTCCTCCTCGGCCGACAGGTCGTCGGCGCGGTCGTCGTAGCGGTGGTCGCCGAGGAAGGAGGCGAACAGCGGGCTGGCCTCGAGCTTGGCCTCCCAGTACTCGTCGGCGAGCGAGCGGATGGTGTCGGTCACCCGCCCATGCTGCCCGACCAACGCGGTTCAGTCGGGCGCGATTTGCCGGAGCGGGTCGACGGTGTGCGGGGCGTTGCCGTTGAGGACCCGGCGGGGGTGGCGGCCGTCGACGTACCCGAGGAACGGCGGGTAGACGTTGTAGCCCAACAGTTCCTGGAGGCGTTCCGGCAGGTCGCGCACGATGTCGGGCGGCACCGCGATCAGCTGGGTCTCCTGCGGCCGGAGCCACGAGACGACGTATTCCAGGAGCAGCCCGGGGCGGGGGACCGTGGTGGTGTTCGCTCCACCGCCGTGGACCACCCCACCGAGGTACACGAGCAGCGAACCCGCCGGCATGGTCACGTGCACCACCTCGCGCTCGTCGGGGCGACGCTCGGGGTCCCAGAGATGGCTGCCCGGGATCAGGCGGGTGGCGCCGTTGGCATCGCTGAAGTCGCACAGCGCCCACATGCTGTTGAGGACCACGGGGTCGTGGGGTCGCGGCAGGGGATAGACGTCCTCGTCCCGGTGGAGCACCTGGGCCTTCTCGCCGGGACCGATCTGCAGCCCCACCGGCGCCGACAGCTGGTAGTGCTCGCCGAGGGCGTGTTCGAGCGCGCCCAGCAGCAGGGGGTGCACGGCGAGGTCGTCGAAGGCTCGAGTCTTGGCGAACAGGGCGTAGACGCGTTGGGTGTGGAAGCCCTCGAAGAAGTTGCGGCCCGTGGGCGTGGCGGCGAACAGGTCGTCGAGCGCGCCGCGCCGTGCCGCGACGTCGTCGGGCGACAACACGCCCTCGACCACTGCGTAGCCGCGCTCGTCCAGCGATCCCGCCAGATCGTCGGCGGTGGCATCGGCGCCGAGGCGGAGCAGCGTCACCACCAGGACGGTAGCCCCACTTGTTCACGCCCAGGTCAGGCACGGGCCACCGTCGCCGTCTACCCTCGGGCGCGGGCGTTCGGGAGGCCAGGTGACCATCCGCGTGGAGCCGCACGACATCAACTCGGAGTTGATGTCCCCGTTGCGGCCGCACGTCATCGTCCTCTTCGGCGCCACGGGCGACCTGGCGCGTCGCAAGCTGCTGCCGGGCCTGCTGCACCTGTCCATGGCCGGGCTTGTGCCCGAGTGCCGGATCGTGGGGACGTCGCTCGACGACCTCGACGACGAGGGGTTCAAGGACCTCGCCCACCGGTCGTGCGAGAAGTTCTCGCGCCACGAGATCCCGGACGACGTGTGGGTGGACTTCGAGGGCCAGCTCAGCTTCGTCAGCCAGTCCGCCGGGCCGGACGGGCTGGCGCGTGCGGTGGCGGCCGCCGAGGCCGAGCTGGGGGGCGACTGCCGGCTGCTCCACTACGTCAGCGTTCCTCCGGCCTCCGCCCTGGCGGTGGTGCGCCTGCTCGGCGAGGCGGGCCTGGTCGATCGGGCGCGGATCATCATGGAGAAGCCGTTCGGGACCGACCTCGCCAGCGCGCAGGCGCTCAACGCGTCGCTGCACGAGACCTTCTCCGAGGACCAGATCTTCCGGATCGACCACTTCCTCGGCAAGGAGGCGGCGCTCAACATCCTCGCCTTCCGATTCGCCAACGGCCTGTTCGAGCCCATCTGGAACCGCGTCCACATCGATCACGTGCAGATCGACGTACCGGAGACGCTCGCGATCGGCTCGCGCATGGGCTTCTACGAACACACCGGTGCCTACCGCGACATGGTGGTGACGCACCTGTTCCAGGTCCTGGCGTTCATGGCCATGGAGCCGCCGACAGAGCTGGCGCCGGGGGCGATCAGCGAGGAGAAGAACAAGGTCTTTCGCTCGCTGCGGCCGATCGATCCCGACCTGGTGGTGCGGGGCCAGTACCAGGGCTTCCGCGACGAGGCCGGCGTGGAGGCCGACTCCGAGACCGAGACGTTCGTCGCCCTGCGCTGCGACATCGACAACTGGCGCTGGGCGGGCGTCCCGTTCTTCCTGCGCACCGGCAAGCGGATGGCGGAGGGGGCCCGCATCATCTCCATCGCCTTCCGGGAGCCGCCCAAGAGCATGTTCCCCCACGGCTCCGGGGTGGGGCGGCACGGGCCCGATCACCTGACGTTCGACCTGGCCGACGCCGCGAAGCTCTCGCTCTCGTTCTACGGCAAGCGGCCGGGCCCGGGCATGAAGCTCGACAAGCTGAGCCTGCAGTTCGCGCTGCACGAGACCGGGCGGGCCGACGACATCCTGGAGGCCTACGAGCGGCTGGTCTACGACGCGATGGTCGGCGATCACACGCTGTTCACGACCGCCGAGGGCATCGAGCGGCTCTGGGAGGTGTCGACGCCGCTGCTCGACGACCCGCCGCCGGTCCGCGTGTACCCCGCCGGGTCCTGGGGGCCGAACGCGATCCACCAGCTCATCGCCCCCCACGCGTGGCGCCTGCCATTCGAGCGGGCCTGGCGCACCACCTGACCCCACCTGCCCACCCGTTGCAGGCTCAGCCCCGGGGCCGCTCCTTCCGGCCGGCCTTCAGGAGCTCGATCATCTCGGCGATCCGGGCGGCCCGGACCTCCGGACGTCGCTTGGTGGCGTCGATCCAGCGGAGATAGGCCCGCCTGTAGAACTGCGCCAGCGAGTCGAAGAACGCGCCCGCATCCGGCTCCGCCTCGAGGGCGGCGGCCACGTCCGGCGCCAGGTTCTCCCGCTGGGGACCCTCCGGCTTCAGCACGACATCCACCACCCGGCCGGGCTCGATGCCGCAGTCGCGCCGCCATGACGGGCCGAGCAGGATGCCATGCCCGTCGCCCAACGGCTCCACGACGGCCCGCACGCCCATGCCGTCGACCGTCCCGTGGACACGGTGCTCGCGCTTTGGCCCCCACGCGTCGTCGGGGTCGAACGGGATCGGCACGAGCACCCGCCGCCGCCCGTCGGTCGTCACGGTCGCCGTGAAGCTCATCGACTCGGGCATAAGGGAATTGTCGCGAACGGAACGGAACGTAGCCTCGCCGTCATGTTTCTCCGCCGGCACCGACACCCCCCAGCCGAGGCGCCGCCGCTGGTCCGGCTCTGGCACTACGCCCGCGGGCACCGCCGCACGGTCGTGTCGGCGATGGGCTTCAGCGTGCTCAACAAGCTCGCCGACGTCATGCCGGAGCTGCTCATCGGCGCCGCCGTGGACGTCGTGGTCCGTGGCAACGACTCGCTGGTGGCGACCGCGCTCGGGGTCGAGGACCGCTTCGCCCAGCTCGTCGTGCTGGCGATCATCAACGTGGCGGTGTGGCTGATCGAGTCGGCCAGCGAGTTCGTGGCCAACGTGCTGTGGCGCAACCTGGCGCAGACCATCGAGCACGAGGCACGCATGGACGCGTACCGCCACGTCCAGCGGCTCGAGCTCGCGTGGTTCGAGGACCAGTCCACCGGCGGGCTGCTGTCCATCCTCAACGACGACGTCAACCAGCTCGAGCGCTTCCTCGACGTCGGCGCCAACGAGCTCGTGCGGACGTTCGTCAACGTGGTGTTCGTGGGCGTGGTGTTCTTCGTGGCCGAGCCCGTGCTCGGGGTCGTGGCGTTCCTGCCCATCCCGATCATCGTGTGGGGGTCGATCCGCTACCAGCGCCGGCTCGAGCCCCGCTACACCGTCGTGCGGCAGGCGGCCGGCGACCTGGGGGCGCTGCTCGCCAACAACGTCGCCGGCATCGCGACCATCCGGGCGTTCACCGCCGAGGAGCGCGAGTCCGAGCGGGTGGCGGCCGCCAGCGGCGACTATCGCGAGGCCAACCGCGAGGCGATCCGGCTCTCGTCGGCGTTCATCCCCCTCATCCGGCTGGCGATCCTCGCCGCCTTCACGCTGACGCTGCTCATCGGGGGGCGGGCGGCGCTCAACGGCACCCTCGAGGTCGGGGTGTTCTCGGTTCTCGTGTACATGACGCAGCGGCTGCTGTGGCCGCTGACGCGGCTGGGGGAGACGTTCGACCTCTACCAGCGGGCCATGGCGTCCACCAGGCGCATCCTCGACCTGCTCGCGGTCGATCCCACGATCGTCGACGGCGTCCGCACCCTGCCGGAGCCCGTGCGGGGTGACGTGCGCTTCGAGTCGGTGCGCTTCGCGTACGGCCCCCTCGGACCGTCGGACGCTCCCGGCGCCGCGGGCAACGGTGACGGCGAGCGTCCTCGCCGGGCGGTCCTCGACGGCTTCGACCTGGTGGTGCCGCCGGGCGAGACCCACGCGATCGTCGGCGCGACCGGGGCGGGGAAATCCACCGTCGTGAAGCTGCTCCTGCGGCTCTACGACGCCACGGCCGGTCGCGTCGCCCTCGACGGCGTCGACGTGCGTGACGTGCCCCTGGCCGAGCTGCGCCGCACCATCGGCTATGTCGGCCAGGACGTTTTCCTGTTTCAGGGCACCGTGCGCGAGAACCTGGCGTACGGCCGTCCCGACGCCGGCGACGCGGAGCTGGTGCGAGCGGCCCGCCTGGCCGAGGCGGAGGACTTCATCGCCGAGCTGCCGCATGGCTACGACACGGTCGTCGGCGAGCGGGGGCAGAAGCTCTCCGGTGGCCAGCGGCAGCGGCTGTCGATCGCCCGCGCCATCCTCAAGGACCCGCCCGTGCTGGTGCTCGACGAGGCGACGTCGGCGGTCGACAACGAGACCGAGGCGGCCATCCAGCGCTCGCTCGAGCTGGTCGGCCGCGACCGCACCGTGATCGTCATCGCCCACCGGCTGTCGACCATCCGCCATGCCGATCGCATCCACGTGCTCGAGGCGGGGCGGATCGTGGAGTCGGGCAGCCACGACGAGCTGCTGGCGGAACGGGGCCTCTATGCGGCCCTGTGGCGGATCCAGACCGGGGAGGTGCACGCCCTGCGGCCGACCGCCTGACGCCTGTGGCAGCCTGGCGCGCGGCGGGGAGGGGGAACCGGTGATGACGAGACCTCTGCTCCGGCTCACGGCTGCGCTGACCTGCGGGTTGCTCGTCGCCGCCTGCTCGGGTGGGGACGACGGCGGCGAGGGCGCGGGGCGGGCGTCGGGGGACGACGAGGCCGCGGCGCCGGCCAAGCCCGCCGCCGTCGAGCCGCGCCCTTCCGACGGGTGCCGCTCCAGCACGGTCCGTGCCGGGCAGGAGAAGGTGACGATCACATCGGGTGGCGTCGAGCGCTGGTACCTGAGGCACGTTCCGCCCGCGCACGACGGCAGCACGCCCGTGCCCGTGGTGGTCGACCTCCACGGCTACAGCGAGGGCGCCGAGGTCCATGCCGCGGTCTCGCAGTTGGGCCCCTACGGCGACGAGCAGGGTTTCGTCACCCTCACCCCGCACGGCCAGGGAGCAGGGCCGGTCCCGCTGTGGGACACCGCCCCCGAGGGCCGCGACCAGGCGTTCCTGGAGGGAATGCTCGACGACGTGGAGGCCTCGCTGTGCGTCGACACCGCCCGGGTCTTCGTCACCGGGCTGTCCAACGGGGCGATGATGACGTCGATGCTCGCCTGCGAGCTCGCCGACCGGTTCGCCGCGGCCGCACCGGTGGCCGGCGTGACCGAGGTGGCGGACTGCCACCCCGACCGGCCGGTGCCGGTCGTCGCATTCCACGGCACCGACGACGGGTTCCTCGCCTACGAGGGGGGCTTCGGTCCGAAGGTCGCGAGCCTCCCCTCTCCGGACGGCCGGGGCACGCTGGGCGACGCGGTCGGCCAGGCCGACGGGCCGGAGGGGTCCACCGGGCCGTCGGTCCCGGAGGTGATGGCCGGGTGGGCGGAGCGCAACGGCTGCGACGACGCCGCCCCCGAGGAGGAGGCGGTCGCCGATGACGTCACCCTGCTGACGTTCGCCTGCCCGGCCGGGGCCGAGGCCGAGCTGTACCGGGTCGAGGGCGGTGGCCACAGCTGGCCGGGCTCCGAATTCCTCGCCAACGTCGAGGCGGTGGTCGGCCACACGACGATGTCGATCTCGGCGAACGAGATCATGTGGGACTTCTTCGAGCAGCATCCCCTGGTGGCAGGCGGTGGCAAAACCTGACCCGGGCGAGGGACAATGGAACCCCGGTCAACGACGACTCCGTTGAGGGGGACGAATGTCCGAGCACCCCAACGTCGCCCGCATCGTCCAGGGATACGAACGGTTCGCCGCTCGTGACGTCGACGCCGTGTTGCGATTGCTGTCGGACGACATCGTCTGGCACGTCGCCGGTGGCCGCTTCGCCGGAGACCACAAAGGGCGTGACGAGGTCGCCGCCCACTTCCAGGAGCTGACCCGCTTCACCGAGGGCACCCTCCTGCTGAACGTGCTGGACGTCTTCGCCGACGACAGCCATGCCGTCGCCAACGTCCGCGAGACCGCCACCCGGCCCGACGGCGCCCGCCTCGACGTCCGCGAGGCGCACGTCTTCCACCTCGATCCCGACGGCCGCGCCATCGAGTGGTGGCACATCCACGGCGACCCCGAGGCCTACGAGGCGTTCTTCACCTGATCGATACAGCAGTCGCATCCCCCTGATCCGCCCGGCGTCAATCAGGCCGCGCTCGTGTCGCAGAGCGTGGGTGTCGGGATGCGAAGCCCAACTCATCGAGACCGACCAAGAAGGCTGGTGCTCATCGAGTCGTGCTACGAGTTGCCCGAGCTCTCCTGGCACCGCCACAGACCTGCCGAAGTCGCGCCTTCGATGTCCGCAGCGGGCGTTGGGTGGCAGCGGCCGCTCGGAGCAGCGCATGTGGCCGCGATTGACCACAGGGCTGGTTCGTCAGCGAGAGGGCATGCCGAACAGGCCAGGCTTGGCGACCACCAACGCAATAGCCGCCACTGCGAGAAGCGGGCCAACTGGCCAGAGGAGCAGGGAGACCACGACCCCCGCGATGAATACCGGGAACCACACCCAGTAGCGCGCCACGAGAGCCGCTACCTGGGGGCGCCGGGTCGAGAACGCCGCCACGGTCGCCACCCGAACAAGCCAGGCGATGGCGGTCAGTACCAGGAGTGCCACGCCTCCGACTACGAACACCGGCACGTCGCAAGCTTAGGAGTCGGCCAGGCATGGCGGTGAGGCGCCGATCGGTCGCCTCGGTTCGCGTCGCCCGACCCGGCTTGCCCTCCGTCGGAACGACTTCGTGCAGCCCCGTCAGCCGGGGAAGTCGCCGGCCGCGATGCGCAGCTTGCGCAGCAGCTCCGTGAGGCGGTCGAGCTCGTCGACCGTCAGGCCGTCCACCCCGAAGCGGATCGAGGTCACGGCCTCGGTGGCCTTCTCGACCACCTGGTGTCCGTCCTCGGTGATCTGCGCCAGCACCGTGCGGCGATCGGTCGGGTGGGGGATGCGCCGGACCAGGTCCTGCTGCTCCAGCCGGTCGATGATGTTGGTCACGCTCGTGGGATGCAGCATGAGCCGGTCGCCCATCTTGCCCATGGGCAGCTCGCCGTGGCGGCTGAAGTTGAGCAGCACCAAGGCCTCGTAGCGGGCGAACGTCAGGTCGAACGGCTTGAGGGCCTCGTCGACCTCGGCGATCAGGATCTGCTGCGCCCGCATGATCGACGTGATGGCGGCCATGTGGGCGGGCGCGCCCCAGTCGCGGGACTCCCATTGCCGGCGCGCCTCGGCGATGGCGTCGAAGGGGAGCGGACGCTGGCTGCCCACGGCGCCGATCCTATGTCGGATGACCGATGCTCGGGCGACAGACTCTCGGTGAACCGACCTTAGGTAGACGAAATCTCGGACATCCAACTACCCTGGCGGCGTGAGCACTGGGGGAACGAGCGCTGAGATCCACCGGCCGGTTCACCCCGTCCGCCTGGTCACGGCCGCAAGCCTCTTCGACGGCCACGACGCCGCGATCAACGTCATGCGTCGCATCCTCCAGTCGCAGGGCGCGGAGGTGATCCACCTCGGCCACAACCGCTCGGTCGACGAGATCGTGCGGGCGGCCGTGGAGGAGGACGTCCAGGGCGTCGCCATCAGCTCCTACCAGGGCGGGCACATGGAGTTCTTCCGCTACCTGGTCGACCGGCTGCGGGCCGAGGGACGCCCCGACGTGAAGGTGTTCGGCGGGGGCGGCGGCGTGATCGTGCCCGAGGAGATCGCCGAGCTGCACGACTACGGCGTCGCCCATGTGTTCTCCCCCGAGGACGGCCAGCGCCTCGGGCTGGCCCGCATGGTCAACACCATCGTGCGGGCCTGTGACGTCGACCTGGCGGCACAGGTGCCGGCCGGAACCGTCGAGACGGTCGTGGGGGGCGACCATGTGGCGCTCGCCCGGGCCATCACTGCGATCCAGGGTGCGACCCTGGGCCGCGACGAGCTCGTCGACCTGCGCCGCACCGCGGCCCGGCGTGCCGTGCCGGTGCTCGGCATCACGGGGACCGGCGGGTCGGGCAAGTCGTCCCTCACCGACGAGCTCGTGCGGCGCTTCCGCCTCGATCACGAGGACAAGCTCCGGATCGCGGTCGTGGCGATCGATCCCACGCGCCGCCGGGCCGGTGGCGCGCTGCTCGGCGACCGGATCCGCATGAACGCGATCGACCACCCGCACGTGTTCATGCGCTCGCTCGCCACGCGGGGCGCGGTGGCCGAGGTCCCCGAGCACGTCGAGGACGTCATCGTGGCGTGCAAGGCCGCCGGCCACGACCTCGTGATCGTGGAGACCCCGGGGATCGGCCAGGGCGACGCCGGCATCGTCGGCCTGGCCGACGTGTCGCTGTACGTCATGACCCCGGAGTTCGGCGCCCCCAGCCAGCTCGAGAAGATCGACATGCTCGACTTCGCCGACGCCGTCGCCATCAACAAGTTCGAGCGCCGAGGCGCCGACGACGCCCTGCGCGACGTGCGGCGCCAGCTCCAGCGCAATCGCGAGTCCTTCGGCAGCCCGCTCGAGGACCTGCCGGTGTTCGGGACGATCGCCGCCCGCTTCAACGACGACGGCGTCACCGCCCTCTACCAGCACCTGGTCGGGCTCCTCCACGAGCATGGGCTGCCCACGGGCGGCGCTGGGCTCGAGCGGGTGGACACGCGGGTGCCCACCGGGATCACCGCCATCGTGCCGCCGGCCCGCAGCCGCTACCTGGCCGACGTGGCGGAGACCGTGCGGGCGTACCATCGCCGCACCGAGGAGCAGGTGGTTGCCGCCAGGCACCGCCAGGCACTGCGGACCACCCGCGAGCTGCTGGCGGATGCCGGGGCGCAGGATCCCGACGGCGCCGCC
>DATFVX010000273.1:0-11969 GCA_035259985.1 Acidimicrobiales bacterium | reverse complement strand
AGCACCGCCGATCCGTCCTCCTCCACCGCCAGGATCTCGCTCAGCGTCGCAGCGTCGGCACCGGCATGGGCGGCGCCAGCTGCCGCCAGCAGGTTGACGAGCCCGTGCCGCGGGCCGTCGGGCCCGGTGGCGCGGAACGGGTGGTGGAGCCCGGCCGTGGCCTTGAGCGTGATCCCCCGTTCGGCGCAGCCCGCCAGGGCGGCCGCCAGCCAGTCGCAGCTCGGCACGTCCTCGGGCTGCAGGCCGCCACAGCGGAGCTTCGCCCGGGCCCCGGTGGCGGCCACGTCGTCGAGGCCGCGGGCGAGGGATTCGGCATCGGCGTGGGGTGCGATCTCGACGTAGCGCCGGACGCCGTGTGGTGGCTCCGGCGGGCGCGCCGACTGGGGGGCCTCGACCTGCACGATCCCCGGCGTGGCGTAGATGACCGGCCAGGGCGCGTCGCCCTCGTACGCGATGACGCCGAGCTCCGGCGGCCGGGGCAGGCCCGAGGACAGGCACGCCTCGAGCTCGTCGAACCTCGACGCCGGGTAGAGGAAGGGGCCCACCGTGGGCGCCAGTGGCCCCTGGCGGAGGCGCTCGTGGCCTGCCAGCGCCGCCGCCATGGGAAGGCGGGCCGGGGGGAAGAGACTGGCGTCGTCGAACAATCGCTCGACGGCGGTGGCGAGCGTGGCTGTCACGTTGTACCTCCGGAAGTCGGAGGTTAGTTTCCGACCATCGGCGCCGAACCGAGGTGACCATGCCGTACTACCGACAGGTGGGTGAGGTCCCGCCCAAGCGCCACACCCAGTTTCGTGCGCCCGACGGCCAGCTGTACGCCGAGGAGCTCATGGGCATCGAGGGCTTCTCGTCGTCGTCGTCGCTGCTCTACCACCGGCGCCCGCCCACGGCGCTGGTTGCCGCCGAAGTGGCGCCGGAGAAGGACCCGGGGCTCGGCCCCAACGAGCCGCTCCTCCCCCGCCATCTCCGGACCGCGACGCTGGTGGCCGGTGGCGACCTGGTCGCCGACCGCACGCTGCTGCTCGCCAACGACCACGTGAGCCTGCTGGTGGCACAGCCCACCGAGTCGAGCGGGCTCTACCGCAACGCCACCGGTGACGAGATCGTGTACCTGCGCGAGGGCAGCGCCCGACTCGACACCGTGTTCGGCTCGCTCGAGTGCCGCGCCGGCGACTACGTCGTCGTGCCCACGTCCACCACGCATCGGTGGGTCGTCGGCGAGGGCGAGCCGGTGCACGCCCTGATCCTCGAGGCGCGGGGACACGTCGGCCCGCCCGACCGCTACCTCTCGGCCACCGGGCAGTTCCTCGAGCACAGCCCCTACTGCGAGCGCGACCTGCGCGGGCCCGACGAGCCACTCCTCGCGGGCGACGGCGATGCCGACCGGCCCGCCGAGGTCCTGGTGCGCCAGCGTGACGGACTGACGCGCTACCGCTACGCCCACCACCCCTTCGACGTCGTCGGCTGGGACGGCTGCCTGTATCCCCACAAGCTGTCGATCCACGACTTCGAGCCGGTCACTGGCCGGGTCCACCAGCCGCCCCCGGTCCACCAGACCTTCGCCGGGCCCCGCTTCGTCGTGTGCAGCTTCGTGCCCCGCAAGCTCGACTACCACCCCCAGGCCGTGCCGGTGCCGTACAACCACGCCAACGTCGACAGCGACGAGGTCCTCTACTACTGCGCCGGCGACTTCACCAGCCGCAAGGGCGCAGGCATCGAGCCGGGATCCATCAGCCTCCACCCCGCCGGCTTCATCCACGGGCCGCAACCCGGCAGCGTCGAGCGGGCCCTCGGCATGGAGGCCACGGACGAGATGGCGGTCATGGTCGACACGTTCGATCCGCTGCTACTGGCGGATGGCGCCCGGGCCTGCGACGACGCCGACTATGCCTGGTCCTGGGCCCGCTCAGCGCGTGGGTAGGCCGAGCGCATCGACGGCCAGGCTCCGGTCGACCACGTCGTCCTCGGACAGCGGCCGCTCGTAGCCGACGGCGCCGATCACGACCATCGCGTCCTGCAGGCGCTCGGCCGTGCCGCTCCGGATCTCCCAGTCGAACAGCAGCGGGCGCGTCTCGGCCAGCTCGTCGGCGCCGGCGCCGGTCGCCCCGGCCAGAGCGGCCATCACGTCCTCGTCGTCGTGGTAGTCGCCCGACAGGTACGTGTTGATGGTCCGGATCACGGCCCGCGCGTACGCCAGCCCGACGCCGCGGTCGGCGCCGAGCAGACGCCCGGAGATCATCGTGCCGTCGATCGGCTCGGTGGCGGGCAACGTGGCGGCGAGCCTGAACCGGTCGCCGTCGGCGATGCGGGCCGACGCCGGCTGGTCCACCCAGGCGGCGGCGAGCTCGCCGTCGAGCAGTCGATCTGCGGCGTCCTCCTCGGCCGCCGCCACCAGGTCGACCTCGTTGAGCGACAGGCCGCCCTCGCCGGCGAGCGTCGCCAGCGGGTAGACCGACGCGCTGCGCCAGCCGGCGTCGAGCGCCACGCGCATCCCCGCCAGCTCACTCCAGCGCCATCCGTCCCGCATCAGGTCGGACCGGAGCCACAGCCCTGCCTGGGGCACGTCGGTGTCCTCGGGCGCGGTGGACAGGGAGCCCCCCAGCACCCAGCGCGCCCCGGCGCCGCCCCGCACGGCGTCGAAGAACGGTGCATCGATCGGACCCACGACGGCGTCGACATCCCCCGCGGCCAGGGACGCGAACGCCGCGCTCGCCGGCTGGTCGATCAACTCGACGCGGAGGCCCTCGGCGGCGAACTCGCCCATGCGGTCGGCCAGGAGGACCGGCGCCGCCGCCTCGCCCCGCTGGGTGAGCGCGACCCGCACGCGGACGGGCAGCGCGAGCGGCTGTGGCGCCGGCGAGCCTCCGGCGCAGCGCGCGACCGGCCGGGACGCGGCGAGGTCGCGGGTGTCGGTGCGCGCGGCGGACCCGCAGCCCGCGCCCACGTCGTCGGGCAGCCAGGGTGCGGGTTCCGAGGTGGCGACCGTCGCCGTGCGGTCGTCGCCCCCGCCGTCGTCGGTGCCCATCATCGTGGCGGCGACGACCGCCGCCACCACACCCGCTGACCCCAGCCCCCAGACGAGGATCCTGCGGGTCGACGAGCGCACCGGTGACGCGGCCCGCGTGCCTCAGGCCGGAACCGTGGCCAGAGCGTCGAGGACGAAATCGTCGAGCCCGGTCTCCAGCCGGTCACGACGCAGCAGGGTCCGGGCCACCACCGTCGCGCCGCGCTCCGACAGCACGTCGGCAAACTTGTCGAGCGCCTTGCCCGCATGGATGGCATAGGTCATGAACGCGGCCACCCGCTTCCCGTCGATCACGGGCATCGCCCGGATCCTGCCCGCCCGGCCCGGGCGGTGCCCGAAGAGCACCAGCCCGTCGACCCAGGTACCGACGAAGACGATGTCGGCGGCGGCCAGGTCCTTGAGCCCGATGCCGGTGACGGGATAGATCGCCACGTCGACGCCCTGGCGCGCCACCACCTCCCCGATGAGCCGCGCCGCGCGCGCCGTGTTGCCGGTGAGGCTCTCGTAGATGACCACCGCTCTCGCCAATCCGCTCACCCCACTGTCGCGCACCCGGTCCGTTCACCGTAGTGCTCCCGCGAACGTGATCCCGGCCCACGCCTCGCGCTAGACCCACGGGGTCCCTGGAGGTGCACATGGTCTCTGCCCTGTTCGACGCCGCGGCGTGGCGTCCCGTGGAGGGCTTCGACTTCACCGACATCACCTACCACCGCGCCGTCGACGTGGGCGCGGTGCGCGTCGCGTTCGACCGCCCCGAGGTCCGCAACGCCTTCCGCCCACACACGGTGGACGAGCTGTACCGGGCGCTCGACCACGCCCGGCAGACGTCGGACGTCGGCTGCGTGCTGCTCACCGGCAACGGCCCGTCGCCCCGCGACGGCGGCTGGGCGTTCTGCTCCGGCGGCGACCAGCGCATCCGCGGCCGGGACGGCTACCGCTACGCCGAGGGCGAGACCAACGAGACGATCGATCCCGCCCGCACGGGCCGGCTGCACATCATGGAGGTGCACCGCCTCATCCGGTTCATGCCCAAGGCGGTCATCTGCCTGGTGCCGGGGTGGGCGGCGGGCGGCGGGCACAGCCTCCACGTCGTCTGCGACCTGACGCTGGCGAGCCGCGAGCACGCGCGGTTCCGGCAGACCGACGCCGACGTCGCCAGCTTCGACGGCGGCTTCGGCTCGGCGTATCTGGCCAGGCAGGTGGGACAGAAGTTCGCCCGCGAGATCTTCTTCCTCGGGGACACCTACTCGGCCGACGACGCCCACCGCATGGGCATGGTGAACGCCGTGGTGGAGCACGATCGGCTCGAGGCGGTCGGGCTGGATTGGGCCCGCAAGGTCCTGGGCAAGAGCCCGACGTCGATCCGGATGCTGAAGTACGCCTTCAACCTCATCGACGACGGCCTCGTGGGCCAGCAGGTGTTCGCGGCCGAGGCCACCCGCCTGGCCTACGGCACTACCGAGGCCGAGGAGGGCCGCGACGCCTTCCTCGAGCGACGCGACCCCGACTGGTCCGCCTACCCCTGGCACTACTGACCGCTGTCCCGGGCGCGGGCGGGCACGCACAGATGGTTCGCCGCGCAACTACCTCCCCATAGGATGACCGGGATGGATGGCCTCCAAGACGACCGGATCACCCTGGTCGGCCTCCTCGTCGAGAGCTACACCGCCCTGCGCACCGAGCTCGACCGGGGCCTGGAGCGGGATGCCGACCTGCCCCTGCTCTGGTTCGAGCTGCTCATCCGCCTGGCCCGCTCGCCCGGCCACCAGCTCAGGATGAGCGACCTGGCGGCCCAGACCAGCCTTACCCCGAGCGGGCTCACCCGCGCCATAGACCGGCTGGTGGCGGCGGGCCTCGTCGAGCGCCTGCCGTGCCCGTCCGACCGCCGGGGCGCGTTCGCATCGTTGACGCCGGCGGGCCTGGACCGCATCGAGGCGGCCGTCGGCCCCCACCTGCAACACGTGGAGCGCTACTTCACCAGCGCGCTGGCGGCGGACGAGCAGCGCCAGCTCGCCGCCCTGCTGCGCAAGGTGCGCGACCACGTCAACCCCGGGGCCGCCGCGGTCCCGGGCTAGGGCCGCGCCCCCGGCCGCCACGCCGGCGCTAGCCGAGGGTTGCGAGGTCGTCGTCCGACAGCTCGATCGCCGCCGCGGCCACGTTCTCCTCGAGGTGCGCCACCGACGAGGTGCCGGGGATGGGGACCATCTGCGGCGAGCGCGCCAGCTGCCAGGCGATCGCGACCTGCACCGGCGACACACCCCGCCGCCGGGCCACCGCCGCCAGGCCGCCGCCCCCGCCAGGTTGGTAGCCGCCCACCGGCGCCCACGGGATGAACGCGAATCCCTGGGCCTCCGCCAGCTCGACGACTGCGTCGGATGCCCGGTCCGACGGGTTGTAGCGGTTCTGGACCGAGACGATCGGCGTCAGGGCCGAGGCCCGCTCGATCTCGTCGGGGTCGACGTTCGACAGGCCGATGTGGCGGATCTTGCCCTCGTCCCGCAGCGCGACGAGCTCGCCCACGGAGTCCTCGAGGGGCACCTTCGGATCGACCCGGTGAAACTGGTACACGGGGATCTGCTCCAGCCCCAGGCGCGCCAGGCTGCCCTCGCACGCCTCGCGCAGGTGCTTCGGCCGCCCGTCGGGCTTCCAGTTGTTCGGGCCGGGGCGGACCAGGCCACCCTTGGTGGCGATGACCAGGCCGTCCGGATAGGGCGCGAGCGCCTCGGCGATCAGCTCCTCGCTGACGTCGGGGCCGTAGCTGTCGGCGGTGTCGATGAAGTCGACGCCGAGCTCCACCGCCCGCCGCAGGACCCGCACCGCCTCGTCGTGATCGGCGGGCGGTCCCCAGATCCCCCGACCCGTGATGCGCATGGCACCGAAGCCGAGGCGGTTGACGGAGAGGTCGCCGCCGATGGTGATCGTGCCGGAGCCGGCAGCGGGCGGGGTATCGGTCATCCCTCCTTCCTAGCCGCTCAGCCCGGGCATCCCACCTCGTCCACCGCGATCTCCTCGGCCAATCGGTCCACCAGGCCGGGGTCGGGGGTGGCGCTCCCCTTGTGGACCGCGTTGGCCGCCCCGGCGGCCGCGGCGCGGCGGAGCAGCGCATCCAGGGGCAGGCCCGCGGCCAGGCCGGTCGCCAGGGCCGCGGTCATGGCGTCGCCGGAACCGCGCGCGTCCACGGTCGACAGCGCGGGCGCCGTGACCATGTAGCAGGCGTCGTCGGCGACGACCAGCGCCGGCCGGTCCGCCCGGGACACGACCACGCGGCGCCGGTGGCCGTGGGCGCCGGCCAATGCCATGGCCCGTTCCCACAGGCGGGCCCCGTCGTCGACGATGTCGCCCCCGTCGTGCTCGGCGACCTCCTCGTCGGCGATCTTGAGCCAGTCGACGCCCCCGGCGAGCGCCGCCTCGAGCTGTTCGCCCGACAGGTCGGCGACCGTGGTGCGGCCGAAGGTGGCGAGGTCGGCCGTCAGGCGGGTGAGCAACGACGCGTCGACGTGATCGCGCCACGGCGAGCCGGTGATCACGCACACGTCGGCGTCGAGGCCGGCGGTGAGGGCGGCGCTGTAGAGGTCGTCGAGCTCGCGCGGGCCGAAGCGACCGGGCGGGGCGTCCCGGATGCACGAGCGCTTGCCGTCGCGGCGCTCCTCCACGTAGCAGGCGATCGCCGCCTTGGTGTCCACCGCCCGCACCTCGTGCGGCTCATCCGCCAGCAGGTGCCGGGCCGCGCGGCCCGTGTCGCCGCCGAGCGGCACCACCAGCACGGCACCGGCGCCGAGGGCGGTGACGGCGCGGGCGACCCACGGCCCCTGGCCACCGACGTTCAGCGCCATGTCGGGATCCGAGCGATCGTGGGGATACTCGAAGGTGCACACCAGCACGGGTGCCGGCGCGAAGACCGCAACCCGCGGCGCAGGGGGTCGATGGTCGGTGTCCATGCCCGTGGAGTACCCATCCGCGAGACTGCGCACCCGTATGGACGTCCTCATCGTCGACCATCCGCTCGCCGCCCGCCTGCTCACGCGCCTGCGCGACGAGACGACCGATCGCGCCACCTTCCGCCTGGCGATGGACGAGCTCGCCGGGATGCTCGTCTACGAGGCGTGCCGCACGCTGCCGACCGAGGCGGTAGAGATCCGCACCCCGATGGCGCCGGCGACCGGCGTCCGCATCGCCAGTCCCCCGCTGGTGGTGCCGGTGCTGCGGGCCGGCCTGGGGCTCCATGGCGCCGTCATCCGCCTGCTGCCGGAGACCGAGACCGCCTTCGTCGGCGTGTCACGCAACGAGGAGACGCTCCAGCCCGAGCCCTACATGAACTCGGTGCCCGCCGACCTCGCCGGCCGCCCCGTCCTGGTGCTCGATCCGATGCTGGCCACCGGCGGGTCGCTCGAGCACGCCTGCCGCCTCCTGCGCGAGCGGGGCGCCGGGCCGATGACGGGCGTGTGCGTCCTGGCCGCCCCGGAGGGGCTGCGCCGGGTCGAGCAGTCGGGGCTCGTCGAGCGCGTCGTGACCGCCGCGGTCGACGACCACCTCGACGAGCGGGCGTTCATCGTCCCCGGGCTGGGCGACGCCGGAGACCGCCTGTTCGGGACCGCCTGATCCCGGGTCAGACCACCAACCCCACCGCGGCGTCGAGCAGCGCCGTCACCTTCGCGGCGCCCTCGGCTCGGGCGGCCGCCAGGTCGTCCGCATCGTCGCCCCGCACCGGCACCACCGCCTCGGCGTAGCACTTGAGCTTCGGCTCGGTGCCCGACGGGCGGACCACCAGGCGCATCCCCTCGGCCCGCAGCACGATGCCCTCGGTGGGCGGCAGTCGCTCACCCCGGCGGAGGTCCTCGACCCCGACGATCGGCGCACCGGCCAGCGTCGCGGGCGGCGTGTCCGCCAGCGCATCGACCGCCGCCTGCATGCGCGCCATCCCGTCGAGGCCCTCGAAGGGGATCGATCGCTGGCCGGTCGCATGGACGCCGAGCTCGCGGGCGAGGTCGTCGAGGCGGTCGAGCACGCTCCGGCCCCGCTCCTTCTCTGCGGCGACCAGGTCGGCGAAGGCCAGCGCCGCGGTGATGCCGTCCTTGTCGCGGACGAGCGTGCCCACGCACGAGCCCAGCGCCTCCTCGTAGCCGTAGACGAAGCGCAGGTCGGGCCGGTCGAGCGCCGGCCGGACCACCCACTTGAACCCCGTCAGTGTCTCCGCGTAGGCGACACCGCGGGCCTCGGCCAGCCGTCCCAGCATCGACGACGACACCACCGTCGTCACCACCAGCCGGTCGCCGCCGCCGCCCGGCTCCAGCAGCCAGTCGGCCAGCAGTATCCCGATCTCGTCGCCGGTGAGCGCCCGCCAGCCCCCCGACCCGACCGGCACGGCGACGGCGAGCCGGTCGCCGTCCGGGTCGTTGGCGAGGATCACGTCGGCGCCGGTCTCGGCGGCGAGGCCGAGGGCGAGGTCCAGGGCGCCGGGCTCCTCGGGATTGGGGAACGCCACCGTCGGAAAGTCCGGATCCGGGTCCGACTGTTCCGGCACGACCGCAGGCCCCGCGAAGCCCGCGCGCGTGAACGCGGCCAGCAGGACGTCCCGCGCCACGCCGTGCAGCGGTGTGTAGACCACCCGCAGCGGCGCCCCCTCTGCGCTCGACCGCCGGGGCACGGCGGCCACGGCGCCGGCCACATACGCGTCGACCAGGTCCGCGCCGGCCGGCCTCACGCGGGCGTCGCCGGCCGGGGCGCGTTCCACCGACGCCAGCGGCCCCACGGCGTCAATGCGGGCGGCGATCTCCGCGTCGGCCGGGGGGATGATCTGGGCGCCGTCGCCGAGGTACACCTTGTAGCCGTTGTCGCGGGGCGGGTTGTGGCTGGCGGTGACCTGAACCCCGGCGCAGGCGCCGAGATGGCGCACGCCGAAGGCCACGACCGGGGTGGGGATGGGCCAGGCGGCGAGACGGACCGCGAACCCCGCGGCAGCCAGCACTGAGGCGGCGTCGGACGCGAAGCCGGCCGACCCGTGGCGGGCGTCGAAGCCCACGACCACCGGCTCCCCCCGGTGCCCTGTGTCCGCCAGGTAGCGCGCCAGGCCTGCGGTGGCGCGCATGACCGTCATCCGGTTCATGCGGTTGGGTCCGGCGCCCATCTCGCCGCGTAGGCCGGCCGTCCCGAAGGCCAGCGTCGCCCCGAACCGGTCCCTCAGGCCGTCGATGTCCGGCCCGCCGCCGTTGCGGTCGAGCAGGCGCTCGACCTCGGCCCGGGTCTCGGGGTCGGGATCCTGGTCATGCCACACTCGCGCCGCGGTGACCAGATCGTCCGGGGTCATCGGCCTCGATCCTACGGAGTGACTAACGTGCGGGCCGTGGCCCGCGCGGGCCACAAGGCTTTTCGGGACAGGAGACCCAGATGCGACAGCGAAGGGCCCTGAGGGGGCTGGCGGTCCTCCTAGGGCTGGCATTGGTCGCCGCGGCCTGCGGCGACGACGACGATTCATCGACCAGTGACACCACCGAAGCCGACGGGGGCGGCGCCGCGGCGAGCGACTTCAAGGGCTGCCAGGTCACCGACACCGGCGGCGTCGACGACCGGTCGTTCAACCAGACGGCCTACAAGGGGCTGCAGGATGCGGCCGACCAGCTCGGCTTCGAGCCTGCGGTGCTCGAGTCGCAGGCCGAATCCGACTATGCCCCCAACATCCAGAGCTTCCTCGACCAGGGCTGCGACCTGATCGTCACGGTCGGGTTCCTGCTGGGGGGAGCAACCGCCGACGCGGCCCTGGCCAACCCCGACCGGAACTTCGCCATCGTCGACTACGACTTCAGCGTCGCCGGCGGCGACGCCCAGGACGAGTTCGACAACATCAAGGAGCTGACGTTCTCGACCGACCAGGCCGCGTTCCTGGCCGGGTACGTCGCGGCGGCGATGAGCGAGACGGGGACGGTCGGCACCTACGGGGGCATCAACATCCCCACGGTGACCATCTTCATGAAGGGGTTCCAGCTCGGCATCGAGAAGTACAACGAGGACAACAACGCCGACGTCAAGCTCATCGGCTGGGACAACGACGCCGACGACGGACTCTTCACCGGTGACTTCGAGGACCAGGCCAAGGGCCGCGCCACCACGGAGAGCCTGCTCGACCAGGGGGCCGACATCATCATGCCGGTCGCCGGGCCGGTCGGTCAGGGCACGATCGAGGCGATCCGGGCCCGCCCCGACAGCAACGCCAGGGTCGTCTGGGTCGACACCGACGGATGCGTCAGCGTGCCCGACGACTGCGACCTGTTCCTGACCTCGGTCATGAAGAACATGGACGTGGCCGTGCGCGACGTCACCGTCGACGCGGCCGAGGGCAACTTCCAGGGCGGGCTGTACGTCGGCACGCTCGAGAACGACGGCGTCGCGCTCGGCCCGTTCAACGACTTCGAGGACCAGGTGCCCGACGAGGTGAAGTCCGCGGTCGACGACCTGCGCCAGCAGATCATCGACGGCGACATCACCACCACGCCGGACGGCTGACCCGCTGACCGACCACGAGCCGCCGACGACGCCGACGACGCCGACGACATGAAAGTCGAACTCCGGGGCATCACCAAACGGTTCCCCGGCGTCGTGGCCTGCGCCGGCGTGGACCTCTCCGTGGACAGCGGAGAGGTCCACGCCCTGCTCGGCGAGAACGGGGCCGGGAAGTCCACGCTCATGAACATCCTCTTCGGGCTCTACCGGCCCGACGAGGGCGAGATCCTCCTCGACGGCGAGCCGCAGCGCTTCCGGTCTCCCGCCGACGCCATCGCCGCCGGGATCGGCATGGTCCACCAGCACTTCATGCTCGTGCCGGTGTTCACGGTGGCCGAGAACGTGATGCTCGGCGTCGAGCCCACCGGCCGCGTCGGCCAACTCGAGCGCGGCGAGGCGCACCGGCGCGTCGCGGAGCTGTCCCAGCGCTACGGCCTGGCGGTCGACCCCGAGGCGACCATCGAGGACCTGCCGGTCGGGATCCAGCAGCGGGTGGAGATCCTCAAGGCGCTGTACCGCGACGCACGCTGCCTCATCCTCGACGAGCCGACGGCCGTGCTCACGCCCACCGAGATCGCCGAGCTCATGGAGATCGTCGGCCAGCTGGTCGAGGGCGGCCGCTCGGTGATCTTCATCAGCCACAAGCTCCGCGAGGTCCTCGCCATCGCGGACGAGATCACCGTGCTCCGCAACGGATGCGTCGAGGGGCACACCACACCCGCAGAGACAGACGAGCAGGCGCTCGCCACGATGATGGTCGGGCACGACGTGAAGCTCGTGGTCGACAAGACGCCGGCCACACCGGGCGAGCCGATCCTGGCCATCGACAACCTCGTGGTCGACGACGATCGGGGCCAGCGGGTGGTTGACGGTGTGAGCCTCGAGGTCAGGGCCGGCGAGATCCTGGCCCTGGCAGGGGTCCAGGGCAACGGGCAGACCGAGCTGGTCGAGGCCATCACCGGGCTGCGCCCGCCCCGTTCGGGCACGGTGCGGTTCGGCGACCGCGACGTCACGGGGTGGACGCCCGACGAGCTGTTCCGGGCCGGCCTCGCCCACGTCCCCGAGGACCGCCAGCGCGACGGCCTGATCGGCTCGTTCGCGGTGTCGTCAAACCTGGTGCTCAACCAGATCGGCGAGCAGCCGTTCTCCCGCCGGCTGCGGATCGACCGCCGCGCCGTGCGCCAGCACGCCGAGGAGCTGGTCCGCCAGTTCGACGTCCGCACCGCATCCGTGCAGTCGGCCGCGGCGACGCTGTCCGGCGGCAACCAGCAGAAGGTGATCCTCGCCAAGTGGCTGGCCCGCGAGGTCGGCATCCTGCTGCTCGACGAGCCCACCCAGGGCGTCGACGTCGCCGCCAAGGCGCAGATCCATGCGCTGATCCGCGACTTTGCGAAGCGCGGCGGCGGCGTGCTGGTGTCGTCGAGCGACCTCGCCGAGCTGACGCGCATCTGCG
>DATFVX010000272.1:0-16522 GCA_035259985.1 Acidimicrobiales bacterium | reverse complement strand
GAGCCGATGGTGCGGGTGGCCTTCCTGCTCGTCGGATCGCGTGCCGAGGCGGAGGACGTCGTCCAGGACGCCTTTGCCCGCATCGAGTTGCGCTGGGCCCGCCTCGACAACCCCGAGGGGTACCTGCGCAGGTGCGTGGTCAACCGGAGCCACGACATGCTCCGACGCCGCCGCGTCGAGCAGCGCTTCCGGCTCCTGCACCGCGACGACACGAGCAGCGAGCTCGGGGCCGACGAACTGGGTGACGCGCTCGCCTCGCTGGCACCCAAGCGCCGGGCCGCGGTCGTGCTCCGCTACTACGAGGGCCTGCCGGAGCGCGAGATCGCCGAGATCCTGCGCGTGCGTCCCGGCACAGTGAAGTCAATGCTGCATCGGGCCCTCGCCCAGCTCCGTGAGGTGATCGAACGATGACGCCGCCGCCGTTGGCAGACCACCTGAATCGACTCGCCGACCAGCTGGCCGCCCCTCCGACGGCCGACACCAGGCAGGCGATCGGCCGGCGGGCGACCAGGCTCCGCCGTCGCCGCCGGGTGCGGGGCGCAGTCGGGGGCGGGCTGCTCGCGCTGCTCGTCATCGCCGGCGCCCGCGCGCTCCAGGTCGACGACCCCGCCGACGTCGAGACCGACGTGGCCGGGCCCTCGGGTGACACGGTCCCTGCGCTGACCGCCAACCTCGATGGCTGGCGGGTATCGGCGGCCGAGGACGCGACCGCGACGCCGGACGCGGCGGGCGACGTCGCCGGCCCGGACCCCGAGTCGCTGCAGGTGTTCCGGCGCCCCGGGGACCTCGTGGGTCCCAGCATCTTCCTCCACCACCGCGTGGCATCCGACGCGATCGCGGCGGCCGCAGACGCGGCGGTGGTGGACGTCCGCGGCTCCCAGGGCTTCCTCGAGCAGAACGGGCCCGACAGCTTCACGCTCAGCTGGGACCCGCAGCTGAACGACAGCCAGGCCGACCTCGAGGCCCGGGGCATCACCAGGGACCAGGTCCTCGCGTTCGCCAGTGGGGTCCAGGGCAAGGACGACAACATCACGTACCCGCCGGATCCGGGCGACAAGCTGGGGTTCGTCCCCGGCCCGCTGCCCAAGGGCATGGAGGAGGACCCCGTGGAGCCCACGAGCGGTGACCAGGGCGTCGTCCGCCGGCTGACCTTGGAGCGCGCGCCCGGCGCCATCGAGGTCACCATCGACGACGGTGGGGAGCTCACCTTCGAGACATGCCTGGGCGGGCTGCTCGCAAGCGGTGGCGCGCCCGAGGAGGTCTCCGTGATGGGACACCCGGCGGTGCTGGTCGAGCACCCCGACCACGCCGGTTGGTCCCTCGTGTGGCGGCCGACCGACGGCGCCACGGCGACCGCGTCGCTCAGCAACGTCGATCGGTCGACCGTCGACGAGTTCATCGGCGGCCTGGAGGAGATCTCCGAGGGCGAGTGGCAGGAACTCGTCGCCGCCACCCCAGCCCCCGCGGCCACGGGCTCGACGATCGCCCGGCCCTGATCGACGGGCCGCGCCCCTACCAGCGGTGGGCGACGTCGACCACCAGGCGGGCACCGCCGCCGGGCCCGGCCAGGCTGATGACCCGGAACGGCAGGCGGGCGCGCACACCGAGCCCGATCTGCGTCTGGCCCTCGAACGTGCCGTCGAAGACGACCTGCCGGAACGTCGAGAAGCCGGCCACGCTGACGGCGTGGCGCGCGTCGGCCGGACGGTACGTCGGACTGTTGTTGTCGTCGTTCGCCCGTGCGTGCACGACGATCGACAGCGCGGCGCCGCCGGCGAGCGGGATCGGCCGGCCCGAAGGATCGCTCGTGAGCTGGCTCACGTAGCGCACCTGGTAGCCGGCGGCGTCGGTGCCCGGCAGGCCCGGCCGGCGCGGCCCGAGGTCGATCACGAGGCGGTCGAAGCACGCATGCCGCCCCGCCCGCAGGTTCGTGATGCTCGCCGACGTGTAGTGGGAATCCTGCTCGGGCAGGGATCCCCAGCGAATGCCGCAGTAGGGCGCGGCTGTGCCGCGCGCCGCCACGGGAAGGGCGATGCCGGTGAGCAGTGCAAGCGCCGCCATCGCCAGGACCAAGAGCCTTCGCATCGCCAGAACCTCCTCGCCCGTCCCGACCGCCGGGGGACGCCACCCTTACTGACGCCGATGAGGCGCCATCGGTGGACAGGCACGGGAAGAATCCTCGACACCGTCGTCGTGTCCGGGGCGGCCGGCGGGGTCGGGATGCCCGCGGGCCGCGTTCCGGCGTTCGGATGTGACGGACTCCGGTGCTTCCGAACGCCGGTTCGGAGTGCGTGCCCGCCCGGGCTCCCGTCCGGGCGGATACCGTTCGCGTAGGTCCGGGCACGGGCGACCCGGGCGTCGAGAAGGAGGGCATCCTGGGCGGGACTCGACCTCTGCCGGCCGCTCCGGTCACGTTGCTGATGACCGACGTCGCCGGGTCGACGCGCCTGTGGGAGGAACGGCCCGACGTCGCCAGCGCCGTCATGGAGCGGCACGAGTCGTTGATTCGCTCCTGCGTGGACGATGCGGGGGGCGTGCTCGTCAGGAGCAAGGGCGAGGGCGATTCGACCTTCTCGGCATTTTCGGACGCCTGTGGTGCCGCCACGGCCGGTGTCGAGCTCCAGCGGGCGCTGGACAGCGAGCCCTGGCCGGACGGTGGGACCATTCGGGTGCGTGCCGCGATCTACACGGGCGAGGTCGAGTTGCGCGACGGCGACTACTACGGGACGGCGCCGAACCGATGCGCCCGGTTGCGCGCCGCGGCCCATCCCGGACAGACCGTGTGCTCGCAGTCCACCGAGGCGCGGCTGGTCGACCTGCCCGCCGAGATCATCCGCACCGACCTCGGCCTGCACCGCCTCCGTGACGTCGCGCGTGCCGAACGGGTCTTCCAGCTGGCCCACCGCAACCGGCCCGCCGCGTTTCCCCCGCTTCGCACGCTCGCGGTCCGGCAGAACCTGCCGACGGAGCGAACGCCGTTCGTCGGCCGGGACGTCGACGTCGCCGCCGTGCGGAAGCAGCTCGAGGTCCGCCGGCTGGTCACGCTGACCGGGGTCGGTGGATGCGGGAAGACGCGCCTTGCGATCAAGGCGGCCTCGGGCCTGCTCGAGCGGTTCCCCGACGGCGTCTTCTTCGCCGACCTCGCACCGATCTCCGACCCCGAGGTGGTCGCGGGGGCCGTGGCTGCCGCCGTCGGGTTTGCCCGCATGTCCCTGGGCACCGGCTCCGGGCGGCCGGCACGCGAGCTCATCGACTTCCTGTCGACGCGCGAGGTCCTGCTGGTCCTCGACAACTGCGAGCACGTCATCGACGCCGCCGCCGCGCTGGTCGACGAGATCCTCGACCGTTGCCCGGCGGTCACGGTGTTGGCCACGAGCCGCGAGGTGCTGGACGTGCGGGGCGAGCAGGCCCACCCGGTCATGCCCCTCCCCGTGCCCGACGACGACCTGTCGGAGATCTCGGACGCCGTGCAGCTGTTCTGCGAACGGGCCGCCGCCCTGCGCCCGGATTTCGTGATGTCGGCGGAGAACGCCCCGGACATCGCGGAGATCTGCCGAAGGCTCGACGGCCTCCCGCTGGCGATCGAGCTCGCGGCGGCCCAGATCCCGCAGTTGTCGCCCCGCCAGCTGGTGGACCGGCTCCACGACCGGCAGCAGCTGCTGGCCGGTGGCCCCCGACAACCCGGCCGCCAGCGATCGCTCCAGGGGGCGCTCGACTGGAGCCACGCCCTGCTCGACGACGACGAACGGACCACCTTCCGCCGGCTGTCGGCGTTCCCCGGCAGCTTCACGCCGGACGCGGCGCTCGCCGTCTGCCGGGAGCCGGCCGGCCTCGGGGTGCTCGCCTCGCTGCTCCGCAAGTCGCTGCTCGTCACCGAGGACGACGGCATCGACCGCCGCTATCGAATGCTCGAGACCGTGCGGGCGTACGCGGCGGCGAAGCTGGTCGACGCCGGCGAGGAGCCAATCGTCCGGGACCGTCACCGCGACCACTTCCTGGCCTGGGCGGAGGCGATACCTCCCGAGCTCACGTACCTCGACGCCGACGGTGTGGTCCGTGGCGAGCAGCACAACCTTCGGGCCGCGCTCGCGTGGTCCGGCCGGCGAGAACGGTGGGACCTCGTCGGTCGACTCGCGAGCACCATGAATCGCATCTGGATCGGCGACGTCCAGGAGGGGCGCCGCTGGCTGGCGGCCGCCCTGCGCGGGCTCGACGACCTCGACCCCGAGCACCGGGTCCGTGTCCTCGCCGTGGCCGCCTACGTCGCGGTGCTCGCCATCGAGGCCGGTGACGGAGAGCTCGCCCGCCGGGCGGTCGCGGCGGACGATCGGCCCGGCGTGTGGTCGTCGCTCGCCCACGGGTTGCTGTGCCTCAACCACGGACTCCGGGGCTTCTTCAGCAAGGACCCGGGCGACGCGGCCGCGGCCGAGCAGGTCGGACGGAAGGCCGTCGAGCTCGCCCCCGAGCCGCTGAGCCGGGGACTGGCCTGGTTCTGGCTCGCCCAGGCGCGCGTGCTCGTCGGGGACCTCGATGGCGCCGTCGTGGCCCTCCAGCGGGGATCGGTCGTCATCGTGCCGGGCGGGGACATGTCCGTCGTCTGCCTGGCGCTCCTGGCCGGGGTGCGCCACCTCAGGGGCGAGCACGAAGACGCGCTGGCCACTGCGATCGACGTGCTCGAACGGTCGCGTGCCTACGAGCAGAGCGGCCTCTGGGCGTGGGCGCTGTACACCTCGCTGCCGTACGCGCTGGAACTGGGCCACCACGGCCGCCCCGGGGAGGCCCTCGACTTCCTGCGTGACCTGCTCGAAGACAATGCGGTGCCGGCCACGCCGGGCATCATGACCTCGGTCCTCGTCGTCCTGGCGGCACTCGCGTTCCTACGTGGCGACCGCGAAATCGCCGGGATGCTCCTCGACCGGGCCGGGACCGCGATCCTGGCGGACGGGGTCCGCACACCCGTCGACATCGCGCTGTATTCGGAGTACCTGCGCCGCTACGGCGAATCCGACAACGGAGCTGCCGACGGAGCCGCGGTGAACGATCGGGGGTCGGCTGCCAGCATGTCGCTGTCCGCCGCCGTGGCGCTCGGCCTCAAGGCGTGGCAGCCAGCAGCAAAATGATACAGAGTACAGTTTTGGTCCAGCCGGCCACGGGAGGGGAGCGATGTCCGACGCACTGGAACGGGTGCTCGACCATCTGGCCATCAGGGAGCTCACGGCCCGCTACAACCGGGCCTTCGACGACGTCGACTCCGAGGCCTGGGCCGACACGTTCACCCCCGATGGCGTCATGGAGTACGGGGGTGCGCCGATCGCCGGCCGCGACGCCCTGATCAAGATGTCCCAGGCCACCGGCTACGGCTTCGTCCACATCACCACCGACCCCATCATCGAGGTCGATGGCGACCGCGCGACTCAGCGCTGCACCGTGATCATCGCCAACCGGAGCCAGGCCCGCGACCGCGTGGGCATCGGCATGACCGGCCGCTACGAGGACGAGCTGGTCCGCACGCCCGACGGCTGGCGCTTCGCGCGGCGCACGGCGATCCTCGACGTCGACCTCGGCGGCTGACGGCGGCACCGCCATGTCGGTCGAGGGCAGTGCGGCGCTGGTCACGGGCGGATCCCGGGGGATCGGCCGGGCGATCGTCCGCCAGCTCAGTGACGCCGGCAGTCGCGTCGCCGTGCTCGACGTCCAAGCGCGCGACGGCGACGGCGACGTGGCGCTGGTCTGCGACGTGGCCGACGAGAAGGCGGTGGTCGCGGGCGTCGCCGCCGCCACCGAGCGGCTCGCGGGCCTCGACCTCGCGTTCCTGAACGCCGGCGTCGGCGGGCTCGCGCCGCTGCTGGCCATGACCGCCGAGGAGTGGGATCGAACCCACGACGTGAACCTCCGCGGCACGTTCCTCTGCCTCCGGGAGTGCGCCCGGGCGATGGCCGCATCCGGGACGGGTGGATCCATCGTGATCACCGGCTCTGTGTCCGGGTTCCTCGCCGACCGCAACATGGCCCACTACAACAGCTCGAAGGCCGGCGTGGTCCAGCTCGCCCGCATCGCAGCGGCCGAGCTCGGCCCGCAGGGGATCAGGGTCAACGTCATCGCCCCGGGCACGACCGACACCCCGCTCTTCGCCCGGACCGACGCGGTTCCCGGCTACCGCGAGGCCCTCGACGCTCGCACGCCCCTGGGCTCGGTCGGCAGCGCCGAGGACGTCGCCGCTGCGGCAGTGGCCCTGGCGCAGCTGCGCTGGGTGACAGGGCAGGTGCTGGTGGCGGACGGTGGGGTGTCCCTGCGCAGCCCGATCGACATCGCCGAGTTCCTCGCGCCCGCCGACACCGTCGAAACCCACGCGGAGGCCCCCAGATGAGCACACCCACGGACCGATCGCGCAGCCTCGACGTCGTCGTGGTCGGGGCCGGTTTCGGCGGGCTGTACGCGCTCCACCGCCTGCGGGGCCTCGGGCTGTCGGTCCGGGTTTACGAGGCCGGTTCGGGCGTCGGCGGCACGTGGTACTGGAACCGCTACCCCGGCGCCCGCTGCGACGTCGAGAGCCTCGAGTACTCGTACTCGTTCTCGCAGGAGCTCGAGCAGGAATGGGACTGGAGCGAGCGTTACGCACCCCAGCCCGAGATCCTTCGGTACATCGACCACGTCGCCGACCGGTTCGACCTCCGCCGCGACATCCAGTTCGACACCCGCGTGACCGCGGCGGCCTTCGACGAGACCCTGGGCCGGTGGCGCGTCACCACCGACCAGGGCGACGACGTGTCGGCGCGGTTCTGCGTCATGGCGACCGGCTGCCTGTCCGCCGCCACCACGCCCGACATCCCGGGCCTGCAGAGCTTCCAGGGCGACTGGTTCCACACGGGCCAGTGGCCCCACGAGGGCGTGGACTTCAGCGGGAAGCGGGTCGGCATCGTCGGCACCGGCTCGTCGGGGATCCAGTCGATCCCGGTGATCGCCCGGCAGGCGTCGAACCTGGTCGTCTTCCAGCGCACACCGAACTTCAGCCTGCCGGCCCGAAACGAGCCCCTCGCCCCCGACGCGCAGGCGCAGGTGAAGGCCGGCTACGGGGCGCTGCGCGACGCAGCCCGCGGCTCCTTCTCCGCCATCGCGGTGTCGGCCCCGACGGAGTTGGCCCTGGAGGTCGACCCCGCCGAGCGACGGCGGCGCTACGAGGCGGCCTGGGCCCGCGGTGGCCTGATGTCGATGACGACCACGTTCCGCGACCTCATCCTCGACAAGGCGGCCAACGACACCGCCGCCGAGTTCATTCGCTCGAAGATCTGCGAGATCGTCGACGACCCCGACGTCGCCCGAGTGCTCACGCCGACCGACCATCCCTTCGCCACCAAGCGACCCTGCCTCGACACCGGCTACTTCGAGA
This sequence comes from Acidimicrobiales bacterium, assembly GCA_035259985.1. Taxonomy (GTDB): domain Bacteria; phylum Actinomycetota; class Acidimicrobiia; order Acidimicrobiales; family VFJN01; genus DASQUK01. The sequence goes on along the minus strand of DATFVX010000272.1, from coordinate 9,135 downwards.
CCTTCAACCGCGACAACGTCACGCTGGTCGACCTGCGGCAGACGCCGATCACCGAGATCGTGCCCACCGGCATCCGCACCACCGGCGGCGTCCACGAGCTGGACTGCATCGTGTTCGCCACCGGCTTCGACGCCATGACCGGGCCGCTGCTGCGGATCGACATCCGGGGCCGGGGCGACCGGCCGCTGCGCGACAAGTGGTCCGCCGGCCCGCGGACGTACCTCGGGATCGCGACGGCGGGCTTCCCCAACCTCTTCATCCTCACGGGCCCGGGCAGCCCATCGGTCCTCAGCAACATGGTCATGGCCATCGAGCAGCACGTCGACTGGATCGCCGATTGCCTGTCGTACCTCGGGGCGCACGGGCTCGACGCGATCGAGGCCACCGTCGACGCCGAGGACGCGTGGGTCGACCACGTCAACCAGCTCGCGGGCGCCACCCTGTTCCCCCGGGCCAACTCGTGGTACATGGGCGCGAACGTGCCCGGCAAGCCGCGTGTCTTCCTGCCCTACGTCGGCGGCTTCCCGCAGTACCGCTCCACGTGCGACGCCGTGGCTGCCGAGGGCTACCGCGGCTTCGGGCTGACCGCCGCCGCGGCGGCGGCCGAGCGCCCGTGACGGTGCGCGCCCCGGTCCCGCCGGTGCTGCGGCGGCTGTCGTCGGACGAGTACCGGCCCCTGCCCTGGCGGCGCGCCGACCGCGAGGCCCTCGCCCGCTTCGCCGACACGGCTCGGGAGCGGGCGCGCCGCGCCGGGATCGGGTTGTCGGCGTACGCGGAGGACCGGCGGGGCACGGCCGCGGCGCTGCGGGCCATAGACGCGGCGGCCGGCGGCGGCTTCTACACGCTGCCGGCCGACGCCGAGATCGACGTGGCGACGGCGGATGCCTGCCTCGGTGGCGGCGAGGCGTCGGTCGTGGTCGACGTGCAGACGCACCTCGTGAACCCGTCCAGCTTCCACGGCCCCGGCGCCGCGGCGCTCACCGGCTTCCTCGAGTCCACGGATCCCGAGCGGTGGTCGGGGGGCGTCGACCCGGCTCGGATCTCGGCCGCCGAGTGGGCGGCGCTCGTGTTCGGCGGCAGCGAGACTGCGGTCGCGCTGCTGACGTCGTTGCCCGGGCAGTCCCACGAGAACGTCCTGTCCAACGCCGAGATCGCCGCCTGCCGCGAGGTCGTGGACCGCTACGCCGGCAGCGGCCGGGTGCTCACCCACACGATCGTCCACCCCAACTACGGCCCCGGGGAGATCGAGGCCATGCAGGCCTGGCGCGACGAGCTGCGGCCGTCGGGCTGGAAGGTGTACACGCTGTGGGACCCGCCCGAGACCGTGCCGCCCGGGACCATGCCGACCGGCTGGTTCCTCGACGACGAGGCCATCGGCATCCCGTTCCTCGAGCAGGTCCGCGCCCTCGGGCCCAGGATCGTCTGTGCCCACAAGGGGATCGGCGGGCCCGTGCCCGGCGCCGCCCCGGCGGGGTCCGACCCGCGCGACATCGGGCCGGCGGCCGCCCTGTTCCCGGACATCACGTTCCTCGTGTACCACTCCGGCTACGAGCCCGACCCGACCGGGGAGGAGGGTCCCCACGAGGCCGGCCCCGGACGCGGCGTCAGCCGGCTCGTGTCGAGCCTGGCCGGCGCCGGGATCGGGCCGGGTGCGAACGTGTACGCCGAGCTCGGGACCACGTGGTTCCTCATGCTCCGCCGGCCGCACGAGGCCGCCCACGTCCTCGGCAAGCTCCTCGTCGCGGTGGGGGAGGACCGCATCGTGTGGGGCACCGACTCCGTGTGGTATGGCGCCCCCCAGCCGCTCATCGACGCCTTCCGCGCCTTCACGATCCCGGAGCGCCTCCAGGAGGAGCACGGGTACCCACCGCTGACCGCGGCGGCCAAGGACAAGATCCTCGGCCTCAACGCCGCCCCGGTCTACGGCGTCGACCTCGACGCCGCCCGAACGTCGCGGGACGCCGGCCACGAGTGGCTGCCAGCCGCACGCCGCGAGCTCGGCGCACGCCTGGCGTGAGCCGGGGGCGGCAGACTCGCCCCCAGGATGTCCAGCGGCGCGACGACACCACCCCGCCACCCCAACCAGCGCGATCCCGCGTCGCTGCCGCCGGAGCTGCGGCGGACGACGGTTCCGCCGGCGGTCCGAGCGTGGGTGGAACGGCACACCGGCGTGCGCGTCGTGCGGGTCCGGCGGCTGCCGGGCGCCTCGTCGACGGCGGTGCACGGGCTCTACGCGGCCGACGGCACCCGGCTCGTCCTGCGCCGCTACGTGTGGCACGGGTTCCTCGACAGCGAGCCCCTCGCCCCCCGGCGGGAGCTCGAGGCCCTGAGATTCGCGTCCGCGCATGGGCTCGCCGTGCCGCACGTCGTGGCCGCGGACGTCGCGGGCGCCGACATCGGTGACGGGGTGCCCGCCCTGCTGATGAGCTTCCTGGCCGGGCGGGCGGTGGCGGCGCCCGACGTGCACCGGCTCGCCGAGGTCGCCGCCGCCATCCACGCCACCGACTCCGGGGGCTTCGGCCACGACTACTTCCCGTGGTTCACCGGCACGGCGGTGGGGCCGCCGCGCGCGGCACGGTGGCCTCGGCTGTGGGAGGTGGCCATCGGGCTCTGGCATGACGCCGCGCCGGTGTACAGGCCGACGTTCATCCACCGGGACTTCCACCCCGGCAACGTCCTGTGGTGGCGTGGCCGTCCGTCGGGTGTGGTCGACTGGGCCAACGCCTGCGCGGGTCCGTGGGGCTGCGACGTGGCCACCTGCCGCGCCAACCTCGTCGACCTGGCCGGGCCGCGGGCTGCCGACGACTTCCTCGCGGCCTACGAGTCGCTCACCGGCGTCGCGTTCGACCCCTATTGGGACATGGCGTGCATCCTGGAGAACGGGGCGTCGTTCTGGACCCCGTCACAGGTGGCCGCCAGCGAGCCGCTCCTGGCCCGCGCCGTCGCGGCTCAGGTCGCCCTCCCCCCCACCCCGAACTTGCGGCGGCTACGGACCCTATGAGGGCTCCAGCCGCCGCAAGTTCGGCGTCGGTATCGCCGGTCAGGCGGCCAGCAGGGCGTCGATCTGGCCGACGGCCAGCTTGATGCCCTCGTCCATCCCCATCGTCAGCAGCTGCTCCATCTGCTCCCGCGAGTCGAACACCGAGCGCAGCTCCATCCGGGTGCCACCATCGTGCTCGGCCAGGGCCACCTGGGTCGTGGTGGTCGGCATGTCGGCGTTGGGGGTGCCGTCCCGGTGGGCGAACCCGTCGACGAAGTCCAGGGACTTGGGCGGGTTGGCCGACGTCACCCGCCACCAGCCGTGGTGCCTGTCGCCCTCCGGGCTGGTCATGAAGTAGGTGACCTCGCCGCCGGCGGTCAGGTCGTGCTGCTCCACGGTGGCGGGGTATCCGGGCGGGCCCCACCAGCGCTCCAGCTGCCGCGGGTCGGCCCAAAGCTGCCACACCCGCTCGATCGGGGCATCGAAGTCGGCGACCAGGGTGAGGCTCAGGTTGTCGAGGTCCTTGTCGAGGCTGGTGACGGTCATGTGCCATGTCCTCCCGTGTTGTGGTCTCGGGGATCGGGTGCCTGCGCCAGCAGGTGGGACATCCGGTCCACCCGCTCGCGCCAGGCCGTCTCGAGCTGGTCGAGGGCCTGCCGGGCCCGGCCGACCGCATCGGCATCGGTGCGCACGAGCTGTTCGCGCCCCTGGCGCTGCTTGGTGACGAGGCCGGCCCGCTCCAGCACCGCGACGTGCTTTTGCACCGCGGCGAAGCTCATCGGGTAGGCGTCGGCAAGCCGCGACACCGACAGCTCGCCCTGTGTCGAGCGCCGCAGGATGTCGCGACGGGTCGCATCGGCGAGTGCGTGGAACAAGTGGTCGACGGCATCGTCGGTCAGCTCATGTACAACCATCTGGTTGTAGATTAGCACGACGGCGTCGCCGTGCCGCAAGCCGTCGGCGCGAAGGGCCAGCGCCGGGTCCCGCAGCTCGCCACCTCAGGGGAGCGTCCCCGGATCGACGTTGCCCCCGCACAGCACCACGGCGACGCGCTCGTCGGGATCCGCCCCCAGCGCACCGGTCGTCAGCGCCGCCAGGGCGGCGGCCCCCGCCGGCTCCGTCGCCAGGCGCAGCGCCCGCCACAGGCGCCGCTGCGCCTCGACGAGGTCGGCGTCCTCGACGACCACCACGCCGTCGGTCCAGGCCCGGGCGGCGGCGAAGCCCAGCGCCCCGACCCGGCGGGCGCCGAGCGCATCGGCGGCGAGCCCCGACACGTCGGTGTCGACCACACCACCGGCGCGCAGGGCGGCATCGAGGGCCCGGCATCCCCGGGTCTCGACGCCGGTGATGCTGACCGCCCCGCGGAACCAGCAGGCCACGCCCCCGATCAGCCCCGCCCCACCGACGGCCACGATGACCCGATCGAGCCCGCCACCGCCGGCGCCGGATGGGACCCCGGCCGCCTGCCGTTCGAGCTCGGCCGCGAGGGTGCCCGCGCCCTCGATCATCTCGGCTTGGTCGAAGGCGTGGAGAAACCGCGCGCCCGTGGCGGCGGCGTGCGCGTGGCTGGCGGCGAGGGCCTCGTCGTAGTACCCGGGGACGACCTCGACGGTGGCCCCCAGCGACCGGAGCCGCTCGAGCTTCGCCGGCGCAGTGGTGTCCGGGACGAAGACGGTCGCCGAGACGCCCAGCCGGTGGGCGGCGTAGGCCACGGCCACGCCGTAGTTGCCGCCCGATGCCGCCACCACCCCGGCGGCCGGCAGCTTCCCCAGGAGCTGGTTGTGCGCGCCGCGTCCCTTGAACGAGCCGGCGTGCTGCAGCATCTCCAGCTTCAGGACCAACGGCCGGCGGCCCGGCAGGTCGAGGTCCGCCGGGTCGACCTCGACGAGCGGCGTCTCCCGGATCCAGGGCGCCAGGCGCCGGCCGGCGGCGTCGATGTCCGGACGGGAGGGGAGCGCCGGGGCGTCCCCGGGCGGGGTCGGGAGGGCGGCGGCGTCGGGGGCCATGGAGGTTGAGTTTGCCTGCGTGACGCGGGCAGTTCGCACGGGGGCGTCCGACCACTCTGCGCGAACGAATCGCCACGACCCGATTCGGGCACGCATAGGGGGAAGCCACTTGACACCGCGGCCGGCGCCGCGGGCGAAATGGAGAGCAAGATGCTCGGATTCATCATCTGGATGCTCATCGTCGGTGCGATCGCCGGCTACGTGGCCCGCTTGCTCGTGCCCGGGCGTGACCCGATGGGCGTGCTCGCGACGATCGGCCTCGGCATCGCCGGATCGTTCGTCGGTGGGTTCCTCGGCTACCTCCTGTTCGACAAGGACCTGAACGAGGGGGCGCTGCAGGTCTCCGGCGTCATCGGGTCGATCATCGGCGCGGTGATCGCGCTGCTCATCTACAACGCCGTCACGTCGAGGCGACCCAGGCGCCGCCGCCGCAGCGGCGTGTTCTGATCGCGCCGGACGTCGCCCCCGGCTGCCGGATGCCCGGCGGCCGGGGGCGATCCGCGTTCGGACCCCGATCGGTCCGATGGGGCATGATGCGGGCGCTTCGTGTACCCGACGCAATCCCGAGGAGGATCGATGGCGATCTCGGTCGGTGACCGCATCCCCGACGTCGAGCTGATGACCATGACGAGCGACGGCGTGGCGCCGGTCCACAGCGGCGAGGTCCTCGGCAAGGGCAAGGTCGTGTTGTTCGCCGTGCCCGGCGCGTTCACACCCACCTGTTCCGACCACCACCTGCCGGGCTTCGTCCTGCGTGCCGAGGACATCAAGGCCAAGGGCGTCGACACCATCGCCTGCATCGCGGTCAACGACGTCTTCGTCATGGGCGCATGGGGCGACGCCCAGGGCACCGGCGACAGCATCACGATGCTGGCCGACGGCAACGGCGAGTTCGCGGCCGAGGTGGGGCTGACGCTGGACGGCTCCGGCTTCGGGCTGGGCACGCGCTCGCAGCGCTACGCCGCCATCATCGACGATGGCGTCGTGACCGAGCTGATGGTCGAGCCCAATCCCGGCCTCGATGTCAGCTCCGCGGAGGCGGTGCTGGCCAAGCTCTGATCCGGTCCCCGGCACGGCCCGCATCGACGGACAGCACCGCGTCGTCGCGTGATCCGATAACCGCCGTGCCAGGATGACCAGCGTGCAGCGCACGTCGGAGGCGGTAGCGACTGACCAGGCGGGCGTTTCCCACGACGTCACGGTGTCGGTCGCCCCCCGCCAACGCGTCCGCTACCAGGCCGACATCGTGCGGCTGCTCGTGTCCCTGGCACTGCTGGCCGGGGGCGTGCTCATCGCCATCCACGCCCGCAACACCATCGGCGGGGCCGAAGCGGACATCGTGGACGTCTACGAACGCGTGCCCGAGCGGTTCGCCGACGTCCTGGCGGCCGTGGCGGTGGTGTCGGCCACCGTGATCCCGGTCGTGGCCGTCGTCTTCCTGATCCTCCTGCGCCGCTACCGGCAGGCGGCGGCGCTGGTGCTCGGCGGGCTGGCCGCCGTCCTGGCGATGAACTGGCTCAGCGACGTGCTGGCCGACCGGGGGGTCGTTGCCGCCGTCGACCCCAACACCGAGCAGGTCATCGAGCTCACCGATCCCGAGTTCGCCACCTCGCCCCTGATCGCGGCCGTCGTCGCCTTCGTCGTGATCGCGTCGCCCCGAGTGTCGCGGCAGTGGCGCCGCGTCATGTGGTTCGGGGTCGGCGTGCTGATCCTGTTCCGTGTGGTCTCGTCCAGCGAGCCACCCCTCGACATCGTGATCGCGGTGGCGCTCGGCATGGCCATCGGGTACCTGGCGCTGCTGGCGTTCGGGACGGAGAGCGTCGACCCGGACGCCGACGAGCTGGTCTCGATGCTCCGACCCGTGGCGGACCCGGTGCGCATCGAACAGCTCGAGGGGGACACGCCGCTCCGCTACGCGGTCGACCTGTCGGACGGCGAGAAGCTCCAGCTCCGGGTCCGGACCCGGACCGACCGCTCGTCCGAGCGGCTGGAGCAGGCGTGGCGCACCGTCCGGCTCCGGACGTCGCAGCTCGACGAGCCCTACGCCACGGTCCAGCGCCGCATCGAGCACGAGGTGCTCGCCCAGACGACGGCCAGTGCGGCCGGGGTCCGCGTGCCGGCCGTGCGGGGCATCGTCGCATCGTCGGCCGGCTCGGTCGGCCTGCTGGAGGAGCGCCTGGCCGGCAGCACCGCGGTGTCGGACCTGCCCACCGCGAGGCTGAACCGGCCGCTGCTGCGGCGGATCTGGCACCAGGTGGCGGCGCTGCATCGCCAGCGCGTCGCCCATCGGGCGCTGGGGCTCGGTGTGGTGCGCGTGACCGCAACGGGCGACGTGGCCATGTCCGAGTTCGACGCCGCCCGGCTGGCGGCGTCGGACCGGGACCTGGCCCTGGACCGCGCCCAGCTCCTCGTCGACACCGCCCTGCGCGTGGGCGCCGACGAGGCCGTGGCCGTGGCCGTGGAGGCCCTCGGCCCCAAGCCGGTCGTGGCGGCCGTGCCGTACCTGCAGCCGCTGGCGCTGCCGGGCGCGACCCGGCGGAACCTGCGCGGCAGCCGCGAGGTGCTGGACAATCTGCGGGAGGCGGTGGCCGACGCCACCGGCGTCGAGCCCGCCCCGATGGCCCGGCTCGAGCGGGTGCGGCCGCGCACCGCGGTGTCGGTCCTGGCACTGGCGGGCGGGTTCTACTTCCTGCTGCCGCAGCTGGCCGACGTGGGCGAGACCGCCGAGGCGGCGTCGCACGCCAACTGGTGGTGGCTGGCGCCGATCTTCGTGGGCGCGGCGGCGACGTTCTTCGCCGCCGCGCTCTCGCTCCTCGGGTCGGTGCCGCAGCCGATCCCGTACCTGGCCACCGTCCGCATGCAGGTGGCGTCGGCGTTCGTCGGGCGCATCGCTCCGGCCAACACCGGCACGCTGGCGGTGGGCATCCGCTTCCTGCAGCGCTCGGGCGTCGACACGGCGGCCGCCGGGGCGGCCGTCGGGCTCAACGCCCTCGTCGGCTTCGCAACCCACCTCGCGCTCATGGCGGCCTTCGTCGCCTGGGCCGGCGCCCGCGGCCCGGGCTTCTCGCTGCCCGACGCCAACGTCTGGCTCCTGGTCATCGCCATCGCCGGCGTCGCCAGCGGCCTCATCGTCGGCCTGGTGCCCGCGCTGCGCCGTCGGATCCTGCCGCCCCTCGTGGGCTACCTGCGCACCGCCGGGTCGTCGCTGGCCGACGTCGTGACCGACCCGCTGCGGGTGCTGGCCCTCCTGGGTGGCGCCCTCGGCATCACCTTCGCGTTCATCCTCACGCTGTGGGCCTCGGTGGCGGCGTTCGGGGGCGGCGTCAGCTTCGCGGAGATCGGCGCCGCCTACCTGATCGCGGCGGCCATCGGGTCGGCGACCCCGACGCCCGGCGGGCTCGGAGCGGTGGAGGCCGCCCTCGTCGCGGCTCTGACCGGCTACGGCATGGCGGACAGCGCCGCGGTGTCCGCGGTCCTTACCTTCCGGCTCGCCACGTACTGGGCGCCGATGCTCCCCGGCTGGATCATGTTCCAGCAGATGCAGCGCAACGAGGAGCTGTAGCCACCGAAGCCGGGGTCACGAGACCGGGACGATCTCGTGGCCGACGAGCCGGCCGCCGCGCAGCTCGAGGCGTCCCACGGTCCGGTGCGGCTGGCGGCGGCGCTGGACCGCCGAGCCGGGGTTGAACAGGCGCTGGCCGTCCACGCCCTCCGCGTCGACCGGGTCGTGGCTGTGGCCGAACACGACCAGGCCGGCGCCCGGGAACCACCTGTGCACCCGGCGCTCCCTGCCGGCCCGGGGGCCGCTGTCGTGCACCATCGCGATGCGAACGCCCGCCAGCTCGAGCTCCAGGCGGTCCGGAAGGGCGCCGACCAGGGCGGCGTCGTTGTTGCCCAGGACCGCGTGGACCGGTCGCCGGCGCCGCAGCGCCTCGAGCAGGTCGCCCGTGACGACATCGCCGGCGTGGAGGACCACGTCGACGTCCTCCACGTGGTCCCACACGTCGGGCGGGAGCTTCGACAGGTCGCCGCGCAGGTGCGTGTCGGCGAGGACGAGGACGCGGAGCGCACCGATCCACCCATCATGCCGTTGGCGCTCGGCCTCCCAACCATGCCAAGGCTTGCTGCAAAGGATCTCTGCAAATAATC
>DATFVX010000271.1:0-2175 GCA_035259985.1 Acidimicrobiales bacterium | reverse complement strand
CCGGGCACTCGAGATGCTCGACGGTGTCGGCAGGGTGCCCGACGTTGCGTTCGAGCGGACGACCGAAGCGCTCCGCGTGGCGTCGTGGTGGTCGCTCGGCAGGGTCGACGAGGCGATCGCCGCCCTGCCCGAGCTGCTCCGTGGCGTGCGGGCGGCCGGCCAGGCCCAGAACATCGTGCTCGGGTTCGCGAACGCGAGCCTGGCGCTGGCGTTCGTCGGCGACGTCGAGCCCGCTCGGCGGTACCTCGGGGAGGCGCAAGCGGAGGCGCCCCGCGTCGGCGCCCCCGCGGTGGTCCTCGCCATCGCCGGGGCCGCACTGGCGCTTGCGGACGGCGACGAGGACGGGGCGAGCCGGCTCCTCGCCGAAAGGGCCAGGACGCACGGCCTGGCGTGGGGCTCCGACCGGCGGCCGTGGCGGCACTCACTGTCGCTGACGTACGTGCTCGTCCCGGAGACGCGGCCGCACTGGGACAGCATGGAGCTCACGGGCTACCTGGCGACCGCCCGCGCGCTGGCGGCAGCCCTGGTCGCCGTGCGGGAGGGCGGCAGCGCACAGCACCTCCGGCAGTTCGAGTTGCCCCCGCCGGACGTGATCCGCTCACTGCTGCACCACCGGCTGGCGGCCGAGCTGGCCGTCGCGCTCCAGCGGGCGGGACGGTCCGAGGCGGTGACCCTGCTCGACGCCCTCGGCGCACCGGGACGCCGTGCGGCCCGTGACCTGGCCCGCGAGCGCACGCCGACGGCCGCCGCCGCCCGGGCACTCCTCGCGGCGGTGCCGGCCCCCCCGGCGCAGGCGGTCGAGCTGGCGGTGCTCGGGCCCCTGAGCCTGCGGCGAGGCGGCGAGGAGGTCACCGGAGGGGACCTGCGCCGTGAGCGGGTCCGGGAGCTGCTGGCGTTCATGGTCCTGCACCGCAAGGCGACCAGGAAGGCGATCATCGCCGCCCTGTGGGCGGACCTCGACGAGCGGTCGGGCGCGAACAACCTCCGGGTCACGCTCACGTACCTGCTGCGGCTGCTCGAGCCGGACCGGGGGGCCGGCGAACCGGCCTACACCGTCCGCGTCGACGGGCAGGACGTCCGCCTGGTGACGGGCGGCGCATTGCGGATCGACGTCGACGCCTTCGAGGAGCACCTGCTGGCCGCCCGCAACGCGGAGTCGGACGGCACGCCGTCGCTCGCCCTGGACCACCTCCTCGCCGCCGTCAAGCTCTACCGCGGTGACCTCCACGCCGACGTGCCCGAGGCCGAGTGGCTCGCGTTCGAGCGGGACCACTACCGCCGCCAGTTCGTCACCGCCGCGACGCGGGCCGGGCAACTGCTGGTCGGGCTGGGCGACCTGGACCGTGCCGAGGCGGTGGCGCGGAGCGCGCTGAGCGCCGACCCGTGGGCGGAGGACGCCCACGCCGTGCTCGTCGCCGCCGCGCTGGCCCGGTCGGACCGGGTCGCCGCCCGCCGGGCGCTCGAACGCTGCGAATCGGCGCTGGCCGAGCTGGGCGTCGAGCCCTCCGACGAGATCCGCCGCCTGGCGCGCCGGCTGCGCGGCGCGTAGGACTCCAGAGGCCGAGCGGATCGTCCCGCAAGGGGCACCGAACAGTCCGGGATTTGCACCGTAAGCCCCGGCGACCCAGCTCGGCCTCCCAGCAACACTGACCACCGTAAGCGAGGATGACGCGCCTATCCGCGCAGCTCCTAATAGGCCGAGCGGATCGTCCCGCAAGGGGGCACCGAGCGGATCAGCCGAGCGCGAGCACGTGGGCCACCTGGCCCTGCCACGGGTCGAGCCGCACGTAGGGGTTGGGCCCGTCCCACGTGTACTCGTCGCCGGTGAGCTCGTCGACGGCGGTGTAGGGGCCCTGCCACGGCAGCCCCACGGCAGTGAGGTCCAGCTCCAGGGACGTCTCCTGGGGGCTGTGGGGGTCGAGGTTCACCACGACCAGCACCAGGTCGCCCGCGTCGCGGTGCCCCCTCGTCCACACCAGGAACCGGTCGTTGGTGGTGCCGTGGAAACGGACGTTCCTGAGCCACTGCAGCGCCGGGTGCCGCCGCCGGATGTCGTTGACCGTGGTGATGAACGGCGCCAGCGAGTCGGCGCGGCCCCAGTCGCGGCGGCGGATCTCGTACTTCTCCGAGTGGAGGTACTCCTCGTTGGTGTCGCTGGCGGGCTCGTTCTCGAAC
>DATFVX010000270.1:0-9292 GCA_035259985.1 Acidimicrobiales bacterium | reverse complement strand
CCGGGGCCCGCCAGTTCGCCGACCGTTTGGGCCGGGTCGAGCGGGCCGAGGTCCTCAACGACGTCGGCCTCGACCAGGTGCTGGTGCGGTTCCGCGCCGGCTCCGGCACCGATCCCGCCGACCCCGCCGACCCCGCGGCCGACGACGCCGCCACGCGACGGGTCATCGAGGCGCTGCAGGCATCGGGCGAGTGCTGGATGAGCGGGACCACCTGGCGCGGCCACGCTGCGATGCGCATCTCGGTGGTGAACTGGCAGACGACGGAGGCGGACGTCGACCGCTCGATGGCCGCCATCGAACGGGCTCTGGCGTCGGCCTGAGGCCGGGCCTGGCCCTCAGCCCGGGATCGGCGGGGCGGCGCCGCCCTAAAGTTTCGGCATGAGCGCAACGGCCCCCGACGTCGACTCGATCGACCTGTCCGACCTCGACTGGTGGACCCGGCCCCTCGCCGAGCGCGAGGCCGCCTTCGCGACGCTGCGGGCGGAGCGGCCGCTGGCGCCTATGAAGCTGGAGGCGCTGCCGCACCTCGGTTTCCCCGAGACGCCCTACTGGTCGCTCACCCGCTACGCGGACATCGTCGAGGTCAGCCGCCACCCCGAGCTGTTCTGTTCGGGCCAGGGCACCAACATTGCCGACCTGCCGCCGGAGTTCCTCGAGTTCTTCGGCTCGATGATCAACATGGACGATCCCCGCCACGGCCGGCTGCGCCGCATCGTGTCGCGGGGCTTCACGCCGCGCCAGCTCGAGACCATGCGGGCGGACGTCGAGGGCGTGGCCGCCGGCATCGTCGACGAGATCATCGAGCACGGCGAGTGCGACTTCGTGACCGAGGTCGCGGCGCGCCTGCCCCTGCGGATCATCGTCGACATGATGGGCATCCCCCGCAGCCAGGAGCAGTTCATCTTCGACCGCACCAACATCGTCCTCGGGTTCAGCGATCCGGAGTACGTCGACAACGTCGACGACCCGCCCGCCGTGACGGCCGCCCTCCTCACCGCCGGCACCGAGCTTGCGCAGATGGTCCAGGAGCTGGGCGAGGCCCGCCAGCGGGACCCCCGCAACGACCTCGTCACGGCGCTGGTCACGAGCGAGGTCGACGGCGAGCACCTGACGCCGCAGGAGCTCGCTTCGTTCTTCATCCTGCTCGTCGTTGCCGGCAACGAGACGACGCGCAACGCCATCGCCCACGGCCTGTGGGCGCTGACGGAGCACCCGGAGCAGAAGGAGCGGTGGCTGGCGGACATCGACGGCATGACCCCGACCGCCATCGAGGAGATCGTCCGCTGGGCGTCACCGGTGATCCACTTCCGGCGGACCGTCACCACGGACGGGGCGCGGGTGGGGGAGCACGAGTTCTCCGAGGGCGAGAAGGTCGTGCTCTGGTACTGGTCGGGTAACCGTGACGAGGCCGTGTTCGACGACCCCCACACGTTCGACATCGGCCGGACACCCAACGATCACATCGGGTTCGGCGGTCCCGGGCCCCACTTCTGCCTGGGTGCCCACCTGGCCCGGCGGGAGATCTCGGTGATGTTCCGCGAGCTGCTGCACCGGATGCCGGACATCCAATCGGTCGGCGAGCCCGCGCGGCTGCGCTCGGGCTTCATCAACGGGATCAAGCACCTCCGTGCCGAGTGGACGCCCCACGGGCAGGTCGGTGGCGGCGTTGGTGCCTAGCTGACTCCCCTGCTCCGCCGCCGCACGATCTTCGCGCGAGATTCCCGTCCCGTCGGCGCTCGCCCGCCGCCCAACTCACGGCACGACCCTGCCGCCGCACGCCGGTGGCCGGTCGTATGCGGCCAACGGGGGACGGGTAGACGCGGCGGCATGACAACAATCCTTTGGATCATCGCCGTCGTCATCGTGATCGTCGGCATCGTCCAACTCTTCCAAGGCCAGATCGGGTTGGGCATCGTCCTGATCGTCGTCGGACTCCTGGTCGGCCCCGGTGGTGTCTCGATCTTCGCCACCACGGGCTCGCTGATGGGGGCTTCGGGGGTGGTCACCTGGAGGTCCAGATCTCGTCGGTGGCCAACTGTGCTTCCTCCGCGGTCGCGAACCGGCCCACCGTCGTGATCGGCGACAGGCCCGGGGGGTCGTCCAACCGCACGTAGGCGAGCCACAGCCCCGACGATTCGAGCATCACCGCACCCCGGGGCTGGCTCCCCCAGGAACCGGACCAGTGGTTGCGGGCGGTCTCCCGCCAGACCAGTCCCGGGCCTTCGGGCTCGGGACTGGTGTCGGGTGTCCGATGAGCGAACTCGAAGTCGTCTCGCCAGTTTCCACCCATGACACGAACATACGTTTGTGTCATGGGTGATGGCAACCGGGAGCCCGGATTCCCGACGGATCGTCAGGAATCCTGTGTCGAATCGCTGGCCGTCCGGCCGGGCTCCACGCCCACCTCGGGCGCCAGCGATTCGTGCGGTCCGGGGACCTCGACCACCGGATCGTCCCGGTCGTCCCACTCGGTGCGGAGGGCGCGGCTCATGGTGGCGTGCATCTCGTACAGGCAGGTGATGTACGTCAGCTCGAGGATCTGCTCGTCGTCGAGGTGGGCCCGTAGCTCGGCGAAGACCCCCTCCGGCACCCGGCCGCCGTCGAGCACGAGCGCATCGGTGTACGCGAGCACCGCCCGCTCCGCCGGCGACCAGCAGTCGGCTACCGGCCACGCCGGGACGGCGGCGATCTTCTCCTCGGGCATGCCCAGCGCCCGGCACGACTTGCAGTGCTGCGAGAACACGAACTGGCTGCTACGCGCCCAGCCGGCGCGGATCTGACCGAGCTCGCGCAGCTCGGCGGGCAGCCGCCGCCCGGGCGAGCGGTACAGCGCGAAGCCGGCGACGCAGTGCTCCAGCACATCGGGGACGAGGGCGAAGGTGGTCCACCAATCGCCCGGGGTGCCGGTGGCGGTGCCGGGATCGGCCACGGGGTCGCGGCCGGGGCCGAACATGAAGTCGTACATGGCCGTGACGATCGGTGCCGCCGCCTCGGCACGGGGAACCTGGCGCAGTCGGGGCATGGCCTCAACGTAGGTGGGCGGCGGCGACGGTTCCGAGGATCTCGGCCCAGCGCGTGAACAGGAGGTAGTGCGCCGCACCGGGCACGACGTCGAGTGTCGCGTCGGGGAGCTCCCGGGCGTACCACTCGCCGAACGCCGGTGGCGTGACGGCATCTGCCGTTCCGTACCAGAGGTGGGTCGGGCAGCCCACGGCGGCGAGGTCGACGTCGAGCGGCCGGGCCTGCGCCTCGACGTCGGCGGCGATCCCGGCCAGGCCGTGCCGCACGGCCTCGACCAGGGCGTCGGCCATGCGATCGGCGCCGCCCACCACCGACGCCAGCTCGAGCGCCCCGGCGGGGTCGCGGTGCTCGGCCTGATGCTCGAGCGCGAGGGCGTGGTCGCACGGGTACGGCGCCAGGAGCGGGGCCACCGCCGCGCCGAGCTGACCCGGCGCCATCGTGTCGGCGAGCTCGAGCGTGGGCAGGCGCTCGGCACCCGCCTCCCGGACCGCCGCGTCGTCGTAGGCCTGCCGCGGCACGAGCCCGGCGACGACGCCGAGCGCCGACACCCGCTCGGGCAGGCCGGCGGCGAGCGCCAGCGCCGCCAGCGTCCCGCCCGACCAAGCCAGCAGCGCGGTCCGCCCGACGGCCACGTCGTCGAGGGCGGCGGCCACCTGGCTCACGAGCGGGCCAATCCCCGGAGCGGTGTCCGCGGGCAGGGGATCGCTGCCGCCATAGCCGGGGCGATCGAGCGCCAGCAGGCGGACCCCGGCCCGAGCCGCCACGGCGTCGTCCGCCGGCCGGGCGAGCCGGGAGTCCGGCGTGCCGTGGAGGTACAGGAGGGGGGCGCCCGCCGGGTCACCGACGTCGTCGAGCGTCATGACCCGTCCGTGGCCAACCGGGAGCCGACGGGTGGTCACGGGCGGCGAACCTACATCTCCGGCCCGGTCGCCAGCGGCCACGCATAATGGCGTCGGTTTCGACCGACTCGGCAGCCCGGCGGTACCGGCAACCCGCCTGACCAAAACCGGAGGTCCCCCATGCAACCCGCTCCTTCCGTCGCGCCGGCGCAGGCGATCCCCACCGACGGGGCCCGCCCCGCGGCCGCGGCGACCGTGTCCCGCCTGGCCATCGCCGCCGTCGGCGCCTACGTGGGTGCGCAGGTGATCGCGGACATCACCAGCGTCAAGATCGGGTCGACCTTCGGCCGGGCGGTCGACATGGGCACCTTCATCTATCCGATCACGTTCACGCTGCGCGACGTGGTCCACAAGGCGCTGGGTCGGCGCGCCGCCCGCACGCTGATCGTGACCGCTGCGTTCGTCAACCTGTTCATGGCGGTCTACCTGCAGTGGGTGGCGCGGGCGCCGAGCCACGAGAGCTATCCCCTGGGCGACGAGTTCCAGGCCGTGCTGGGCCCGCTATGGCGCATCGTGGTGGCGTCGATCATCGCCGAGGTGATCAGCGAGCTGCTCGACACCGAGGTGTACCACTGGTTCGTCCGCCACGTGACCACGCGCTACCAGTGGGCACGGGTCGCGGTCAGCAACGCGGTGAGCATCCCCGTGGACAACGCGATCTTCGCCATCGCGGCGTTCGGTTCCCTGCCGCTGCTGACCGACCACGCGTTGACGCTGCCGTGGTCGGCGGTCTGGGACATCTTCGTCGTCAACCTGATGGTGAAGGGGCTGGTGTCGGCCGCCAGCCTGCCGCTGATCTACGTCTCGCCGGATCGCGACTGGAGCCACGACCCCGACGACGCGTGACGACGGACCTGCCGCGCATCTTCTACGCGTCGCGGACGACGCCCGCCAGGCAGATGCTGGCGTATTCGGCCACGAACGCCTCGCGGTCGGCGGGCCACGGGAACTGGGGCTTGGAGACCAGCAGCGACGTCAGGCCGTGCACCCGGGCCCAGAACCCGATGGCCAGGCGGTACGCATCGGTGAACCCGGCGCGGAAGCGCCCGGCGTCGATGCACTCCTGGGCGCAGCGCCTGACCTGCTCGAACGCGGCGTTGTCGCGGAGCACCACCGCCCTGTACTCCTCCGGGGTGTCGGCGGCGGCGGTCATGAACAGGATGCGGTAGGGCTCCGGGTTGTCGAGTCCGAAGTGGATGTATGCCAGCCCCATGGCGCGGAGGCGCTCGACCGGGTCGTCCACCCCTTCGGCGGCGCTGACCAGGACCTCGTCCAGCGCCGCAAAATGCCTGGCGCACACCTCGAAGATGAGGTCGGCCTTGTCGGCGAAGTGCCGGTAGATCGACGGCGGCGTCACGCCCACGCGGTCGGCCACCGCGCGGATCGAGACCGCCTCGGCGGACCCCGTCTCGAGCAGCAGGCGTTCCGTGGCGGCCAGGATCTCGTCGCGCAGCGCCGCCCCCTCGCCCTTGCGGGCGCGGGGCCGGCGAAGCGCGACGGGCGGGGGGACGGTGCTCATGGGCCGGACAGCGCGGGCGTGGTCACCTCCCCAGCATCGCGCTCGGGTGCGGGCGGGCCACCGGCATCATCGTCGTCGAGCCCGTCGTCGAGGTCGACGTGCTCGCTGACGCCCCAGCGGGCGTGGAAGCGGCGCAGCGGCCCGGGCGCCCACCAGTTCCAGTCGCCGGCCAGCCGCATGAACGCAGGGACCAGCGTGCCGCGGATCAGGAAGGCGTCGGTCAGCACCGCCAGCGTCAGCCCCACCCCGAACAGCTTGATGAAGCTCACCCGGCTGGTGGCGAAGGCGATCATCACGACGGCGATGAGGACCGCAGCGGCGGTGACGATCCGCCCCGTGCGCTCCAGCCCAACCGCGACCGAGCGCACGCTGTCGGCGCCGCTGTCGTGCTCCTCCTTGATCCGGGACAGGAGCATGACCTCGTAGTCCATCGACAGGCCGAAGGCGATGCAGAACATCAGGATGGGCATCGCGGCGTTGAGGCTGCCGGTGGCCGTGAAGTCCAGGAGCCCCGACAGGTGGCCGTCCTGGAAGATCCAGACCATGGCGCCGAAGGTGGCGGTCAGGCTGAGGACGTTGAGGACGATCGCCTTGGCGGGGATCACCACGCTGCCGAACATCATGAACAGCAGGACCGCGGTGATCGCGGCGACCAGGCCGAGGGCCCACGGCAGGCGGTCGAACAGCGACTGGTTGGTGTCGATCAGGCTGGCCGACTGGCCGGTGACCAGCACGTCCCAGGGGGCGTCCGCGTTGCGGATGGCGTGCACCAGGTCCTCGCCCGCGGGCGACATCGGCTCCACCGAGGGGATCACCGAGAGGTAGGTGGCGCCGTCGACGGTGAATCCGGCGTAGCGGGGCGAGCTGTCGGGCGGCAGCACGAGCTGGCCGGGCTCGCAGCCGAGCTGCTCGGCCAGGCCCGCGCCGCAGTAGGTGCCGGTGGCGGCGTCGACCCGGGCGACGCTCGGCATCGTGGCGAGCTCGCTGGCATAGGCGTCGATCTGGTTCCGCAGGCCGGGAACGGCGTTGGGAGCGTCGGGGGCGACGATGGACAGCGCGCCCGCCTCCTCCGAGGAGAACTCCTCGCGCAGGACGTCGTGCACCTGGCGGACGTCGGCGGACTCGGGCAGGACCCGGTCGTCCGGCGACGACAGGCGCAGCCCCAGGAACGGTGCGCCCAGCACCAGCAGGAACGCGACGACGGCGGTGGCGATGGGGATGGGCCGGCGCATCACCACCGTGGCCACGCGATGCCAGAAGCCCTCCTCGGGCGGGTTCACCGAGCGCCGCCACAGGGTGAGGGCGTTCACCCGGTGGCCCAGCAGGAACAGGATGGCCGGCAGCACGACAACCGAGAACAGGCCCGCCAGGACCGCCACGGCGATGCCGGCGTAGGCGAAGCTGCGCAGGAAGGCGATCGGGAACACCAGCGTGGCGGACAGCGAGGCCGCGACGGTCAGGGCGCTGAACGCCACCGTGCGGCCGGCCGTGCGGACCGTCCGGGTCACGGCGACCCGGGGCGCGTACCCCGCCCGCAGTTCCTCGCGGTAGCGGGACACGACGAACAGGCTGTAGTCGATCGCCAGGCCGAGGCCGAGCGCCGTGGTGAGGTTGAGCGCGTAGATCGACACGTCGGTGATCCCGGCCAGCACGCGCAGCACGAAGAAGGTCCCGACGATCGACATGACGCCGATGACCAGCGGCAGCGAGGCGGCCACCACGCTGCCGAACACCAGGATCAGCAGCACCAGCGTGATCGGGAGGGCGATGGTCTCGGCCCGGAGCAGGTCCTCCTCGATGGTGTCGCCCACCTCGTGGTACACCTCCGCGAAACCGCCCACCTCGACATCGACGGCCGCGGCGCCGCCGCCGGCCCAGTGCTCGTACCGGGGTGCGAGCTCGGTGACGCGGTCCTCGACCTGGTCGTCGGTGCCCTCGACCCTGGCGACCACCAGGGCCCGGTTGCCGTTGTCGCTGCGGAGCGGCGGGGCGTTCCCCTCCGACCAGTACGACACCACGTCGGCGACCCCGGGCTCGGACGCCAGCTGGTCGGTCAGGGCCTGGCCCGCGGTCACCACGGCGGGATCGTCGACGTCGCCGTTCTGGGCGGTGACCAGCAGCAACAGGTTGGGGACACCCGTGTCGAACCGTTCGGCGAGCGCCTTGTCCGCCCGCTCGGACTCCGAGGACGGGTCGTCGAAGCCGCCGGATGTGAGGTGGTCGGCCACGCCGCCGCCGAGGGCGCCCGCGAGCGCGAACATGAGGATCGCGACGACGACGACGGCCCGGGCATGGTTCGTGGACAGTCGGGCGAACCGGGTGAGCATGGTGCGGCCTCCCTCGGCCGGGTTAACCGAGTTACGTTATCGGCGGTATCGAACACCCGGGCTGCGGCCCTGTCGAGGGGTCATCGGTCACACGGGCCGGGGGGTTGCTCGGCCCTTGACCTCCGGGTCAGTCTCTCGACGTGACAGAGGCCCCAGGCGTGACCGACGTGACCGAGGTGATCGGCGGGACCGGCATCCCCGACGCCACCGAGGCCGCCAGCTACCCGGGCGCACGTGGACCCGATCGCACGCGGGCCGTCGTCTCCCACGGCATCCGCCTGGCCGTCAACGAGTGGGGGGACGCCGAGGCACCGCCCGTCGTCCTGGCCCACGGTGGCTTCGACTTCGCCCGCACCTTCGACGTCTTCGCGCCCATGCTGGCGGACGGCGGATGGCGCGTCGTGGCGTGGGACCAGCGGGGGCACGGCGACTCGGAGCGCGCCGCGCTCTACTCGTGGGAGGCCGACCTACGGGACGCCGTGGCGGTGGTGGACTCGGTGTCCGGCGCCCCGCTGCCGATCGTCGGCCACTCGAAGGGCGGCGGGATCACCGTGCAGTTCGCCGCCGCCCTGCCGCACCGGGTGAGCCACCTCATCAACATCGACGGGCTGCCGTCGCGCCGCAGCATGCCCGACGTCTCCGACCACGAGCGCACCAAGCTCATGGCGGATGAGCTGGGCAGCTGGCTGGACTTCCGCCGCAGCGCGCTCGGCCGGACGCGCCGGCCCGGCACCATCGACGAGCTGGCGGAGCGGCGCGGCCGGATGAACCCGCGACTGTCCCGGGACTGGCTCCGCTATCTGGTCACCGTCGGCGCCCGCAAGGATGCGGACGGCTGGCGCTGGAAGATCGACCCTGCGCTGCGCATGGGCGGGTTCGGGCCGTGGCGGGCGCAGTGGGCCATGGCCCGGCTGCCCGGGCTGAGCATGCCGATGCTGGCCGTGCTGGGGCTGGAGCCGGAGACGATGAGCCCTGGGGCCCAGCCGATCGACGTCGAGCCCTACCTGCCGCTGGCCGGGCGGGTCGTGGGGCTGGAGGACACCGGCCACTTCGTGCACATCGAACGGCCGCGGCGCGTTGCCGACCTGGTGCTGGAGTTCCTCGGGGCACCGGCATGAGCGAGCGCACGGCGCCGGTCTTCGTCCGGCACAGCCGGATCGAGTTGGCCCTCCACCGCCTGCGCGACGGCGACGGCGCACCGCTGCTCCACCTGCACGGGCTCGGCGAGCGCTCGCCCGCGGGGGTGCCCGGCCACCTGGCCGGCTGGCCCGGCCCCGTCTGGGCGCTCGACTTCACCGGACACGGGGCATCCAGCATGCCGGTCGGCGGCGGCTACTTCTGCGAGCTGCTCATGGGCGACGTCGACGCCGCCCTGGCCCACCTCGGCCCGGCGACGCTCTACGGGCGCGGGCTCGGCGCCTACGTGGCTCTGCTCACGGCGGGCGCTCGCCCCGGGTTGGTGCGGGGCGCCATCCTCGACGACGGGCCGGGCCTCCGGGGCGGGGGCACCGAGCCCACCACGCCCT
>DATFVX010000269.1:0-14490 GCA_035259985.1 Acidimicrobiales bacterium | reverse complement strand
CCGACATCGCAGGGGAGCGTGGTCAGGCCGACGACACCACCCGCACGGACTACGCGTCCAGCGCCGACGACAACGTGATCATCCAGAACATCGAGGCGTCGGACACGTCGCTCGGCTGGGTCGGCTTCGCCTTTGCCGAGGAGGCCGGCGATCAGGTCACCGAGATCCCGGTGTCTTCGGAGGTGGGCGGCGACTGCGTCGAGCCCTCGGCCGACACGATTGCCGACAACAGCTACCCGCTGTCCCGGCCGCTCTTCATCTACGTCAGCAAGAGCGCGGCGGAGGACAACGCCGCGGTCGTGCCCTTCGTCGACTACTACCTCCAGAACCTCAACCAGTTCGTCGAGGATGGCGGCTATGTGGCCATGCCCGACGACCAGGTCCAGTCCACGACCGCTGCGTGGGAGGGCCGCTGAGAACCGCCGGTACGCCGGTACATGCAATCGTGGGGTCGGGCTGTCACGGCCCGGCCCCACGCACCTCTAGGCCAGAACGCCACCCGCACCCCGACCCGCACCACGTCGAGGCCTGAACGATGGCAGCAACCACACTCCCGCCTCCCGGCGGCCCGGCCCCCGGCCCCTCGGTCGACCTGTCGGGTGATCCCCGGCGGCACCGCCGGGAGCGGACGATGGGGGCGATCTTCTTCCTGTCTGCGTTTCTGTCGCTCGTCATCAGCGCGCTCATCCTGATCTCGCTGTTCAGCAACGGGACCGAGTTCTTCACCGACGTCGATTGGGGCAACGTCTTCGGCGCCAGCAGCTGGAACCCCCGGCAGGATCAGTTCGGCATCACGACCATCCTGGCGGGAAGCCTGATCGTGACGGGCATCGCGATGCTGGTCGCAGCCCCGTTGGGGCTGGGCGCAGCGGTCTACCTCTCGGAGTACGCGCGGCCGAACATCCGGACCGCGCTCAAGCCCATCATCGAAGTTCTCGCAGGCATCCCGTCGGTGGTGCTCGGGGTGTTTGCGCTCAACTGGATCGCCCCCGAGGTGGTCGGCCGCATCTTCGGCCGGGAACACAGCGCAGGATCGATGATGGCGGCGGGGATCGGTGTCGGGATCCTGACCATTCCCCTGGTCGCCTCCGTATCCGAGGACGCCATGCGCGCGGTGCCCGACAGCCTGCGCCAGGCGTCGGCGGGCATCGGTGCCCGAAAGATGTCCACGACGTTGCGGGTCGTGCTCCCAGCCGCGGTGTCCGGGATCGTGGCCGCCATGATCCTGGCGATCTCGCGGGCCATCGGCGAGACGATGGTCGTGTTCATCGCCGGCGGCGCCGCCGACAGTGCGACGTACACGACCAATCCATTGGACGGGAGCCTGACGATGACCGCGGCGATGGCGTCGCTGGCCGTGGGCACGGAGAACGTCCGCGGCTCGGGCCTTGCGGTCCCGAGCCTCTACTTCGTGGGCGTCGTGTTGTTCTTCTTCACGTTCCTGCTCAACCTGATTGCGGACCGCTTCGTGCGCCGGGTGCGCCAGGTCTACTGACCCGCGAGGGGTTGCATGGCACTCACTTCCATCGGGGCTAGCGGCGAGGCGGCGGTCCAGGCGCAGGTCGCGGCGGCACTGCGTGGGCGCCGCACAGAGGTGCGCGGGCGGGTCTTCGAGGTCGGGCTGTTGGTGGCCCTCCTCGTTTCGCTCCTGATCCTCGGCGTGCTCCTGTCGCGGATCGTGATCGACGGCTGGCCGGTGTACACCGACCGCGGCTGGAGGTTCCTCGACGGCAGCCTGTCGGGCAACGCCGACCGCGCCGGCATCTCCCAGGGCATCGTCGGGTCGTTCTGGATCGCCATCTGTGTGATCGTCGTGGCGTTCCCGCTCGGCGTCGGCGCCGCCATCTACCTCGAGGAGTACGCCCCCCGGAACCGGCTGACGTCGTTCATCGAGCTCAACATCCGCAACCTGGCCGGCGTGCCCTCCGTGGTCTACGGGCTCCTCGGGCTGGCCATCTTCGTCAATGCCTTCGGCGGCTTCGCCGGGGCGTCCGGTGTCGATCGCCGGACGCTGGTGGCGGCCGGGATCACCCTTGCCGTGCTCGTGTTGCCCATCGTGATAATCACGTCGTCCGAGGCCATCCGCTCGGTGCCCCAGTCGCTGCGTGAGGGTGCCTACGGCGTTGGCGCCACGCGCTGGGAGGTGATCCGGTCGGAGGTGTTGCCCTACGCCGCGCCGGGCATCCTCACCGGTGCGCTGCTCTCGATCGCCAGGGCGGTCGGCGAGGCGGCGCCACTCATCGTGGTAGGGGCCGTGACCGGGTTCTTCAGCCGGGGCGGTGGACTGAACGTGGGCAACGTGGTCGATCCCAGCCACCTGACCGACCGCTTCGTCGCGCTGCCCTCGATCGTGACGACGTTCGCCAAGCAGCCCGACGAAGCGTTCAGAGTGGAGAACGCATCCGCCACGATCATGGCCATGCTGGTGTTCGTGCTGCTCGTCAACTCCATAGCCATCGTCCTCCGAAACCGCTTCGAGAAGAAGAGGTCGCAATGACGGATCCCGCGGGCACAGAGACAGTGACCGAGACCCCCGATCCGTCGGGCCCGCTCCCCCAGGGCCTCGACGTCGGGCGGCGCCAGCAAACCGAGCGGGAGCAGCTCCCGATCGTGTTCGAGGTGCGTGAGCTGGCCGCGTACTACGGCGACTTCCGGGCCGTGCGCGAGGTCACGCTCGATGTCCGCCAGAGGGAGATCACGGCCTTCATCGGGCCCTCCGGCTGCGGGAAGACCACGGTCCTGCGGTGCTTCAACCGCATGAACGACCTCATCCCCGGGGCGCGGGCCGAGGGGACGCTCAACTACCACGGCGTGCCCCTCTACGGGCCCGGCGTCGATCCGGTCGAGGTCCGCCGCAGGATCGGAATGGTGTTCCAGAAGCCCAACCCGTTCCCCAAGTCGATCTACGACAACGTCGGCTATGGCCCCCGGCTGTTCGGCACCAAGAAGCGTGCACAGCTCGACGAGGTGGTCGAGACATCCCTGGAGAAGGCGGCGCTGTGGGACGAGGTCAAGGACCGGCTCAAGGAGTCGGCGATGGGCCTGTCCGGCGGGCAGCAGCAGCGGCTCTGCATCGCGCGGGCCATCGCCACCCGGCCCGACGTCGTGCTCATGGACGAGCCCTGCTCGGCCCTCGACCCCATCGCGACCGCGCGCATCGAGGACCTGATGCAGGAGATCAAGTCGGAGTTCACGATCGTGATCGTGACCCACAACATGCAACAGGCGGCGCGGGTGTCGGACGCGACGGCCTTCTTCTCGACCGAGGTCAACCCGGAATCCGACCGCCGCACCGGCGTCCTGGTGGAGTTCGACCGGACCGAGACGATCTTCTCCAACCCCTCCGACGAGCGCACAGAGAACTACATCACCGGCAGGTTCGGCTAGGAGCCGCGATGTCGACGTCCGAGCCCACTCCCATTCCGCTGCGGATCGCCTTCCAGGCGGAGCTCGACCAGCTGCGGCTGCAGGTCGAGCTGATGGGCGTGCGCGTGGACCAGAACCTCGAGCTGGCGCGCGAGGCCATGAAGACCGGCGACGTGCACCTGATGGAGCAGGCGTTCCGGTCGGACGACGAGATCGACGCCATGCACCTCTCCCTGCTGGAGCGGTGCTACCAGCTCCTCAATCGCGAGGCGCCGGTCGCCAGCGACCTCCGCTTCATCGTGACGGTGGTGCGCATCCTGTCCGAGCTCGAACGGGTGGGTGACCTGTCGCTGCGGATCCTCAAGCTCACGCCGCAGGTCGAGCGCCTGTCGACGTGCGGCCCCCCGTGGGACATCGCGGTCACCATGGTCGACCTCGCCGTGGAGCAGTACCGCACCGCGCTGCGGGCGTGGTCGGCCCAGGACCTCGGCCTCGCCAGCCAGCTCGCCGACCAGCGGCCGCCGGCGGAGACCTACCACGAGCGCCTGCTCGCCGAGCTCCAGCGCCTCCGGGGACCAGATTCGGCGGCGACCGCCATGGGCGTCTACATCATCGGGCAGGCCGCCGACCGCATCGCCGACCATGCCGCCATCATCGGCGCCCGCCTCCGCTACCTGATCACCGGCGAGCCTGCGCACCTGGCCGCCGAGGTGCGGTGAACAGGTCGACCGACATATTGCCGAACGGGGGACGCGCCGTGGGGTCGATGCCGCCGCCGGGTCGCGGCGGAAAGATGGTGTCGACCCCCAACTGCCCGGAGGACGGATGAAAGTCCTGGTCACGAACGACGACGGCGTCGGCTCGCCCGGCCTCCACGCCTTGGCAAGGGCGCTGGTGGACGACGGCTACGACGTGGTCGTCGTCGCCCCCGACCGGGAGATGAGCGGCTCCGCGGCGGCCATCGGGCAGGTGCACATCGAGGAGGGGATCGACGCCGAGCGTGTCGACCTGCCACGGCTCGACGGCGTGCCCGCTTACGCCATCGCAGGCCCGCCGGGGTTGTGCGTCCTGACCGCGCGGCTCGGCGGCTTCGGCGACCCGCCCGACCTCGTCGTCTCGGGCGTCAACCCCGGCTGCAACACGGGCCGGGCGGTGCTGCACTCGGGGACGGTGGGCGCGGCGCTCACGGGCGCCAACTTCGGCTGCCGGGGCCTGGCCGTCAGCATCGACGTCTCCAGCCTGCACCTCCACGAACGGGCGGGCGGGCCACCACGGGCGGTCGGGCGAGCGGGCAACACGATCGCCCTGGGTCAGGGCGACCGCGCGCGGGCCGAGGTTGTGGAGAGCCCCGAGATGGGAGACGACCCCGGGGCCCGGGGCCGGCTCCGGGACGCCTCAGGCGTCGCCTTCGACCACCCTGCGCACTGGGAGACGGCCGCCACGGTGGCGGTATCGGCCCTCTCGTGGCTCGCAAGCGACGAGGCGCCACCCTGCACGGTGCTCAACGTCAACGTGCCCAACCGGCCGCTCGACCGGCTGGAGGGCGCGCGGGCGGCCACGCTCGCCCCCTTCGGCACGGTGCGGTCGTCGGTGGTCGAGGCCGCGCCCGACGGCGGGCGGCTGCAGATCGAGTTCCGGCCCACCGACACCGAGCTCCCGCCCGACTCCGACACCGCCGTGGTGGCCCGGGGCTCCGTGTCGGTCACCGCGCTGAGCGGCATCGGCATCGACGAGCGCGTCGACGTGTCCACCGTCCTCGACCTCGTGTCGACGGAGGACCGGAGGACCGCGTGATGCCAGGCCGAGGGGGGACGGCTCGATGACCGTGTTCCCGCGGGGGCCGCGCCCCCGGACCCCATCGTCGCCCGGCTCCCTGGCGGTCGCACGGTCGACCGGTCAGGAGTTCCGCTCATGACCGTGGCCCTGACGGTGCTGGTCGTCGTCCTCGTGGCCGTGCTGGCGGCGTGGACGGCGGCGCTGGTGGCCCAGCGGGCCGCGATCCGGCGGCTGGTCGCCGCATCCCGGGTCCTCGACGCCGACCCCCGCCCGCCTCCGAACCCCGCGTCGGGCGGGCTGGATGCTGCGCTCGACCACCTGGAGCAATCGGTGGCCCAGGCGGTCGAGCGCCGCTCGCGGGTGGCGAGCGCCGAGGACCGGTTGTCGTGGGCCCTGGGAGCGATCGGCCACGGCGTCGTCATCTTCGACGAGCGGGGCGAGGTGGTCTACCGCAACGACCCGGCCGCCTCGTTCCTCGCCGCCCGCCACAGCGACGCCCTGGTCGAGGAGGCGATCAGCATCCTGGCCGCCGACGCCCTCCGGGGCCGGCGGGTGGAGCGCGAGCTCGAGCTCTTCGGGCCGCCGCGCCGCATCCTCAACGTCCGGGCGGTGCCGCTCGCCGACCCCGCGCGGCCCGCCGGGGTGCTGGTCGTGGTGGAGGACACGTCGGAGCGGCGGCGGCTCGAGAACGTCCGGCGCGACTTCGTGGCCAACATCAGCCACGAGCTCAAGACACCGGTGGGGGCGTTGGCCCTGCTGGCCGAGACGCTGCTCGACGAGCGCGACCCGGACGTGACCCGCCGCCTGGCGGAGCGGCTGGCCAACGAGGCGTTCCGTGTGGGGCGCACGATCGACGACCTGCTCGAGCTCTCGCGTCTCGAGGTGGCATCGGCGCCGGCCAACGAGCACGTGCCCGTGGCGACCTTCGTCACCGAGGCCTGCGCCCGGGTCCAGCCCGCCGCCGAGCAGCGTGGCATCGAGTTCGACATCGAGGAGGCGCCGGCCCGGCTCACCGTGGTCGGCGAACGCCGCCAGCTCGTGTCGGCGGTGACCAACCTGCTCGACAACGCCGTGAAGTACAGCGAGCCCGGCAGCACCGTCGAGGTGCAGTCGCGCACCGACGGCACCTGGGTCGACGTCACGGTGCGGGACCACGGCATCGGCATCCCCCGCCGCGACCTCGAGCGGATCTTCGAGCGCTTCTACCGGGTCGACCGCGCCCGCAGCCGCGAGACCGGCGGCACCGGGCTGGGGCTCGCGATCGTCCGTCACGTCGCCTCCAACCACCGGGGCGAGGTCCGGGTCGAGTCCCGCGAGGGCGTGGGCTCGACGTTCACACTGCGGCTCCCCGCCGGGCCCGGCCCGGTGGCCGTCACGAAGGAGGCAGGATGAGCGAGCGTCCCGTAGGGCGGGAGCCCGGCCCGAGCGGCCGGGGGAGCGGGCATGAAACGCGTCGGAGCCGGAGCGGCCCGCTGCGAAGCAGCTTGAGCGGGAAGCCATGACGACCCCCGAGGCCACCGTGTTCCTCGTCGAGGACGAGGACAGCTTCGTCGAGGCCCTCACCGTGGGCCTGAAGCGTGAGGGATTCCGCGTGCAGGTGGCGCACGACGGGGCGGAGGCGCTGGAGCTCTTCGACGTCGTGAAGCCCGACCTGGTGCTCCTCGACGTGATGCTCCCGAAGATCTCGGGGGTGGACGTGTGCCGCGAGCTCCGGCGGCGTTCGGCGGTGCCGATCATCATGGTCACGGCCAAGGGGTCCGAGATCGACACGGTGGTGGGGCTCGAGGTCGGTGCCGACGACTACGTCACCAAGCCCTATCGGCTGCGCGAGCTCGTCGCGCGCATGCGGGCGGTGCTCCGCCGGCGGCCACCGGACGCGGGGACGCGGGCGGCCTCGGGCGACGTGCTCGAGGTCGGCGACGTCCGGCTGGATCCCGAGCGCCACGAGGTGGAGATCCGCGGCGACCAGGTCCGGCTGCCGCTCAAGGAGTTCGAGCTGCTCGAGATCCTGCTGTCGAACGCCGGGCGGGTCCTGCCACGCGAGACGCTCATCGACCGGGTGTGGGGCACCGACTACGTGGGCGACACCAAGACGCTCGACGTCCACATCAAGCGCCTGCGGGCCAAGGTCGAGAAGGACCCGTCGGTGCCGACCCGCATAGTCACCATCCGGGGCCTCGGCTACAAGTACGACACCCCGAAGACGGTGGCGACGGCCTGACGCATCCGGAGTAGTCGCTCATTCCCTCACCGGGGGGACCCACCGGGCCGTCATAGCCGTCCGTTACCCTCGCTGACGATGGCGTCGAACGCCGGCAATGCCGGGTGGCAGCCGCTGGGCAAGCCCAGGCGCACGGGCGCAGCGGCCTTCGTCGTCACGCCCTTCACCCGCCTGGCCCGCGCCCACGCCGCCACCGTCGCCGGCGACACGCTGATCACCCTGGCCCTGGCCGACTCCCTGTTCCTGTCGATCGATCCGGAGGCGGCCCGGTCCCGGGTGGCGCTCTACCTGGCGCTGACGATGGCGCCCTTTGCGGTGGTGGCGCCGCTGATCGGCCCGACGCTCGACCGGGTCAAGGGTGGGCGGCGCTGGATGGTGATCGCCGCCAACGCACTGCGGGGCGTCCTCGCCCTCCTGATGATCCGCGACATCGACAGCCTGCTGCTGTTCCCCGAGGCGTTCGCGGTCCTCGTGCTGTCGAAGAGCTACCACGTGGCCAAGTCCGCCATCGTGCCCACCGTCGTGAGGTCCGACGACGAGCTCGTGGAGGCCAACTCGAAGCTGTCGTTCCTGTCGGGCGTCGTGACCTTCGCCGCGGCCATCCCGGCCAGCGTGGCCGCGGTCGTCTCCGGGAGCCAGGGTGTGCTCGTCCTTGCGGCCGCGGCCTGCGCACTGGCCGCCGGGCTGGGTCTCCGCATCCCGCCCACCCAGGTTGCCGAGGACACCACGTCGCAGACCGAGCGCAACGAGCTGCGGGGCGGCGGCATCGTGCTGGCGGCCTCGGCCATGGGCCTCATGCGCGGCATCGTCGGCTTCCTCACGTTCCTCATCGCCTTCTTCCTGCGCAGCACGGGCGCCGCCGCCTGGGAGTTCGGCGTGGTCCTCGCGGCCAGCGGCATCGGATCGCTGCTCGGCGCCCTGGTGGCGCCGGGGCTGCGGCGGTCGGGCGTCCACGAGGAGCGGATCGTCCAGATCGTGCTCGGCATCACCACCGGCGGCGCGGTGCTGGCGGCGTGGTCCGGAGGGCTGGGTGCGGCTGTCGCCCTGGCGGCGTGCGTCGGCGTCTCCGCGAGCAGCGCCAAGCTCGCGTTCGACTCGGTGGTGCAACGCGATGCACCCGACGCCAACCGGGGGCGCTCGTTCGCCAAGTTCGAGACCCGGTTCCAGCTCACGTGGGTGATCGGGGCGATCATCCCGGTGGTCGTGTCGATCCCCGTCCGGGTCGGCTTCCTGGTCGTCGCCGCCTGCGGCGGGTTCGCGCTGTTCTCCTACCACGCGGGGCTGCGGGCCCTCGGTCGCGGCCAGCTGCCCGCGCGGCGCCCCAACCCGGTGGTTCGCCGCATCCGGGCGGCCGTCGAGGCCCGCCGCGGTGGCCGAGGCGACGAGCCCATCGACGACCAGCGCGTCGCCGCCCCGCCGGGGCCGCCAGCGCCGCCGGCGTCGACGGCGCCGACGGCGTCGCCGGCTCGAGCGGGGCCGCCAGCGCCGCCGCCGATCCCACCGCCACCACCCCCGCCGCCCTACGACGGGGCGAAGGACGTCGACGCCACCGACATGGACGCCACGATGCGTCGCAACGCCGCCGACGCCCGCGACGGCGGCACCGTCGGTGGGCCCGGACGCGACCGCACGGTGATCATCGACCCCACCAAGCTGCAGTAGCGGGGGGAGCCGGGTCGGCCGGCGTCACTCGTCCGGGAGCTCCGGCAGGTCGATGCGCGCCAGCCACAGGCCCGGGGCATCGACCTCGGGCGGGCTGGGGAGCATCCGCTCGCCCTCCCACAGCCGGGCCAGCCCGTCGGGGCCCGCCCGTTCGATCACCCCGGCGACGAAGCGCGACCCGCGGTCGTAGGTCGACTGCGTCAGCTCCAGGCCGAGCAGGCGCTCGACGAACCGATCTGCCTCGGCGGTCTCCACGCGCCGGCGTCGGAGCGCCTCCGTCAGCATCCCGTAGCTGCTGATGAGCTTGGTCCCCACCTCGTCCATCACGTGGTCCACCACCCCCACGACCACGGCCACCAGCGCCTCGAGCTGGGGGAGGAGCGCCCGCTGCTCGTCCGACTGGATCGCACCCAGCAGCGCGCCGGGCTCCCCGAGGACCTGTTGCAGCCCCGCCAGCGACTCGGGCCCGCCACTGAGATCGATGTCGCCGAGGTGCTCCTCGAGCGCCCGCGGATCGGTGCGGAAGCTGGTCGTGTAGCGCGTCAGCAGGTCGTCCAGCCGCCGGCGCACGTGCGAGACCCCCAGCACGGTGTGGTGCGCGATCTCGTGCAGGCAGATCCACAACCGCAGGTCATCGGCCGGCAGGCTCCACTCGCCGCCGAAGGCGTCGAGGTTGGGGACCACGATCAGCAGCTCGTCCGACGGCGTGCGGGGGATCGGAAGGTCGTACTGCCCGAACGATCGGCGGGCCAGGTGCCCGACCATCGACCCGGCGGTCATCGCCACCATCATCGGCTGCATCGCCTGGATCATCGGGCCGAGCATCGCGGCGAACTGGTCGTCGGGATCCTGGCCCCAGTCGAGCCCCGAGTCGTCACCGAGGTCGAGCTCGCTGCCGCCTTCGCCCGCCCCCGGCCCGCCCACGTCGGGCGAGCCGAGCGAGCCGGCGAGCTTCTCGAGCAGCGGCCGGTAGTCCTCGAGCGTGCGCTGCGCCCAGTGGCCACGCGTGACCGGCAGGACCGTGAGCTCGCGCCCGGTCAGCGTGGTGGACAGCCCCATGACGTTCGCGACATGGAGCTCCGCCACCCGGGCCAGCTGCTCGAGCTTGATGCGCTCGATCGGATCGACATTCGGCTCGCTCTGGTTGTCGGTGGCGACGGCCAGTGCCAGGCTGCGGGCGGCGTCCCAGGGAACCCCGCGCCCGCCCTGGCCGAACAGCTTGGCGAGGTCCCCGAACAGGGGGAAACCCTCGAACGGGTTGGGGGGGCCCGGATCACTCACTTACGCGACGCTACCGCCACCCGGGTTGCCGCCCACCGCGGCGCGAGGGCGCTGTCGCCCGTGGTGTTTGGGCCGGCGCCAGCTGGCAAGGTAAGAGTCATGCGTACGGTTGTGATCACGGGTGCCGACTCGCCGCTCGGGCGCCGCGTCGCCACGCTCACCGCCGGCGATCCGGACGCCGGCACCGTGGTCGCCCTGGCGGACCGGGCGGTCGTGGACCTGCCCGCCGGCGTCGACGTTCGGCGCATCGACCTCGACACCGACGACGTCAAGCCGCACCTCGAGGGCGCGGTTTCCGTCGTGCACCTCGCGACCGCCGTGCCCGCGTCCCCCACGGCGCCGACCCGGGACGTCGAGCGGGCGCGGCGGCTGTTCGATGCCGCCGGGGACGCGGCGGTGCCACACCTCGTCGTCCTGTCGAGCGCCACGGTCTACGGCGCCTGGCCCAACAACCCGGTGCCGCTGACGGAGGAGGCGACGCTGCGCCCGAATCCCGGCTTCGCCTTCGCGGCCGAGCGCGCCGAGATCGAGCGGCTGGCCGCGGAATGGCGGGGCGCCCACCCCGGGGCGGTCCTCACCGTGCTGCGCCCGGCACGGACCGCCGGGGCCGACGGTCGCGAGTGGCTGGTGCCGGCGCTGCGGCCGGGGCCGGCGGTGCCGGAGACGGCCGACGAACCGCCCGTCCAGTTCCTGGACGTCGGCGACCTGGCGGCCGCGATCGAGCTGGGCCGGATCCGGCGGCTCGAGGGGGCGTTCAACGTGGCGCCGGACGGATCGGTCCCGGGCGACGAGGTGCGCTCGCTGACCGGAGCGCCGCCCAAGGTCCCGCTGCCGGAACGCCTCGCCGGACGGCTGGTGCGCTGGGGGTTCCGCTGGGGCCTGGGGCCTACGCCGCCGGAGCTGGTGCCGTACACGCTGTACCCGTGGACCGTCGCCAACGATCGCCTGCGCGCCCAGGGCTGGACGCCGACCGTCACCAACGAGGAAGCGTGCGTCGACGCGTTCGAGGCCGGGGCCTGGGCCACGATGAGTCCCCGCCGGCGCCAGGAGCTCGCGCTGGGTGTCGCGGGCGCCGGGCTCGCGGCCGTCGCCGCCGGCGGCGTCCTGGCCGCCCGCCGGTTGCTCCGCTCGAGCCGATAGCCCCGGCCCGCTCGTTGCCCCGCTCAGGTGTCGGCGCTGCGCTGGCTCCCGAGGGTGACGGTCAGCGTCGTCGGACTGTCGCCGCGCACCACGGTGGCGGCGATCTCGTCGCCCGGGGACTTCGACCGCAGGGTGATCATCAGGTCGGGCATGTGGCCGATCATGTGCCCGTCGATCTCGACCAGGACGTCGCCCACGCGCAGGCCACCGCGATCGGCCGGGCTGTCGTCCCGCACGGAGGCGATCCGGACCCCACCGCCGGTGACGTCGGCTTCGCGGGCGTCGCTTCCCTCGATGCCGAGCCAGCATCGCTCCACCTTGCCCAGCCCCACCAGGTCATCGGCGACCTTCCGGGCCACCTCCACCGGGACCACGTACGAGGCGCTCCCGTCGTCGACGCCCGTGACTATGCCGACCACGACCCCCCGGGGGTTGACGAGCGGGCCGCCCACGGCATGCGCCGGCGCGTCGCCGGTGGTCTCGACGACTGCGTCGATGGTGGTGCCGGCCTGCGTCTGATACCGCCGGCTGGCGCCCACCAGGGTCGCCACCGTCGTGGCCCCGCCGGCGGCACCGACACTCACGGTGAAGGAGGTCTGGCCCGGGACGAGGCCGGCCTCGCTGGCCAGCAGACCCGTGTGGTAGCCGTGCCCGTCCAGGTCGAGGACCGCGATGCCGGTCGACGGGTCGGAGCCGATGACCTCGGCGTCGGTCGACGATCCGTCCGGCAGGCGCACGCTCAGCGTTCCGCCGCCGTCGACGACGCTGGCGCTGGTGAGGACGATCCCGTCGTCGCGCACAACGACGCCGGAGCCGCGCCCGTCGACGGCCACCACGGCCGGCGCAACCTGCTGGCGGATGCCGCTGACGGGCTGGTCGGCGGCCCGCGGCGAGGTCGAGACGGCGTCCAGGGCCACGCGCTCGACCACCGGCCGGTCGATGATCCGCTCCCCGATGCCCAAGGCGAACACCCCGACACCCGCAATGACGGCACCGGCGGTGCCGGCGACCGCCATGACCCCCCACGGTCGCCCGGCCTGCCCGTCGCGGCCCGGGCCCACGTCCCGGCCCGACGCCAGCTCCGACGGATGGCGCCACAGCCGGTCGTCGGGGTGCGGCGGCGGACGGAACCCGAAGACGTCCGCTTCGGCGTCGTCGTCGAAGGGCACGTCGCGGAGGATAACTCTGGGTGGCCGGCGAGAGACCGCGCCCAGCGGTCGAGCTGCGTACGATTGGCACGATGGAGAGGCCGAGCACCAGGCCGAGCAACGGGCCCACCGACACGTCTGGCAGCGGGCCGATCAACGAGGCCGAGGCGGGCGAGGTGGCCGAGCTCGCACGGCCCGACGGCGACACCTGGATCGGCCTGTCCGCGGCGTCGCTCCCGGTCGACGAGGCGGCCGCCTGGGCCGTGCGCCCCGACTGCGGCGGCCTGGTCCTCTTCTCGGGCACGGCCCGCGATCACGCGGAGGGCCGGCCGGGCGTCCACCGCCTCGAGTACGAGGCGTACGAGGAGCAGGTCGTCCCCCGCCTTCGGGGCGTGGCCGAGGAGGCCCGGGTGCGCTGGCCCATGGTGGGCCGCATCGCCCTGCTGCACAGGGTGGGTGTCCTCGAGATCGGGGAGAGCGCCGTGGTCGTCGCCGTGTCTGCGCCCCACCGCGACGAGGCGTTTGCGGCGGCCCGGTTCTGCATCGACACCCTCAAGCGCTCGGTTCCCATCTGGAAGCGCGAGTCGTGGACGGGTGGCGACAGCTGGGGGCTCGAGGCGCAGCACATAGTCGACGCGGGAGCGGGGTGACCCGTGGCCGCCGTCGCCTTCCTGCTGATCGCCGTGGTGATCTCGGCGGTCGGGTTGACCATCCTGTACCTCCGCAACCGTCCCCCCACGTCGCTCGACGCCAGCATCGACAACTTCCGCCGTGAGATGCAGGCGCTGGCGCCGCGGGACGGCGAGGTCCGCCCGCGGCGCTGGTGGAAGCGGTAGTGGCCCGCGACCTGGCCATCGACCTGGGCACCGCGAACACCCTCGTGTACGAGCGGGGACGGGGCATCGTCCTCAACGAGCCGACCGTCATCGCCCTCAACACCCGCACCCGCGAGGTGCTGGCGATGGGCCACGACGCCTGGCAGATGATCGGGCGGACGCCCAGCGACATCGTCGCCGAGCGCCCGCTCCGCCAGGGCGCGATCACCGACTTCGACGTCACCCAGCGCATGATCCGGCTGCTGCTGCACCGGGTGCGCGTCGGGCGCTTCAACCGGCCGCGCGTGGTGGTGTGCGTGCCGTCGGCCATCACCGAAGTCGAGCGCCGGGCCGTGGCCGAGGCCGCCCGCCGGGCCGGCGCCACCGACGCGTTCCTCATCGAGCAGCCCATGGCCGCCGCCATCGGCTGCGGGCTCCCGATCCACGAGCCCATCGCCAGCCTGGTGATCGACGTGGGCGGCGGCACGACCGAGACGGCCCTGGTGTCGCTGGGTGGCGTGGTGGCGCTCGACGCCGTGCGGGTCGGCAGCTTCGACATCGACGGCGCCATCCAGGCTTACGTGCGGCGGGAGTACGGCATCGCCGTGGGGGAGCGCACGGCCGAGGAGATCAAGATCGCCATCGGGTCGGCGTGGCCGGTGCGCGACGAACTCAAGGCCGAGGTCCGTGGCCGCGACCTGGCGTCGGGCCTGCCGAAGACCGTGATCCTGACGCCGGCCGAGATTCGCGCCGCGATCGACGACGTGATCACCGAGATCATCGATTCGGTCGTCGCATGCCTCGGGAGCGCCCCGCCCGAGCTGGCCCACGACCTCATCACGCAGGGCCTGCACCTGGTAGGCGGGGGTGGGATGCTGGCGTGCCTCGACCAGCGCATCGCCCACGAGACCGAGATCGACGTCCACCTGGTCGAGAGCGCGCTCGAGTGCGTCGTGCTCGGCGCCGGCCGCTGCATCGAGGAGCCGGCGGCGCTCCGGGTGGTGTTCCAGGGGGGCCGCTGAGACCAAACCCAACTTGCGGCGGTTGGGGCCCCTATGAGGGCCCTAGCCGCCGCAAGTTC
>DATFVX010000268.1:0-5488 GCA_035259985.1 Acidimicrobiales bacterium | reverse complement strand
CGCTAGTGGTGGCTCGTCGCGCCCGGCCGGCTAGGCCTCGGCGTCCGGGACGGGCTGCGGTGGCGGCGGCCCCACGTAGCGGGCGGACGGGCGGATGATGCGGTTGTCGGCCGCCTGCTCGAGGATGTTGGCGCACCAGCCGATCACCCGGCTCGACGCGAAGGTGGGGCTGAACAGCTCGCGGGGCAGGCCGCAGTGCTCCATCACGACGCCGGCGTAGAACTCGACGTTGGCGTACAGGTCGCGTCCCGGCTTGAGCTCGGCCAGCACGTCGACGACGGTCTGCTCCACCTGCTTCGCGAAGTCGACCTTGGCGGCGCCGATCCGCTCGGCCACTTCCCGGAGGAAGAGCGAGCGCGGGTCGTCGGTCTTGTAGACCCGATGCCCGAACCCCATGATCTTCTCGCCCCGGGTGACGGCGTCGACCAGGTAGGGCCGGGCGTTGTCGGGCGTGCCGATCGCGTCGAGCAGGTCAAGTGCCCGCGACGGCGCGCCGCCGTGCAGCGGCCCCGAGAGGGCGGCGATGCCGCCGGTGACGGCGCCCGCCAGGTCGGCGCCCGTGGACGTGATCACGCGGGCGGTGAACGTCGACGCGTTGAAGCCGTGGTCGATCGTGAGCATCTGGTACTGCTCGACCGCACGCGCCGCCTCGGGGTCGGGCACCTCGCCGCGCAGCATCCACAGGTAATTGCCGCCGTAGCCCAGTTGCGGATCGGGATCGATGGGGTCCAGTCCCTGGCCCAAGCGGTGGAGGGCCATGATCAGGGTCGGCACCGCCGCGCACACGCTCAACGCGTTGGATCGCAGCTCCTCGGGCGACACGTCCAGCCAGGGGCGGAACCCCTGGCTGTGGCCGATGAGCGACACCGCGCTCCGGAGCTGGTCCATCAGGGGCCCGCCGGAGGTCGCGATCTCCGGCAGGAGGCCCATGACCGCGTCCGGGACCGTTCGATGGGCCCGGACCTCCGCCGCGAACGACCTGCTCTCGTCCCCCGAGGGCAGGTGGCCCTCGAACAGGAGGAACCACACGTCCTCGAGCGAGCGCTTGGCGGCCAGCTCGACCGCCGAGTACTGGCGGTAGTGGTAGAAGCCCTCGAGGCCGCGGACGTCGCCCACCTGCGTCTCGGCGACGATCACGCCCTCGAGCCCCGGGGGCGCCTCGATCTCGCCGGGATGGACGACGGGCTGGATGGCGGCGACGTGCATCAGGTCGCGCATCGAGATGATGCCCACCAGCTCGCCGCCGTCGACGACGGGCACATGGCGGTAGCCGTGCTCGTCGAGGCTGACGAGCGCCTCCTGGACCGACAGCCCGGGCCCGACGACGTCGGGGTCGGGCGTCATCCACTCCGCGACCTTGGTCGCCTGGGACGACGGGCCGGACGCGGCGAGCCGGACCATGTCACGCTCGGTGAGGATGCCGATCGGGCGCTTGCCGTCGACGATGACGACCGAGCCGACGCCCTTCTCGCCCATGCGGGACGCGGCCGTGGCGATGGTTTCGTCGGGCAGGGCGGTCGCCACCGGCGAGCTCATGACGTCGGCGACAGTGCGGACGGTGTGGCCGGTCGGTCGAAGACCGACGCCGTTACGGGGCGGCGGGTGGGGGTCGGGCTGGAGAGGCACGGGCCCACGTTAGAACCGCCGTGGCCAGGGCCGATAGGGGCCGCGGGGCGCCTCCGACCGCCTGGGGCCCTACGATGAACCGGTGGATCACCTCCACTGGCGCTCACGACCCACCCTGCAGCGACCCGTCCTGCTCGTCGCGTTCGAGGGTTGGAATGACGCCGGGGACGCCGCCAGCGGCGCCGTCCGGTACCTGATCGACCGCTACGACGCCGAACTGGTGGCCGAGATCGACCCCGAGGAGTTCTTCGACTTCACGTCGACGCGACCCCAGGCCGAGATCGGCGACGACGGGGTCCGGCAGATCAGCTGGCCGTCCACGGAGGTCTACTCCGCAACCCTCCCGGGCGACGCCGGCGACGCCCTGCTGGTCATCGGCACCGAGCCCCAGCTCCGCTGGCGCACATTCTGCGCCCAGATCACGGGCCTGGCCCAGGAGGCCGGGTGCCGGCTGGCTCTGCTGCTCGGCGCCCTGGTGGCCGAGGTGCCCCACAGCCGGCCGGTGCCGGTGGTGGGCACCGTCAGCGACCCGGCGCTGCAGGCCGACCTCGGCCTCCGGCCGTCGAGCTACGAGGGCCCCACCGGCGTGGTCGGTGTGCTCTCCGCCGCGTGCCGGGAGGCCGGGCTGCCGGCGGCGTCGCTGTGGGCGGCCGTGCCCACCTACGTGCCGACGGCGCCGTCGCCGAAGGCCGCCTTGGCGCTGCTGGAGCGGACCTCGGAGGTGCTGGGCATGTGGGTGCCGACGACCGACCTGGAGATCGCGGCCGCCGCCTACGAGCGCCAGGTGAGCGAGCTGGTCCAGGAGGACGAGGAGACGTCGGACTACGTGTCGCAGCTCGAGGAGCGGGTCGACTCCGACGAGGGGGACGACCCCGGCGGCGCCGCCCGCTCCCTGGTCGAAGAGGTCGAGCGCTACCTCCGGGACCGCAAGAACTGAGCTGCTAGCCGGCGCGCAAGGGCCAGGGCTGCGCCTGCTCCCAGATCCTCGCCAGCCGGAGCGGGATCTCGTCGAGATGGCGGCGGGCAACGATCTGGAGCCCCACCGGCAGGCCGTCGGCGGTGAGCCCCGCAGGCACGGACACCGCCGGGTTCCAGCAAAGGTTGGCCAGCATCGTGAACGGCGTCGCCGAGGCGCCGAGCGGGTGCGCGGGCTCGCCGTCGATGACCTCGGGCGGCGGCCCCTCGGCCGCGAACGCCGGCACCGCGGTGCTCGGCGTGAGCACCAGGTCGACCTCGTCGAACAGCCGGGCGGCGTCGGCCACCAGCGCCTCCCGGCGGCGCACCGCACCGGCGTAGCGCGGGATCGGGTAGTCCTCGGTCTGCTCGAGCACGGTGCGCACGTAGCGGGTCAGGTCCTCGCGCACGCCCGGCCACATGCCCTCCTCGAGGCTGAACCACAGGTCCATCGCGCCGGCCCCCAGCCACGCACGCACGGGGTCGGTCAGATGGATCGGCTCGTTGTCGATCGCCAGTCCCGCGGCGCTCGCCAACCGCTGCGCCGCCCGCTCCGCGATCGCCCGCACCTCCGGATCGCAGCGGGCAAAGCCGAGGTCGGGAGACCAGCGGGCGCGTAGCCCGGCCACCGGCAGCGACTCGATCGCCGACTCGTATCGGACCGTGGCCGGCGGCAGGGAGAAGCGGTCGCGCTCGTCGGGGCCGGCGGTGACGTCGAGGTGCCGGGCGCTGTCGGCAACGGTGGTCGTGAGCAGCCCGTACACGGACGTCTCCGAGCCGGTGGGGCCGGGATGCGGGATGCGGCCGTGGCTGGGCTTGAAGCCGACCAGCCCGCAGAACGACGCGGGGATGCGGGTCGATCCGCCGCCGTCGCTGGCGGTCGCGACCGGGACCAGCCCGTCGGCCACCGCCGCGGCGCTGCCGCCGCTGGACCCGCCCGGCGTGCGCTCCGGGTTCCACGGGTTGCGGGCGACGCCGAACACCTTGGTCCGGGTGAAGTTGAGGGTGCCGAACTCGGGTGCGGCGGTCTTGCCGACCGGGACCGCCCCCGCGGCCCGCAGGCGCGCGACGTGGATCGAGTCGGCGGCCACCGGGCCCCGGGCGGCGTAGGCCAACGACCCCTCGGACGTGGGCATGCCGGCGCAGTCCTCGAGGTCCTTGACGCCGATCGGCACGCCCGCGAACCGGCCGGGGTCACGCCCGGCGGCGACGGCGTCGTCGACCGCACGGGCTGCGCCGCGGGCGGCGGCCTCGTCGACGTGGACGAACGCCCCGAGGCGGTCGTTGCCCTCCTCGATGGCCGCCAGCGCCTGGTCGAGCACCTCGGTGGCCCGGCGCTGCCCGGACCTCACGGCCTCGGCGATCTCTATCGCCCCGATGTCGAACCGCGATCCCATCATCCCCCCTTGCCGGCGCCGGTGGCGCTGCGAAGGCTGCACGAACAGTGCAAACATCCTTGCACCCATGAGCGACGCCGTCCCGACCACGACGACCACGACGACCGCCACGGGCACGACGACCCCGCCGGCACCGCCGCCCGGCCGCCGGCCCGCCCGCCTGCCGCGGCTGCTGTCGGAACCGATGTGGGTCCTGGGCCTGGTCGTGCTCGTGGACGAGATCGACAAGAACATCGTCCGGGGCATGATCACCCCGCTCAAGGCCGAGTTCGGGGTGGGCGACCTTGGCATCAGCGTCATGCTGTCGCTCGCCCTGCTGTTCAACGGGCTGGTCACCGTGCCGGCGGGCTACCTGGCGGACCGCTGGAACCGCAGCCGCGCCGTCGGACGCACGGTGGTGGGCTGGTCGGCGCTCAGCGCCCTCGGCGCCACGGCGGTGAACTTTCCGATGCTGGTGACGCTCCGGTCGGCGCTCGGCTTCGGCCAGGCGGTCACGGAGCCCTCGGCGGCAAGCCTGCTGGGCGATTACTACCCGCCGGAGCACCGTGGCCGGGCGTTCTCGATCCAGCAGGTGATGCTGCTGCTGGGCACCGGCCTCGGCGTGGCAATCGGCGGCGCGCTGGCGGCGGTGTTCAACTGGCGGGTCGGGCTGTTGGTGGCGGCCCTTCCCGGGCTCGGCGCCGCCGTGCTGGTGTTCCGGCTGCGCGAGCCGCGCCGGGGCAGCGCGGACCTGATGGCGGCCATCGGGGCCGGCACCACCGACCCCCCCGACGAACCTGCGGCGGAAGCCGACCCCATGGGGGCGCCAACCACCGCAAGTTCGGCGGCGGACGGCGGTCCCCGGCTCTTCGACCACGGAGTACGCGGGTTCGCCCGGGACATGGTCGTCGGCCTGCGCGCCGACATGCGCACGATCATGCGCATCCGCACCATGCGCTACGCGCTCGTGGGCGTCGCAGCCCTGCTGTTCACGGTGACCGCCATCGCCTCGTGGCTTCCCCAGTACTACGAGCGCCACCTCCACCTCGACCAGGGTGCGGGCGAGGCGGCGTTCGGGCTGCTGGCGATCGTGGCCGGCGTGCCGGGCGTGCTCGTCGGGGGGCGCGTCGCCGACCGCTGGGCTCCCCGGCTGACCGGCGGGCGGCTGGCGCTGCCCGCCGTGTTCCTGTTCGTCGGCACGTCGTGCTTCACCGCGTCCTACCTGTTCCGCATGCCGGCCGGCACGACGGAGCCCGACTGGTCGGTCGTCGGTCCCGCGTACGCCCTGCAGCTCGCGGGGCTGTTCGTCATCACGATGGCGATTCCCGGGCTGCGGGCCGGGCTCACCGATGCCCTCCCGGCCCACCTGCGGGGCGCCGGGTTCGGTGCCTTCAACCTCGTCTCGGTGGTGGCGGGTCAGGCGGCCGCGCCCTTCGTGGTCGGTGTGCTGTCGGCGGGCTTCGACGAGAACCTGCGCACGGCCTTCCTCATCGTCACGCCGCTCAGCTTCATGGGCGCGGCCATCCTGTTCC
>DATFVX010000267.1:0-37496 GCA_035259985.1 Acidimicrobiales bacterium | reverse complement strand
CGCGCCGAGCGCAGCCTGGTCGCCGACGCGCGGCGCCTGGTCGAGGAGGCACCCGGATGACCGCCGGCGGCGATGGCGTCCCACCGCTGCCCGAACGGGCGCGGGTCGTGAACATCGGGCTGTCGTTGTTCGCCGACGCCGTCGCCCGGCAGGGCGTCGAGGTCGTCAACGTGGATTGGCGTATCCCCGGCGGAGGCGATCCCGAGGTGGTCGCGGCGCTGACGCGGCTCTACGGGCCGAGGGCAGCAGTGATCGACGCGGCCAACGTCGAGGTCCTGCGGCGCCTCGACGCCGGCACGCCGAGGGCCACCGGCATCCGCGCCGCCGCCGACGTCGTTCCGGGCTTCGAGGGCCCGACGCTCCTCCACTGCGGGCCGCCCGTCGACTATGCGGACGCCATCGACCCCCTGCGGCGCTCGATGCGCGCCGCCGTGGTCGCCGAGGGCTGGGCCGACGACGTCGCCGAGGCCGACCGGGCACTGGCCCGGGGCCGGGTCGGGCTCGAGCCCGCGAACCGGCACGACGCCTGCGTCCCCATGGTGACGGCCATCGGGCCCTCGCAGCCGGTCTGGATCGTCGAGAACGCCGCGGGGGGAAACCGCGCCTTCGCGCCGGTGAACCAGGGACCGGGCGACACCGCCTGGTTCGGCCGCGACACCCGCGCCGCCGTCGACCGGCTGCGCTTCCTGGCTGCCGTGGCCGGGCCGCTCCTCGACGCCGCGGTCCGCTCGCACGGACCGGTCGACGTCATGGGCATCGCGGCGCAGGGCCTGCACATGGGCGACGACGTGCACATACGGCTCCAGGGGAGCACCAACCTGCTGCTGCGGGACCTGCTGCCACACCTGGCCGGGCTCGACGATCCGAGCCGCGTCGACCTCGCCCGCTTCCTGGCCGGTAACCACCTCTTCTTCCTGAACGTCGCGATGGCGGCGGCCCGGTCGTTGACCGGCTGGGCGATGGAGGTGCCGCACTCGTCGATCGTCACCACGATGACGCGCAACGGCACCCAGTTCGCGGTCGGCCTCGCCGGGTCGCCGGACTGGCACCTGGCGCCCGCGCCCGACGTCGGCCAGGCGCTCTACTACGCGGACTACGGCCCCGAGGCGGCCGCGCCCGACGTCGGCGACAGCGCGGTGCTCGAGCTCGTCGGCCTCGGCGCCGCGGCCGCCGCCGGCTCCCCGGCGGTGGCGGCCTTCGTCGGCGGCACGATGGCGGACGCGCGGGCCACCACCGAGGAGCTGGACCTCGTCTGTGCCGGCCGGAGCGCCCGCCTCCGCATCCCCGTCCTCGACCTCCGGGGGACGCCGCTCGGGGTCGACGCCCGACGGGTCGTGGAGCTGGGCATCACGCCCCGGATCACCACCGGCGTCCTGCACGCGTCGGCCGGCGTCGGCCAGGTCGGCGCCGGCGTGGCCGAGGCACCGCTGGCCTGCTTCGTCGACGCCGTGATGGCACTCGACCGCACCCTCTCACGTCTTTGAAGGAAATCCGGGCCAGAGCACCGGAAGATCTTCAAAGACGTGGTGTGGCTCAGAACGGGCGCAGGGCCAGCCACACCGCCTTGATCGGCGACGCGCCGGCGTTGTGCCAGCGGTGGGGCCGATCGGTGCGGAAGTGGAGCGAATCGCCCTCCGACAGGGTGAAGTGCTGGCCGTCGACGTCGAGGTCGAACGTGCCATCGAGCACGAGGATCAGCTCCTCCCCGGGGTGCTCCATCGGCTTGTCGCCGCTGTTGGCCCCCGGCTGGACGGTGGCGATCGCGCCGGCGAGGAAGAAGCGGCCGTAAGGGCCGGAGATGCCGGCCAGCTCGATGCCGCTGTGGGCGGTGAAGATGGGACCGCGGTCGTCGCTCCGGATGTGCGCAACGGGCCGGTTCTCGCCGAGCTGCTCCTCGACGAAGTACGACACCGGCCGGTTGAAGGCGACGGCGATCTTCAGCAGGGTGGTGATGGTCGGGACCATGCCGCCGCGCTCGATCTT
Organism: Acidimicrobiales bacterium; assembly: GCA_035259985.1. Lineage (GTDB taxonomy): Bacteria > Actinomycetota > Acidimicrobiia > Acidimicrobiales > VFJN01 > DASQUK01. Next base: position 35,513 of record DATFVX010000267.1, on the reverse strand, counting down.
GTGGATGGCGGCCGCCGACACGTCGGACTGGGCGGCGAGCTGTTGGAGCGACATCCCCCGCTGGAGCCTCAGCTCGCGCAGCTTCGGCCCGATCGAGCTCACGATCTCGTGGAGACCGCTCGGCCCGCCGGCGCTGTCATCGCCGTCCAGTGGGGTGGTCGCCGTGTCGGAGCGCTTCCGTGCCGTCATCAAAACACTTCGTAGCAAAGTACGAAGGGCGTGTTCTATGGTAGACGCCTCAGCCGGGCCGGAGCGGACGCTTCGCTCGTCGGATCTCCAGGGGGTGTCGATGGCACCGAGGCTCGTCGTGGTCGGCGGCGGTGCGGGAGGCATCGGCGCCGCGGGTGCCTTCAAGGGCGCTCAGCCCGACGGTGAGGTGATCGTCTTCACCGAGTACGAGGACGCCGCATACAGCCCCTGCGGCATCCCCTACGTCCACGGCAAGGAGATCGAGAGCTTCGAGTCGCTGTTCCTCGCCACGAAGGACGCCTACGTCGAGCAGGGCATCGACATCCGCTACGAGACGCGCGTCGCGGCGGTCGACATACCGGCCGGCACGGTCGACGTCGAGGGACAGGGAGACGTCGGCTACGACCGGCTGATCCTCGCCACCGGGTTCGACTACGCCGACCCGGGGGTGCCCGGCACCGACCTCGATGGCCTCTACTACGTGAAGAACATTCGCCGGGCCATGGAGTGGGACAAGGTCCTCGACGACGTGAAGGTGGCCGTCGTGGTCGAGGCCACGCCGCTGGGCCTCGAGATGGTCACCGCGCTCGCCCATCGGGGCATCGAGACCCACGTCATCGATCACCGGCCGTGGGCCCTCAGCGACCTGGCCGACCCCGACATCGCCCAGCCCGTCGAGGACTCGTGGACCGAGCTGGGCGTGAAGATGCACTACGGCGTCACGCTGGAGGCGTTCCTCGGCGGGCCCAGGATCCGCGCGGTCCAGACGTCCGCCGGCGAGCTCCCCGCCGACATCGCCGTGATCTGCACGAAGAAGGTGCCGAACACCGCACTGGGCACCGCCGCCGGCCTCAGGACCGGGCCGACGGGAGGGTTCGTCGTCGACAACCGGATGCGCACCAGCGCCGACGCGGTGTTCGCGTGCGGCGACTGCGTCGAGGTGCCGCTGGGCGTCGGCAACTTGCCCGTCCAGGGGCTCTCCGGCTCGCACGCCTACGCCCAGGGGAAGGTCGCCGGGATCAACGCCGGCGGCGGGACGCGTGAGTACCAGCCGGTGTACGTGCCGTGGGGGATGGTGGCCGGGCTCTGGATGATCGGCGGCGTCGCCTACGGCGAGACGGTGGCCGAGGCGCTCGGGATCCCCCACGTGATGGGGGTCGCCCAGGGCATCTCACGCGCTCGCTACTACCCCGGCGTCAAGACCATCAAGGTGAAGCTGCTGGCCGAGCCGGAGACGCTGCGCCTCATCGGCGCCCAGATGGTCGGCCAGGAGGGCATCAAGGAGCGCGCAGACTTCCTGGCCATGGCGGTGAAGACCGGCATCACGCTCGAGGACCTGGCCTACATGGAGAACGTGTACTCGCCCCCGATCGGCGCACTCAACGAACCGATCGCGCTCGCGGCGCAGAACGCCCTGGCCAACCTCTGACGGCCATGAGGTTCGCCCGCTGGCTACGCACGAACGCCGAGCACTACCTGCTGATGGCCGCGCAGCGCGACGTCGCGGCCCGCTACGGCCACGCGTGCCCCCGGCCGAGCGAGGGCGTCAAGGGCCGGCTCTTCCTCGTGCTGTTCGCGCCCGTCTACCGGCGCCTGCCGTGGCGCTTCCGGTCGTTCGTCCTCCATTCGATGCCCGGCAGCCACCGCAAGACATGGACGCCGCGTGCGCGCCGCCCGCTCGGCCCCGCCGTGTAGCCGCCACCCGATCCGTAGTCCGTTGACCAGAAGGAGAACCAGGTGCCAAAGACGGTGCAAGTACCGCTTCCCGACGAAGGCGAGACCCTATTCGACACCGAGGAGAAGGTGTTCGAGGACATCCAGGCCGAGCCGGGCGAAAAGGCCTTCGTCTTCATCCACACCGTGCCCTACGAGGGCTCCGTCGCGCTCGTCAACCTGCTGACCGCGACCCGCCTCGTCCGCAAGGGCTTCAACGTCACGATCGTGCTGTACGGGCCTGGGGTCCTGCTGGCCTCGGGGACCCGGGGCTATCCGTCGGTCGGGCAGGAGGCCTTCCCCGGCCACCTCGCCATCAACAACCAGATCAAGACCCTGCTCAAGGAGGGCGCCACGGTCCATGCGTGCCGCTTCGCCATGGGCGCCTTGTACGGATTCCGCGAGGACGACCTGATCCCGGGCGTCCAGGCGTTCCACCCGCTCGACGTCCTGGACTCCGCCCTCACGGCGTGGCGCGCCGGCGCGTTCCAGCTCAACACCTGGACCGTCTGACGCCAGGCGAGCGACAGGCCCGCACTAGGCGGGCGCCACGGTCACGGTCACGTCGGGCGCCCGCCGCAACGTGTTCGAGACGTAGCACACCCGCGTGGCCCGGGCGACGAGGGCCTCGACCCCCTCGGGCGGGCCCTGGTCGAACACCACCTCGAGGTCGATGGCGCTGAAGGACGGGCCGTCGTACGTCGCGACGGCCCTGACCGTCAGCGGGCCGACCTCGAGGTCGCGCTTGCGCGCGACGTGGGCGAGCGCCATCGCAAAGCACGACGACAGGGCCACCAGGAGGTACTCGGTCGGCATCGCTCCGGCGTCCTCCCCACCGGACCGCGGCGGCTCGTCGGCGACGAAGCGGAACTCGCGCACTGCGACGTCGGTGCGGTAGCCCGCCTCCCACCTGGCCTCGACCGCGGCCGAGAGCCTGCGCTCACGCGACATCGGGAGCAGCGGGACCGGACCCGTGCCCGCCGTGCTGGCCGTGATCACCGTGGTCGCCGCGATCACCGTGATCATGGCCGGCCGGGCGCGCCGCGAGCGCATGCGCCCGCGCGTCGGTGGTCTCGACGGCGACGATCCCGAGATCGTCCAGCAACGACTCGAGCGCCTCGGCCCACCGTTCGTAGTAGCGGTAGCCCTCGCCGTCCGGGTGCTCCGCCTCCCAGTGCCCCACCGCGGCGATCAGCCGCTGCTGGAAGTCGCTCCACGCGAAGCGATCGTCCTCCACGAGCGCCATCGTGACGCCGAACAGGCGGCTCTCCCAGGGGGCGTCGAACACCATCTCGCCGTTCGACCGCGGCGGAGCCGCGGGACCGGTGATCGCCAGCTCGACGGGCAGCTCGCTCAAGGGGGTGTCACCCTGCCGACGCCGACCATGGCATCGCGGGTCACGAGCGCAGCCAGCTCCTCCTCGGACAGGTCGGCCGTGCCCTCGGGACGCTCGGGGAGCACGAGGTAGCGGACCTCGGAGCTGCTGTCCCACACCCGGATGTCCACGTCGTCGTCGAGCTCCAGGCCCATCTCCGCCAGTACCCGGCGCGGCTCGCGCACGATGCGCGAGCGGTAGGCCGGGTCCTTGTACCAGGACGGCGGCAGCCCGAGCACCGGCCACGGGTAGCAGGAACACAACGTGCACACCACGACGTTGTGCACCCCGCCGGTGTTCTCGAGCACCTCGATGTACTCGCCCTGGGGGCCCGAGTAGCCGAGCTCGCCGATGGCGGCGGTGCCGTCCTCGAGCAGCCGCCTCCGATACTCGGCGTCGGTCCACGCCTTGGCGACGACGCGGGCGCCGTTCATCGGGCCGACGTCGTTCTCGTAGCGGCTGATCAGGCCGTCGACCACCTTCGGGTCTATGAGCCCCCGTTCGAGCAGGAGCGACTCCAACGCCTCGGCCCGGAGCGCGGCGTCGGGATGGTCGGGTGGCCTCGTGATCGCCGTCATTCAACCGGCTCCAGGTAGTCGTCGTAGAGATCCAGTGTCAGCGTGAACGGCTCGGCGCCGTCGCCCCACAGCTCGGTGGCGTCGAAGGCCACGGCGTAGACGTGCTGGGCGTTCTCGGCGACGAAGTGGGCGTGGGTGTCGGGAAGGACCTGCGCCGGATGGATCGCCGCCACCGTGCCGGTGTGACTCCTCGTGTAGCGCGGGAGGCGGGTGTGCCCGGCGTGGGCATGGGCCTTCGTGCGGACCCGGTCGCCCACGGCGAAGCGGGGCGGCGTGTCGACCTGGCGGAGGGACCCGCCGGCCGTCGGCTGGTAGTCGGGCTTGTTCGGCGTCGGATCGGGAGGCTCGGTGACGTCCTCGCCGCGCAGCTTGCGCGCCCGCGCCACCACGGCCCCGGGGGCGAGCACACCGCTGTCCACCAGCATCGTCTCCACGCACGCCAGCCACCGGCCGTAGTAGCCGTCGGCCAGGTAGTCGTGCGGATGCTGGCGATCGATCGCATGCCGCATGGCGTCGAGGTTCTGGCCCGAGAGCCGGGCCGACAGGGCCCCGTACGCGAACGCCTTCGCCTCCCACGGCTCGCCGAAGACCGGCTCGTCGGCCGGGACCTTCACGGTCCCCCAGCCCTGGGTGCCGCCCATGTCGTGTATTCCGTCCACACGCCCCTCCCCTCGTAAGGCCAGCCCACGCCCCCCGTCATCATCGCGCGCGGCCGCCGGCGCCTCTCAGGCGCTGGGCGACTCCTCGGGCTCGCTCTCGTGGGTGTTCCCGCCGTCGCCCTCGCCCGCGGCGCGGGACTCGAGGGCGCGCTCGTCGAGAGGCTCCGGCGGCGGACGCCCGTCATCACCGCCATCGGCCAGGCTGCGCATCAGGAGGGCGCCCAGCCCGCCGATGACGCCACCCCCCTCGGCACCGACCTGAATATCAGGCACGATCTTGACGTCGCCGGACGCCACCTCCCGCAGGGCGGCGACGAGCGCCGTCTGGGCGGCGCCGATCGCCTGCCGCTGCGCCTCGAATCCCTTGGCCCGGGCCAGGCCCAGGGCCTGCTCCGCCGCCGCTTCGGCCTCGCCGACGGCCCGGGTGCGGGTCGCCTCGGCGCTACCGGTCGTCGTGATCACGTCGGCCTGGCCCTGCGCCCGGGCCCGTGCCGCCTGCGCGCTGGCCGTCTCGATGTCGATCGACACGTTCGCCTGGGCGAGCTGCGCCTGCATGTCGGCAACGCCGCGCTGCTGCTCGAGGTTGACCCGGGCCTCCTGGGCGGCCTGCTGTTGTGCGAACGTGCTCTTCTCCTGGGCGGCGATCTCGCGGCTGGTGAGCACCTGGACCAGGTCGGCCGGGAAGACCACGTCCTGGATGTACACGCCCCGCGTCTCGACCTCGTAGCGGGACAGGTACTGCCGGATGTAGGCCTCGGCGGCGTGCTGGACCTCGTCACGCTTCTCGATGAACTCTGTCGCACCCAGCGTCTGCAGCTTGTTCCGGAAGTAGTTCCCCACGGCGGAGTGCAGCACCTCGTTCACGAGGTTCTGCATGGTGCCGACCATGCTGATGACCTTGGGAGCCCGGGTGTCGGGCACGTGGATCTGCACCTGGAGGTCGATGCTGAACGTGAACGCCTCCTTGCTCTTGGCGTCGATGCGCGAGAGCCGGGCGTCGAGGCTGTGGGCCTCGCTCGTGGCGTGGGACCAGTTCAGCGTCAGGATCGAGGTGGGGACGATCTCTGCCTCGTAGATGCGCGGGTTGAGCGTGTACTTGCCGGTGCGCAACGGCTCGGACCAGATGCCCTGGTGGCCGGGCTGGACGATCGAGCCGAACTTGAACTCGGCCCCCGACGTGTCCTCCGTCGGCAGGCCGACGTACGACTTGACGACGGCGACCTCGCCCTGGCGCACCACGAGCATCTCCCGCAGCTCGACGTTCACGAGGAACGGGTTCAACAGGTACGAGCCGTACAGCAGCGGGTCGTGTTGGAGCCCGATGCAGCCGCCGGCATCGAGGAACGACTGGTAGTCCTGATAGTTGTCGTGGAGGTCGTTCTTCGATCGCAGGACGGCCTGGATGATCTGGATGGGCGAGCCCGTCGACGACGCCTCCATCGCCTCCACGTCGCTGAAGCCACCGATGCGGCTGGCGATGCCACTGGACGGCGGCCCCTCCAGCGTCGTGACGACGCCGACGATGTCGCGGTCTCCCTGGGGCGTGATGTGGACGACCTTGAGCATCGCCGGGTCGACCTGGTTGATGGCTCGGTCGGCCGCACTCGACACGATCTGGCCGAAGACCTGGTCGCTCGTGACCACCACGAAGCCGATGGGGTGGACGGGTGCCGTCGTACCCGGCGGAAGCACCGGCCGCTGGACGCCTCGCTGGCCGCCGCCGTCGAGGAAGGCTCGGACGTCGGCGAAGTTGCCGAACTCCGCCCGGTAGACGGCCGACTTGGCGCCGGTCGGCAGCCGGCTGCCGACCTGGGCGATCACGAGGCCGATGTGGTCGGGCGGGATCTGGACCCAGTCGTGGCGCTCCACGCTGAACACCGGCCACAGCTTGAAGCGGAGGCCGGGCATGAGCAGGTCCGCCTGGAAGCCGGCCTCGCCCTTGAGGGCGAGGATCTGGTCGGCGGAGAGCCTCCGCCCGACGCGCTTGGTGACCAGCCCGACCTGCGCCGGTCCGACCGAGTGGAAGCTCGCCAGGACCACCGCGGCCAGCACGACGGCCACGGCAAGGATGCCAATCGCAAGAGCCACGCTGCCTCCCCTGGTCAGCGGACGAAGATGTCGATGTCGCTCAACATAGCGAACCCCAGGTGAAGCCGACCCCGGACCTGCCGGCCACCGGTCTCGAAGTCGACGCGACCGCCCGCGTACACGACGGGGTCGAACGACGGACCCCCCTCGCCCTCGACCATCGACCCGATCCTGACGACGGCGTGGCCGGGCAGGCGATCCTCGGCACGCCACGTGTCCTCGGAGTACTCCGCCGTGACGAAGTAGCCACCGCCGGGGTTGAACACGTCCTCGATGACCTGGAACGTCCCGTCCCCGGTGCAGGTCAGGACCAGCCGCCTGGCACACGTGGACGACGCGTGGCCCCGGGAGACGGCCTCCCCGGCGTCCTGCTCCCGGAACAGCCCCAGCGTCAGGACCTCGTTCCGGGCCACGTCACGCGTGTCGAGCCGGCGCTCGACCCGCGCCCCCCGCGCCAGCTCGAGCCGCTCACGGCCCCGGCGCGCCTCGGCGAGCCTGGCCGATCGCTCGGCATCGAGGTAGGCGCCGATCTCGTCGTCGCCGTAGACCTCCTCGATGATGGCCCACTGCCGCTCGGGCGGGAGCCGGGCGAAGATTGCCTGGGCCAGCTTCATGCGCTCGTCCCGCGGGATGCGGTCCATCAGCTCGACGAGCAGGTCACCGTGCGCCGAGGGATCCGCGGCGATGCGGGCGACCTCCGCGTGGATCTCCCGGGCCAGCTCGAGGAACGGACCGGCTTCGTCGATCTCCGATCCCGGCTCGCTGATCTCGGCCTCCCGACGGGCTCCTCGAACTCGCTTCATGTCCCGACCGAACGTTAGACGGCGGCACGGGCCGGTCGGCCGCAGCGCTCATCCCTCCCAGTGGGCGCCCGCGTCACATTCGCCACGCCTACGGCGTCTAGTTGTAGGACGCCGCGCGACGGAGGCATGTGACCGATGGACGAGGGCCAATGGCTGGCGGAACGGTTCGAGGAGCACCGACCGCGCCTGCGAGCGCTGGCCTATCGGATGCTCGGCTCGTTGAGCGCGGCGGACGACGCCGTCCAGGAGGCCTGGATGCGCCTCGGTCGCTCGGACGCGGCCGGCATCGAGAACCTGGGCGGATGGCTCACGACGGTGGTCGGACGCGTGTCGCTCGACATGCTGCGCACGCGTCAGAGGCGGCGCGAGGAGCCACCGGGCGTGCACCTGCCGGATCCGATCCTGGATCGCGTGGACGGCACGGATCCCGAGCACGAGGCACTGCTGTCCGACTCCGTGGGGTTGGCCATGCTCGTCGTCCTCGAGAAGCTGAGCCCGGCCGAGCGGCTCGCGTTCGTGCTCCACGACAGCTTCGCCGTGCCCTTCGAGGAGATCGCACCGATCGTCGGCCGCTCCCCCGAGGCGACGCGCCAGCTCGCCAGCCGCGCACGTCGCCGCGTCCGGGGCGAGAGAACGGTTCCCGACGCGGACCTCGAGACCCAGCGCACGGTCGCCGAGGCATTCCTCGCCGCGGCTCGGGACGGCGACTTCGAGGCACTCCTCGAAGTGCTGGATCCTGACGTCGTCCTGCGGGCGGACCTCGGACCCCTCGGTCGGTCGAGGGAGGTGCGCGGTGCGGCGGCCGTTGTCCGCCAAGCACGGGGCTACGCGCGGCTCGGCATGGTCAGCCGATGGGTGCTCGTCAACGGCACCGTCGGGGCCGTCGTCACCCTCGACGGCGAGCCGTTCGCGGTCGGGGCGTTCACGATCAGCGCCGCCGGGAGGATCGTGGAGATCGACATCCTCGCCGACCGGGCGCGGCTCAAGGAGCTCGACCTGGCGACCCTCGACGCCTGAGGGTGGGCGCTGCCGGCGTGCGAGGCTGCACCGGTGGGTCGCGTCTGGTCACGGGTGGTCCGGCCACTGGTCGGAGGGCGCGCCTCGCCCCGAGTGGCCGGATACCCGGCGTCGCCCAACCGGGCCTCGTCGCTGCACCTGAACTGGGAGCTGCCGGCCGGGGTCGGTGACGTGGTGGCGGCGTCGGCGACGCTCGTGGTCGAGGCCGCGCCGGCCGTTTCCGACCTCTATTTCTGGGCGCTCCAGGCGTCCTTCGTCGACGGCGGCGGCCGGCGCCGCGGCGGCGCCCACCTCGGGCTGCAGTGGTACCGCCCGCACCCGGGGTCCCGGGCGGTGAACTGGGGCGGCTACGGGCCCGACGGACGGATCCTCGACGGCTCGGCCTCGCCCCTGGCCAGCGCCCCGGGCAACCCCAACACCCGAGACTTCTGGTGGGAGCCCGGCCGTCCATACACGCTCAGCATCGACCGCGCCGCGGAGGGGGGTTGGGCCGGCACGGTGGGCGGCGTGCGCGTCCGCACGCTGGCGGCGGGCGGCGACAGGCTCGGGTCGCTGATGGTCTGGTCGGAGGTGTTCGCCCGGTGCGACGCCCCGCCGGTGGCCGTCCGCTGGTCGGGCTTCCGGGCGACGACCCCGCAGGGCCGGGTCATTGCGCCGGTGGCCGTGCACGTGAACTACCAGCGCCGTGCGGACGGGGGCTGCGACAACTCGACGGCGCTCCCCGATGGCGACGCGGTGCGCCAGATCACCGGCACCGAGCGACTGGTGCCCCAGGGCGCCCGCCTGGTGCTCGGGACGTCCCGGCGGTGACGCCGGCGTGGCCGGGAGGTCGCGCGGGATGCGGTTCCCGGCGCCTTCGTGGTTGCCCAGCAACCAGTTCGGCGCCGGGACGTCACTGAGGCCTTCTGACCGCTTCGACCTCGATCTCGAGGCGGATCTCCTTGGAGACCACCAGTCCGCCGTTGTCGAGGACCATGTTCCACGTGAGGCCCCAGTCCTCGCGGTTGAGGGTGCCCCGCGCGCTGAAGACCGCCCGATGGCCGCCCCAGGGATCCTGGACGTGGCCGAGGTATTCGACCTGGAGAGTGATGGGCCTGGTCACGCCCTTGATCGTGAGGTCGCCCGTGACCGTGCCGGCATTGCCGGTCCGGGTGACGCTGGTCGAGCGGAACGTGGCCCTCGGGTGGTTCTCGACGTCGAAGAAGTCCGCGGAACGGAGGTGGTCGTCACGCGTCTGGTCGCCCGAGCTCACCGAACCCGTGTCGATCTCGACCTCGAGAGCCGACTCGGTGAGGTCGTCGGCGAGCGCGATCGCGCCGGAGACACCGGTGAACCGGCCGCGAACCTTGGTGAGCATGAAGTGGCGTCCGATGAACGCGACCTCGGCGTGGCTCGGGTCGATCTCCCAAACCCCGGAGGCGGGCAGGTCGACGCCGTCGAGCGAACGGGTGGCTGTCATGTCGGCTTCCTCTCATAGGAGGTCAGTTATGTGCGTGCGCACGTAGCCTACCTTGCGTGCGTGTGCACACAACTCGTGCCATCATGCAACCCATGACGCACGACGACGAGCACGACATCGCCGCATGGCGGGCACTGCTGCTGGCGCAGAACGCCGTGCTCCGGGCCATCGAGGCCGACCTCGAACGAGCCGGATGTGTCCCGCTGAGCTGGTACGACGTGCTCCTGGAGTTGAACGCCGCCGAGGATCGCCGACTGCGGATGCAGGAGCTGGCAAGGCGGACGGTCCTGTCGCGCACGCGCGTCAGCCGGCTCGTCGACGACCTGGTCGCCGAGGGCCATGTCGGCCGTGCCCCTGACCCGGCCGACGGTCGAGCATCATTTGCGGTGCTCACGCCGGCAGGCCGCACCGCCCTCCGCAAGGCGGCGCCGGTCTACCTGGACGGCATCCGCCGCCACTTCACCGACCACCTCCGGGCCTCCGAGCGTTCCCGGCTGGTGGCGACCCTCGGAAAGGTCATCGATGCGCACCAGTCCCCGACCGCGGTCAGCCGCGCCCGGTCACAGCGGGGGCGCACACGGCGTCCAATCCAGACGGAGCCATCAGCAAAGGAAGATGGCCGCGTCAAGGAGTGACCCATGCGATCCAACACCCAGACGATCTCGATCGATTCGCCCGTCGATCGGGCGTTCGCCTTCGTCGCGGAGCCCGACAACCTGCCCCGGTGGGCGATCGGCTTCGCCAAGGAGGTCAAGCAGGGTGGCGACCTCGGGTACGTGGTCACCACGGGCCAGGGCGAGGTGGCACTCGGCGTGGCGACCGATGCCCATCTGGGGGTCGTCGACTTCCACATGACGGATCCCAGCGGCGCCGAAGCCGTCGCCCACTCGCGCGTGCTGCCTCGCGGCGACGGGGCCGAGTACGTCTTCACGCAGTTCCAGGCCCCCGGCATGGCCGACGCGGTCTTCGACGGACAGGTGGCCGCCCTGGCGCACGAGCTCGTGGCGCTCAAGGCTCTCCTGGAGGTCGAATGCCCCCTGTGAAACCAGAACCGCAGGCGCGCGACGACCCACTGCGGAACCACGTCGAGCGGGCCCGGAGCGGCGACGCCGGCGCGCTCGAGGACCTTGTGCGCGCCCTCCGGGACGACGTGTACGGCCTGGCGGTGCGCATGCTCTGGGACCCCCACGATGCCGAGGACGCCACCCAGGAGATCCTGGTCAAGGTCATCACCCGACTGGACGGCTTCCGGGGCGACAGCGCCCTGCGCACCTGGGCATACCGGATCGCGGTCAACCACCTGCTGTCCACGCGTCGGCGGCGCGTCGAACGCCAGCGCTGGACCTTCGACGCATTCGCCGACGACCTGGCCGCCGGCCTCGACCGCCACGGACCGGCCGAGCCTGCCGGCCCGGCCGAGGCGCTGCTGGCCGAGGAGGTCAAGGTGGGCTGCACCCTCGGCATGCTCCAGTGCCTCGACCGCCCCCAGCGCGTCGCGTACATCCTCGGCGAGGTCTTCCAGCTCCCCAGCGAGACCGGCGCCGCCATGTGCAGCATCACGCCGGCCGCCTATCGCAAGCGCCTGTCCCGGGCGCGGGCCAAGGTGCGCGCCTTCGTCGCCGAACACTGTGGGATCGTCAACGCCGACGCCCCCTGCCGCTGCACGCGGCGCGTCGGCGCCGCCGTACGCGCCGGCAGGATCGACCCGGCGGCGCCGACGTTCGTGGGCCATCCCCGCCTCGCCGCCCCGCCGCCCATCACCGCCGCAGTCGCCGAGATGGAGGACCTGCACGACGCCGCCGCCCTGTTCCGTTCCCACCCCGACTTCGCGACCCCCGAACGCGTGACCGAGGCCGTCGTCAAGGTCGTTGCCAGGCGGGCACCGACGCTCCTGGAGGACCCATGACCCGGGGCCGGCGGCGGCGAACGGCGGGCGCGCGCGGGGTGCGGGCGACCAAGCTGATCGCCCGCGGTGTGCCTACTTCAGGGCGCGCTGTGCCGCCTTCTGGAAGTTGCGCTCGGCCTTGGTGGCCCCGTCGATCAGCCGGCTCGCCTCGGCCTTCTGGGAGCCCTCGTCGAACCGGGGAGGCAGCTCCCAGCCGTTGACCTCATCGAGCACATCCCGGAAGGCGTTGCCCACCTCCTTGGCCGCGTCCTCGACGCCACTCGGACCCAGCAGCGCTATCTGGCCCGAGATGACCTGCAGGCGACGGGCGACGTCTCGGGTCTTGGCGCGCTCCGACCTGAACTCCTCGGCATCCAGCAGGTCCCCGAGGCGGCGGGAATGATCCCGCAGGTCGTTCAGCACGGCCAGGAAGCCCGCGTACGCATCCAGGCGGCGGTCACGTCGCCACGATTGCGTGCCGCTGCGGCGCTCCCACGTCTTGCCCAGCCACACGCCGAACAGCGCGATCACGCCCGGAACCCCGTACGTGATGAGCTGCTCGACGGTCGACGAGTTCTCGCTCAACCCCAGCACCCCCATGGCGCCATCCTGTCACGATGTCCGGCCCGCCACCCGCCGACGGCGGCCGCATCACCAGGTCGTCGGCCTGCCCGGCGCCCGCAGCCACACGTCGAAGAACGCCTGGAGGTCCTGGCCGGAGGCCTCCTCGCTGATCGCCTGGAAGTCCTCGGTCGTGCCGGTCGAGTCGTCGTAGCGCGTCAGCCACTCGCGGGTGGCCGCAAAGAAGGCGTCATCGCCGATCTTGCCCCGCAGGGCATGCAGCGTCGCCGCACCGCGGTCGTAGATCGGGGCCTCGAAGAGATCGTCCGCGCCCGGGTCCGCGATCGGCAGTTCCCAGAACGCGTTGTCGGCCGGGATGTCCATGACGTCGTCGAAGGACATCTGGGCGGTCTCGCGACCGGAGTGCTCGCTCCACAGCCACTCGACGTACGTCGCCCAGCCCTCGTTGAGCCAGATGTCCTGCCACCGCCCCGGGCTCACGGCGTCGCCGAACCATTGGTGCGCCAGCTCGTGGACGACCGTCGACTCGCGGGCCACGCGTGAGTACACGGGCCGCGTCTGGGTCTCGAGCGCATATCCGACCGTGTCGTCGTCGACGATCGCGCCCGAGGAGTTGAACGGATACGGCACGAACGCCGCCTCGAGGAAGCCGATCATGTCCGCCTGCAGGGCGAGGCTGGCTTCCGTGGTCGCGCGATTGGTGGCCGTGAGGTTGTCGTCGACTGCGTCGACGATCGGCAGCCCCTCGGCCGTCTCGGAGAAGCGCAGGTCGAAGTCACCGACCGAGGCCGTGGTCAGGTAGCTGGCCTGCGCGTCAGGTGCGTCCCAGAACCAGGTGGTCCAGCCGTCCTCCGTCACGGGGTCGCGCGCCGGTAGCCCGTTGGCGACCGCGACCTTGCCCTCCGGCACGGTGATCTCGAAGCTGTACGTCGCCTTGTCCGTCTGATGGTCGCTGACCGGGTACCAGGTCATCGAGCCCTCGGGCTCGCCCACCACCATTGCGCCGTCACGCATGGTCACCCAGCCGTAGAGCGCACCCTCGATGTCGAGCGGTCGGATGGTCTGGCCGCCATAGGCCACCACGACCCGCGCCGCCTGGCCCTTCTTGATCTTGGGCCGCGGCTGGACCGTCAGCTCCCACACGCGCGCGGCGTCGTCCTGGACCTGCCAATAGGCCGCGCCGTCGACCGTGGCACCGGGGGCCGGCGGTGCGACCTTGCTGGCGGGCTTGTCGCCGATCGTGACCGCCTGCACGCTCAGGCCGCGCAGGTCGAGGTTGAAGCGGTCCAGGTCCTGGGTGGCGACGAAGTCGATGGTCGCGACGCCGCTGAGCTGGCCGACGAGCGGGGCCGGGGCGGCGGGCGGCGGCGCGTACGTGATGTCGAGGTCGTAGTGGCGGACGTCGTAGCCGCCGTTGCCCGCGGACGGGAAGTACGCGTCGCCCGCGCCCGCGGCGCCGGCCGTGTACCGCGGCCCGCCGGGAGCGACCTGCGCAGGCGCCGCCCCGGCCGGCAGGACCAGCGTCACCACCCCCACCAGAGCGGCCGACACTGCTCCGAGCACCCGCATGCGAACGCGCATGACCGTCACCTCCCACGGCAGTGGCCGCACTGTAGATGCCGTCCGGGTGTGCGTTCCCGGCCGACGACCGTCGCCGCCGCCGTGGGCGTCAGCTCGGGAGGCTGGCGGTGGTGCCGCCGTCGATCGGTACGACGGCGCCGGTGATGTACGCAGCCCGGTCCGAGGCGAGGAACGACGCCAGCTCGGCGACCTCCTCGGGCTGGCCCGCCCGCTTCAACGCCGAGCCGGCCACCAGGGCGGGGAACCGGTCGGCTGCGCCCTTCCCGCCGGACATCTCGGTCTCGATGAAGCCCGGGCAGATCGCGTTGGCCCGGATGCCCTGCTCCCCGTACTCGACGGCGGCGGCCTTGGTGATGGCGATGACGCCCGCCTTGGCGGCGGAGTAGACGCTGGTCGGGATGCGCGATCCGTTCATGCCGCCGATCGACGACCAGTTCAGGATCACGCCGCCGCCGGGAATCATCGCCCTGATGCCGTGCTTGGTCCCGAGCATGACGCCGCGCAGGTCGACGGCCATGATGCGCTCGTAGTCGTCGAGCGTCACGTCGGCCACCGGCTGCGCCCCGGCGACCCCGGCCACGTTCAGCACGGCATCGACCCGCCCGAACGCCTCCAGGGCAGCGGCGAACATGGCCTCGACCTGGGGCTCGTCGGTGACGTCGACGCGGAAGGGCACGGCCGCCTCGCCCAGCGCCGCGGCCGTCTCCTCCTCCCGCCCGCTGATGTCGGCGGCGAGGACGCGCGCACCCTCGCGCACGTAGACCGCCGCGGCGGCGCGGGCCATCCCCGACCCGGCGCCGGTGATGACTGCGACCTTGCCGTCGAGCTCTCCCATCGTGTCCCTCCCCGCTCCCGCGTGCTGTGCGAGTGCTTAGCACGACTGGTACCGTGCCGCCGCACCCGCTATGAAGCCAGCCCCCTTCGACTACCACCGGCCAGAGACGGCGACCGAGGCCGTCGGCCTGCTCGCCGAGCTCGGCGACGAGGCCAAGGTCCTCGCCGGGGGCCAGAGCCTCATCCCGATGCTGGCGCTGCGCCTCACCGCGTTCGGGCACCTGGTCGACGTCGGGCGGGTCGACGGCCTGCGCGGCATCGAGCGCCGGAACGGTGGGCTCTGGATCGGCGCCGGCACCACCGCGGCGACCGTCGAGCGCAGCGCCGACGTCGCCGCGGCCCTCCCGCTCCTCGCCCGGGCGACGCCCTTCGTGGGGCACTTCCAGATCCGCAACCGGGGCACGGTCGGCGGGTCGCTGGCCCACGCCGATCCGGCGGCCGAGTACCCGGCGGTGGCGCTGGCGCTCGACGCCGAGCTCGAGGCCCTGTCCCCGCGCGGCACGCGCTGCATCCCGGCCGGCGCGTTCTTCACCGGCCTGTGGGGAACGGCGCTCGAGCCGGACGAGCTGCTGACCGGCGTGACGTTCCCCGCGTGGTCGGGGCGCTGCGGCTTCGCGGTCGAGGAGGTCGCCCGGCGGCACGGCGACTTCGCCATCGCCGGCGCCGCCGTCGCCGTCGAGCTCGGGGGCGACGACGCGGTCCGCCGCTGCGGGATCGGCCTCATCGGCCTCGGCTCCACGCCGGTCCGGGCGGGGCGGGCCGAGGCGGCGGCGACCGGTGCCACCGTGGGCGACGTCGACGCCGACGAGGTGGGCCGGCTGGCCGTGGCCGACCTCGACGCCGTTCCGTCGGACCTCCACGGCTCCGCCGCCTACCGGACCCGGGTGGGTGCGGTGACGGTGGCGCGCGCCTGGTCCGCCGCCGTCGAGGAGGCGCGGGGTGGCTGACGTCGACGTCCGGATGACGGTCAACGGCCTGCCGCGGGAGGCCAGGGTCGAGCCCCGGCTCACCCTCGCCGATTTCCTGCGGGATCGCTGCCACCTGACCGGCACCCACCTGGGGTGCGAGCACGGTGTGTGCGGCGCGTGCACGGTGCTGCTGGACGGCGCCGCCGTGCGGGCCTGCCTGGTGTTCGCCGTGCAGGCCGACGGTGCCGAGGTCACGACGATCGAGGGGCTGGGCCCGGCCGACGGCGGCCTTTCGGCGGTGCAGCGGGCCTTCCGCGACTGCCACGGCCTGCAGTGCGGCTTCTGTACGCCGGGCTTCGTGGTGTCGGTGACGGCCTTCCTGCGCGACAACCCCGACCCGACCGACGAGGAGATCCGCCACGGCCTCGCGGGGAACCTCTGCCGGTGCACCGGCTACCAGGGGATCCTCGCCGCCGCGCGCCAGGCGGCGGGCTCCGGCGCCGAGTGAGTCTGAGCGTCAGCCCGACGCCGCTTGTGGGCCCTCGACCAGGCGCACTACCGCCTCGGGGCTCAGCGGGAGCCGGTCGACCGTGGCGCCGAACGGTGACAGCGCGTCGGCCACGGCGTTGATCACCGCGGGCGGCGCACCGATCGCCCCGCCCTCCCCGACGCCCTTGTAGCCGCCCGGCCCGGGGCCCGGCGTGACCACGTGGCCGTACTCGATCACGGGGACCTCGGCCGCCGTGGGCAGCAGGTAGTCCATGAACGTGGTCGTGACCGGATTGCCGTCGTCGTCGTAGGCGAGCTCCTCGAGCAGGGCGCCGCCGATGCCCTGCACCGTGCCGCCGGCGATCTGGCCCTCGACGACGGCCGGGTTGATCATCGGACCGCAGTCCTCGCTGACGATGTAGCGCAGCAGCCGGACGGCGCCGGTGGCGGCATCGACCTCGCAGGTGCAGACGTGCGTGGCGTTCGCCCAGTTCGGCAGCATCGATGTCGTGTAGCGCTCGCTGGCCTCGAGCCCGGCCGGGGTCCCCGGGGGCAGCAGGTGCGTCTGGTGGTAGGCGATCGCCGCCATCTCCGCCACGGTGACGCCGGCGGCCGGCGTGCCGCGCACGAACGCCCGGCCGTCGGCCAGATCGATGTCGTCGGGCGCGGCCTCGAGCCGGTGGGCGGCGATCGCCGTGAGCCGGTCGCGCAGCACCGACGCCGTCGCGGCCACCGCCCCGGCGATCATCGATCCGCTGCGGCTGCCGCCGGTGCCGGCGCCGTACGGCGTCAACGCGGTGTCGCCCTGGATGGTGTGGACTCGGTCGATCGGCACGCCGAGCGCGTCGGCCGTCAGCTGGACCGCGGCGGTCTCGAGGCTGTTGCCCGTCGACCCGCCGGCGACGTAGACGGTGACCGATCCCGAGGGCTCGATGCGGATCGTCGCGGCCTCGCTGGCGTAGTGGTTCTGCCCCGGGGTGGTGGGCTCGACGTAGCTGCACGTGCCCACGCCCAGGTAGCGGCCCTCGGCCCTGGCGGCCGCCTGTTCCCGCCGGAACTCCTCGTAGCCCAACAGCTCGAGAGCCCGCTCCAGGGTCTCGGCCGGCGACATGTCCGTATAGGGCAGCCCGTTGCCGTTCTGGTAGGGCAGCTCGTCGGCGCGCAGGATGTTCCGCCGGCGCAGCTCGACGGGGTCGATGCCGAGCCGGCGGGCGGCGATGTCCAGGACCACCTCTCGGGCGACGGACTCGAACATCCACGGCCCGCGGTACGCCGTTCGGCCCACGGTGTTGGAATAGACCGACCGGTGGAAGAAGGCCGTGGCCGGGATGCGGTAGGGGCCGGGAAAGATCATCCCCACGGCGGCGCCGGGCACGACGGGCCACGGCACGGGATAGGCGCCGACGTCCTGGGCGTGGTCGATCGCGGCGGCGAGGATCGTGCCGTCGTCGTCGAGCGCCATCCGCACCGTTGCGTGCTCGTGCCGGGCCTGGCCCGCAGCCAGCAGGTTCTCGCGGCGGTCCTCGATCCACTTGAGGGCGCCGGGCACCCTGGACGCGGCCAGCATCAGGCACAGCTCCTCGCGCTGCGGCACCACCTTCTGACCGAATCCACCGCCCGTGTCGCGCATGACGACCCGGATGCGGTGCTCGGGGAGGCCCAGCGCGCGGGAACAGATCGACCGCACCTCGTGGGGTGACTGGGTCGCCGCCCAGATCGTCAGCTCCTGGGTCGCCGGTTCCCACTCGACGACCATGCCCCGCGTCTCGATCGGTGCCGCGGCGTACGCCCGCTGGAAGATGGTGTGCTCCACCGTGTGAGACGCCGCCGCCAGCACCTCGTCGACCCGGTCGGCGGAGCCACCCCGCATCTCGCCCGCGACGTTGCGGGCGAACCCGGCGTGCACCAGCTCGTCCCGCTCGGGAGCGCCGACGTAGTCCACGACCGGCGGCAGTGGCTCGTAGTCGACCACGACCAGCTCGGCGGCGTCCTCGGCGATGTACCGGCTCTCGGCGACCACCAGCGCCACGGGATCGCCGACGAAGCGCACCTCGCCATCGGCCAGCGGCGGCAACGGGGTCCTGGGCGACTGCTCGCCGTCGCCCGTGAACCAGACGTCGCGCACGGCCGGGTTCAGGTCGGCCGCCACGAAGGCGGCACGGACGCCCGGCAGGGCCAGGGCCTCGCCCGTGTCGACGCCGAGGACGCGGGCCCGGGCGTGGGTGCTGCGCACGAAGCAGGCATGCAGCATCCCCGGCCGCACGATGTCGTCGACGAACGTCCCCCGCCCCGCGAGCAGGCGCGGGTCCTCGACTCGCTGCACGCGGCTGCCCGCATACCTCGTGGCGCCAGGGCTCAGGTGCGTCATGGTGCTGTGCAACTGCTTAGCACGTGCACAGGCGGTGGCCGAAGCTAACATCCGTTCCACGTTCAGTCGGTCGTCGCCGTCGGGTCGACACGCGAGGGAGTGGACGTCGTGTCGGTAGACGGTCGGCGGAGAACCGAGATCCTGGAGACGGCCGCGACGCTGTTCGCCTCCTCCGGGCTCAGGACCTCCCTCCAGCAGATCGCCGCCGCCTGCGGCATCCTGCCCGGCAGCCTGTACCACCACTTCGAGTCGAAGGAAGCGATCGTCGTCGAGCTCATCGAGCGCTACCGCGCCGATCTGGACGACATCGCGAAGCGCTCGCTCGACGACCTCCAGGGGGCTGGGCCGGTCCCGGACAAGATCATGGCGCTCAGCGCCGCCATCGCCGCCTGCGGCGCCCGGCATCGCGCCGCGGTGCTCCAGAGCTTCTACGAGCCGCCCTCCGGCGCCGGCGACCAGCTCGTGCGCGTCGCACAGCTCACGCCGACCGCCATCGAGGCGGCGATGCTCGAGACGCTCCGCGCGGGCCGGGCCAGCGGCTACATCCGGTCGAGCATCGACCTGGACACGCTCGCCGAGCGGCTCTGCGAGACCATGCTCTACATCAGCCTCGGCGTGTTCCGTGACGTCCGTGGCGCGGACCAGCTGCCGGAGATCCGCTGCCGCATCATGCTCGAGGGCGTCGCCGTCCACCCGCCGACGGACGCCGAGCTCGACCGGTCGAACGCGTTCCGGGCCGCCCAGCGGGTCATCGACTCGTGGGACGAGGTGGCAGAGGACGAGGATGATCGGCTTGCCCGGCTACGGGCAGTCGCTCGGGCGGAGTTCGGCCGGAGGGGATACGAGGCGACCACCGTCAGGGACATCGCCGCGGCCGCCGGACTCAGCACCGGCGGCGTCTATCGCACGATCGGCTCGAAGGAGGAGCTGCTGGCATCGATCATGGGGACGTTCCCCGCGGCGGTCCGATCCGGCTGGAAGAGCGTCCTCGGGTCCGACTCGACCACGGTCGAGCAGCTCGATGCGCTGATGTGGGTCGACATCAACGTCGTGGTCCGCTTCAGCGACGAGTACAACATCCAGCTCGCCTGGCTGCGCGAGTCGCCCCCGAGCACCTCCGACCTGGGACAGAACTTCCCGGCGCTCCTGCGGGACCTGAAGGCTCTGCTCGCCCGCGGCGAGCGGTCGGGTGAGGTCCACATCGACGGCCCCTCCGCCGACATCCGGGCGTGGTCGCTGTTCGATCCCATGTGGATGCACGAGAACATCGTCCGCAAGGTCGGCGCCCGCGCCGCCCTCCGGCTCGGGCGCGAGAGCGTCCTCCGGGGGGCGGCGCGTCGACCCTGACGCCACCGACGCGGCGTCCGTCAGCGCCGCGCCTCCCGCTCCTCGACCCGACGGGTGATCGTGGCGAGTCGCACCGGGTCGGTGCGGAACGCGCCCGGCGGCGGCAGGTCGACCGCCACGCGGACCAGCCGTTGGAAGAGCCGCGCCGGCAGGAGGCGGCTGGCGAGCACCATCGCCCGGGCATCGAGCCCGACCGCATGGCGGGCGAAGGGGGCCCGTTCCGTCAGTGCCCGCTCCAGCGCCGGTGCGAAGCGTTCCGGGGGCCTGGCGGCGCGGAGGATCCACCGGCTGGTGCGGATCAGCCCGGCGTGGTGCGCGGCGTAGGGCCCGTCGGGGTCGGCGTACGTCGGCGTGAGCTCGAGGATGTCCGTCTTGAAGGTGCCGGCGACGAGGACGGTGACGCCGATGCCGAAGGGCGCAACCTCGTGGGACAGCGCCTCGGCCCACCGCTCGAGGGCTCCCTTGGCCGCGGAGTAGGCGCTGATCGCCGGCATGCCCCGGACGCCCCCCTGGCTCGAGATCAGGGCGATCCGTCCCCGCCCGGCCGCCCGCATCGACGGCAACAGCTCCTGCGTGAGCCGCACCGGCCCGAAGAAGTTGGTCGAGAACACCTCGGACCAGACGCTCGCCGGCATCTCCTCCACGCACCCGACCGCGGCGACGCCCGCATTGTGGACGAGCGCGTCCGGGGCGCCAACGGCGGCCTCGATCGCGGCCGCGGCGGCGGCGATCGACGCCGGGTCGTCGAGGTCGAGCCGGACGGCCACGAGGCGCGGGTCGTCCTCGGCGGCGCCCGCCGCCGCCCGGAGGCGCTGCAGCCCGGGGTCGGGTGATCGCATGGCGGCGACGACCGTCCAGCCGCGGCGGTAGAGGCGCACGGCCGACGCGAGGCCGAGGCCGCGCGAGGCGCCGGTGACGACGACGCTCCTCGGCTCAGCCACCGCCGGCCCCGCAGCGCCCGCCGCCCTCGGGTGGGTCCACGTCCGGCCGGCCCGACTGGGCGCTCGGCCAGCCCGCCCAGATGCCCGGGAAGTAGGGGCCGGGCTGCCCCGCCTCCTCGTAGAAGCCGTTCGGGTCGTAGACCTTCGCCTCGGGGTAGGGCCACGGACAGGCGACCGACGTCGCCGCCTTGCTCGCCCGGATGATGGCGAAGCCCGCGCCGTAGGCGAAGTAGGCGACGTTGACGATGGCGAACATCACCACGAACGTGCCGAGGGCCGGGCGCGACCGGAAGGCACGGACCCGGTGGGCCAGCTTCTCGGCCTGGGTGCGCCCCGTGTCGTCGCGGTAGAGGAGGACGCCCGCGGCGATCATCACCAGGGTGACGAGCGCCGATTCCCAGATGAGCGGGAACTGGTACCACCTCCCGGCGGCGATGGACCCGAACGGGATCACCTGCGAGTAGACGTACAGCTGGGTGCGCACGAGGAAGATCTCGAGGCACGCATCGAGCACGAAGCCGATGGCGAGGATCAACGCCCCCAGGGTGACGAGCGGGTGCCGCGACACGAACGAGTCCGGCGGTCGACGCGCCTGGAGCCGGCGCAGGATCGCGATGGCCGGGAAGAACGGGGCCATGTAGAAGGTGGCGTAGCCGATGACGATGAAGGGCTCGACGGTGGGCGAGAGCGACACCAGCGGCCATGTCTCCGGCCAGTGCCAGAGCTGCGGGTTGTACACCGCGTAGGGCGCCCAGTTCATGATCGGGTCCTGCCAGACGAGCACCGTCGTGGCCAGGACCATCAGCGCGATCGGGTGGCCGGGACGGCGACGCCACAGCAGCACGACCGCCGCGACGAGGGCGACCATCATCACGACCGTCCCGGCCTGGTGCAGCGTCAACCAGTCCGAGCGACCCCAGAGGGGCTCCACCGGGCGCGGCGCGCCCTCGACCGTCGGGTTGGCGATCCGGTCGGCCACGGCGCCGCGCCGCGCGTTGACGGCGACCGCGACCAGGCCGGCGAGCCCGGCGACGGCGAGGACCGCAACCGTGACCGCCCGCCAGGACTTGCGTCCAGGGGACGGCGCGACGGCGGGCGCCGGGCGCGTCAGGTCGGTGGCCACGGTCTCAGTCCCGACCGAAGCGTTCGACGAGGTGGGCGCTCTCGCCGTCCGGGTCGAGCCGCCGGGCGACGAGGTAGCCCGCGCCCACCCAGCCGCGGCGTGCCCACTTCCCGAATGAGAGGCGCGTCCCCGGAGCGCCGGAGGCCGCGGGTATCAGCTTCACCCGCTCCAGGGCCTCCTTCACCCCCCGCGGCGACAAAGGCCGGGCATCGGCGAAGGCGTGCAGCAGCACCGTGGCGACGTCCCGGTTCACCACCGGCACGCAGTACTCCGGACGCCGGCCGTAGCGCGCCTCGAACCGGTCGAGGAATGCCTGGCCGACGACGTTGCCGTCGTCGTACTGGTCGATCCCGGTCCAGCCCAGGATGGCGTTCCACATGATGGGGTTGATCCATGCGTTCTGGAACGCGGTGCCCAGGAAGCGGGGCGGGTCCCAGCCGAGCTCCTCGAGAACCGGGTTGACGAAGACGATGCCGAAGCCGAAGCCGCAGTGGACGAGCGCGGGGGCCTTCGCCTCGTGCAGCTTGCGCACCGCCTCGCTGGTGTCCTGCGCCGTCTGGGGGATCGTCTCCTCGGCAACGATGCGGATGCCCTGCTGGCGGCAGGCGTCCCTGAAGTTCATCAGGTAGCTCTGGCCGACCAGCGACTGCTCCGCGAGCACGCCCACCTCGCCGTGCCCGCCCTTGGCGAGCAGGTGCGCCCAGAAGATCGGCTCGTCGGTCATCGAGCCCATCGACAGCGCGAAGGTCCACTCCCCCAGCCAGTCCTCCGTGCCGGTGACACTGATCGCCGGCACGTGCAACCGCTCCTCGATCGCCTCCTTCGTCGGGACGACGTTGTCGGTGATGGCGGGACCGAACACGGCGAGGCAGCCCTCGTCGACGAGCTCTTCGTAGGCGTCGATGACCGCCTTGACCGTTCCCTTCGGAAGGCCCTCGACCTCGCGGAAGACGATCTCGACCGGTCTGTCGATGATCCCCTGCTGCAGGCCCTCGTCGAACACGAGCTCGAAGGAGCGGGTCAGATCGTCCCGCATCTCCTTCGGGTAGCCCTCCGGCAGCACGAAGTCGAACAGGTAACCGAGCTTGATCGGTTCGGCGCTGCTCTCGTACGGCACACTCTCCCCTCCTTGGTGCGGGCCCCTCGTCAGATGGGGCCGGATGCCGTCCGCCCGGTCTCGGTCAACCGTCCGGCCCCGGCAGGTAGGCATCGATGATCTCGAACAGGCCGGCGGTCACGAGGGGGTCATCCGTGAGGGGCCCGGCGACGGCGGCCCGTGCGGCCGCCACCGGGGCCAGGCCCTCGGCGACGAGCCGCCCCGCGGCGATCAGCACCCGGGTCGACGCCGCCTCGCGGAGCCCCGCGGTCTCGAGGCGGCGGATCGCCTGGCCGAGCTGAACCAGCTGCGTCGCCGTCTCGTGGTCGACGCCGGACTCGTGCGAGACGACCTTCTCCTCGACGTCCGGCGGCGGAAAGTTCAGCTCGATGGCGATCATGCGCTGGCGCGTCGAATCCTTCAGGTCCTTGAGCACGCTCTGGTACCCGGGGTTGTAGGACACCACCAGGGAGAAGCCGGGGGCGGCATCGAGGACGACCCCCAGGCGATCGATCGGGAGCTGGCGGCGATGGTCGGCCAGGGGATGGATCACCACGGTGGTGTCCTGCCGGGCCTCGACGACCTCGTCGAGATAGCAGATCGCGCCCTCCCTCACGGCGCGTGTCAGCGGGCCGTCGACCCACTGCGTCTCGCCCCCGCGGAGGAGGAACCGCCCGACCAGGTCCGCCGTGGTGAGGTCGTCGTGGCATGCCACGGTGATCAGGGGGCGGCCGAGGTCGTGTGCCATCGCCTCGACGAACCGGGTCTTACCGCAGCCGGTCGGGCCCTTGAGCACCAGCGCCATGCCCTGCCGGCACGCCGCCTTGAAGACCTGTTCCTCGGGCCCGACCGGCACGTAGTAGGGCCGCGCCGCGGGCGTCATGACGCCCTCCTGGCCAGCTCGAGCTGCTCCCGCGTGCGCTCCTCGCGCTGGAAGACGCGGCGCCGGGCCTCGGCCGACTGGAGCGCGGCGCGGAACAGGGGCCCGACCAGGCCCGGCAGCTGCTCGGGTGCCGGCACCGTGGCGTGGGCGGCGGCGCCGAACACCCGCTCCAGGGCGACCGGAGCGGTACCGGCGCCGACGCTCACACACAGGCAACCCAGGCCGCGACGGCGGGCCTCGCCGAGGGCGCGCCGCGCGTCGGCCTCGCCATACCGACCCCCGTAGCCGTGGTCATACGCCAACCCGTCCGAGAGTACGAGGAGGAGCCGACGGGACGTCCCGCCGCACGCCTCCAACACGGCCGCACCGTGCCGGATGGCCGCACCCAGCCGCGTGTACGCGCGCGGCACGAGGCCGCCCATGCGGCGAACCACCCGGCTGTCCAACCGGTCGTCGAAGCCCTTGACCCTGACGATCTGCACGGCCCTTCGCCCGTGCGAGTTGAAGGCGTAGAGCGCGACGCGATCGCCGAGGTCGTGGAGCGCGGTGGCAAGGGCGGCGGCGGCCGAACGCTGGTGCTCGTGCACCGTCCGCCCCGCGAGTCCGGGCTCCCCCGCGGAGCCGGAGACGTCGAGGAGGATCAGGACGGCGAGGTCGCGCCGACGCCGGAGGCCCTCGATGTAGACCGCCTCGGCCGCAGGTGAGCCGGCCAGGGCCTCCACCCGCGCCTCGACGGCGGCGTCGATGTCGATGTCCTCGCCCTGTGGCCGCCGGTGGGTTCGCTCGAGCCCCGTGCCCAGGCGAGCGAGCGGCCGGCGGAGTGCGGCCCCATCCGGCAGCACCATGAGTGGCGCTCGCTCTGCCGGTGGCGTGCGCTCGTGCACGGTGCACCAGTCGGGCCGATAGCGCCTCCGGTGGACGTCCCACTCGGGGTAGGTGAATCCCTGGGGCTCGAGGGCCGTCGCCAGGTCGAGCGTCGCGGCGGCACCAACGGCCGCCGCCGCGGGGTGACGGCCCCGATTGCGGCCTCGGGCCAGCCGGGTCGGCGCCTCGGCGCCGGCAGGGCCGCCTCCCCCGGCCACCCGGGCCGGGCCGAGCAACCGCCCGAGGAGCCGGCCGAGTGCCCCGCGGCCCCCCACGGGACTCGACGGCAATCGACCGACGTCGTCGTGCCGGTCAGGGTCGCCCTCGTCGTCCGCGTCGTCGAGCTCCGCCAGGGCAGCGGGCGGCGGCGCACCGAGGGGCCGGTCGGAAGCCGGGGCCGTCGCATCGGTCGGTTCGGGAGCGGCGAGGAGGCGGCGCGGCCTGATCACGCCGAAGCTCGGGGGCGGACGCCCGATCGCCCGCCGGCTGCGAGCGAGGGCCAGCGCGTCGTCCGCCGCGCCCACGCTCCTGCCGACCTCGCCGTCGATGAGCGAGCGCGCCCCCGGGGGCAGGAACTGCTCGTTCGCCACCAGCGCGCGGTGCCCCTCCACGGCCAGGTAGCGCCGCGCCAGGGACGGCCGGCGGGCGAGCTGCCGCACGATGGCGGGCCGGAGGCTCCCGGCGGCGACGAGCGAGGCCTGCACGGCAACCATCCGCACCTGCTCGTGCGGCGCCGCGAGGGCGTCGACGAAGACCGTGGTCCCGTCCGTCCAGGCCCGCTCCTCCCGAGCGGCGACACCCACGTCGAGCGGGCGCCCGGCGACCGCCGACGCCAGCAGGCGCAGCCGCCCGACCTTCCGATCAACGACTGGCGGGCCCACCGCGCAGCACCATGGGGAAGCTCTCGAGCGTCCGGATCCCGGCGGTGAAGTTGAGCTCGGCGCCCGGCTTCACGCCGTACTCCGGGATCCGGCGATGCCACTCGCGCAGCGCAACGCGCAGCTCGAGGCGCGCGAGGTGCGATCCCAGGCATCGGTGGATGCCCCCGCCGAACGCGAGGTGCCGGTTGACGTCCCGATTCCAGCGCAGCTCTCCGGCCGCCGGGAACTCTGCGTCGTCGACGTTCGCCGCCCCGATGACGGCCATCACATGCTCGCCGGAACGGACCGGGCAGCCGCCAACCTCGGTCTCCTGCGTGGCAACACGCGCCACCGCCATGACCGGCGTCTCCCACCGGAGCAGCTCCTCGACCACCGACGGGATGGCTCCGGGCTCGTCCACCAGGCGCCGGCGGGCGTTCGCATCCTGGGCCAGGTGGCCGAAGAAGCAGTCCAGCGACGCCGTCACGGTGTCGAGGCCGGCGATCAGCAGGAGGAAGCAGATGTCGACGATGTCGTCCCGCGTGAGGCGGTCACCGTCGACCTCCGCATGGAGGAGGTGGCCTAGGAGGTCGTCCCGCCGCTCGCCCTCGCGCTCGTCGAGGACCCGCTCGAAGTACGCGTAGATCGAATCGGCCGTCTGCCGCTGGTGGGCCTCGGTCTCGGGATGGCCGAACTCGTGGCCGACGACGTGGTCGGGGCGGATCACGCCGTCCTTCATCCGCAGGAACGTCGGGAGGTCGGTGAGCGGGAGGCCGAACAACGTCAGGAACACCTGGGACGGGAACGGCACCGAGAACTGCCTGGCGAAGTCGATCTCGTCGTCGTCGACGAACGCGTCGATGAGGTCGTTCACGAGCCCGGCCACCGGTCCCTCGAGGGCCCTCATCCGCTGCGGGGCGAAGAGCGGGTCGAGGAGCTTGCGGTAGGTCCGGTGGGCCGGCGGATCGACCTGCAGCGGGATCAGGGGCCGCCGGGTCTTCAGATCGTGGGCCGACATGTCCGACGAGAACACCTCGGGATCGCGGAGGACCTCGTCCACACCCGCCCGGGTGCTGACGACCACGCCGACGCCGTCGACCCGCACGACCGGCGAGCCCTCGCGCAGGGCCGCGTAGGTCGGCTGGGGGTTCCGCGCCAGTTCCGGGCTCATGAGCTGAGCGAGCGCAATGCCGTCGCGCTGCGCCCCCTCGGTCATGGCCGCACTGTAGGTTGAACCTAACATTTGTTCAACCGGGGCGATGCGGGCGCCCACGCCGACGGGAATCGGCAGGCCGTCAGCGGTAGCTCAGCACGAGGACCGCCCGGGTGCCGGCGGTCAGCGCCTCGTAGGTGTGGGGCTGGTCGGCGGCGAAGCTGGCGCGGTCGCCGGGCGCCAGCGCGACGGTGGCGTGAGCCGGCCCGACGCGCATGCGGCCCCGAATGACGATGACGCTCTCGCTGACGCCGGGAAGGTGGGGTTCGGCCCGGTAGACGTCGCCGGGCTCCATCTTGGCCTCGTACACCTCCGTGACGCTGCGCCCACTGGCCGCCACGAGCAGGCGGCTCGTGAACTCGGCGCCCGCGGCCTTCACCACGACACCCTGGTCCGCCCGCTGGACGAGCACCTCGGGCTCGTGGGGCATGACGAGCTCGCTGAACGGCACGCCGAGCGCGCCGGAGATGTGGACGAGCGTTTCCACGCCGGGGTTGCCGGTCCCGGACTCCAGGTTGGACAGGGTCGAGGTGCTCACTTCCGCGCGGGCGGCCAGCTCCCGCAGCGACAGCCCGGCGCGCACCCGCAGCCGCCGGACGTTGTCGGCGACGAGGGAAACGATCTTGGCGGCATCGGAGCTGTTCTGTAAGATGGACGGATCGTCCGACATACCGAACAGTCTCGGCGGCGGGAGATACACCGTCAAGCACTCTCGATCGCGTTGGCGGTCGCGCCGTTCGGTGTCGCCTTCGGCATCGCCGCCGCCGACGCCGGCCTGGCGACGTGGCAGGCGTCGGCGTTCTCGCTGTTCGTCTTCGCGGGCAGCGCCCAGTTCGCCGCCGTCCAGGTGCTCGGCGGCGGGGGTTCGGCCCTGGCCGCGATCGCGGCAGGGCTGCTGCTCAACCTTCGCTCGCTCGCCTTCGGGGTGTCCATGAGCACGGCACTGGTCGGCCCCTGGTGGAAGCGTGCCGCCTGGTCGCAGCTCATGATCGACGAGTCGACGGCCATCGGCTCGGCCCAGACCGAGCACCAGTGGCGCCGCTACGGCTACCTCTGCGCGGGCCTGAGCATCTTCGCCACGTGGAACCTGACCACCTTCGTCGGTGCCGCCGCCCTTTCGTCGGGCGGTGACGTCGTGACCACCTGGGGCATCGATGCCACCATTCCGGCGGCCTTCCTGGCGCTGCTGTGGCCCCGGCTCGCCGACGCCGGCCAGCGCCGCACTGCCCTCGTCGGGGGCATGGCCGCCCTGGCGCTGGTCCCCGTTACCCCGCCGGGGGTGCCGATCCTCGCCTCCACCATCGGGGTCCTCGCCGGCGGGCGGCGGCGGGAGCCGGCGCGGGCGTGACCGCCACCGTGGTCCTGATCGGCCTGGCCGCGGGCACGTACGGCCTCAAGGCGGCCGCACCCCTGCTGCTCAGCGGCCGGACCCTGCCCCCGGCGGTCGCCCGGCTGGCCGCCCTGCTCCCCGCCGCGCTCCTGGCCGCCCTCGCGCTCGTCAGCACCGTGACCCGGGACGGAGTAGCGGTGATCGACGCCAGGCTCGTCGGGCTCGCGGCCGCCGCAATCGCCCTGGTTGCCCGCGCACCGTTCATCGTGGTCGTCATCGTCGCCGCTGCGGCCACGGCGCTTGCCCGCGCCCTGGCCTGACGACGCGCCGGCCTGCGCCCCGGCGTAATGCGTTGGACCTCGCCCCTGGCCGACGGACAGGGTGGTCGACGGTGCCGACCGACGAGGAGTTCCTCTCCTACAACCAGGACGTGATCCGAGAGTTCCGTGCCAACGGCGGGGTCGTGCCGGCGCTGGGTTACCCGATCCTCCTCCTGACCACTACCGGGGCCCGGACCGGCCACCAGACGACCAGCCCCCTGGGGTTCAGCGTCGATCGCGGGCGGGTGTTCGTGGTGGCGTCCAAGGGTGGTGCGCCTGCGCATCCGGCGTGGTTCCTGAACCTGCAAGCGAACCCCTCGGTGACCGTCGAGCTGGGCCCGAACCGCCACGAGGCGCGGGCCGTCGTGGCCGAGGGCGAGGAACGCGATCGCCTGTACGCGATCCTCGCCGCAGACGCACCGACGCTCCGTGCACACGCCAAGAAGACCACCCGGGAGTTCCCCATCGTCGTGCTCGAAGGCGTGCCCGCTCCCCCCGCAACCGCGTAGGTCGCGGCCTGCGTCAGATCGGGGGAAGGTCGGGATCGACGAGCGCGACCTGGGCCTCGTCGAGGAGGATCTGCTCGGCGCGGTGGTAGGTCGCGTCGGCCGCCGCGGGTGAATCGCCCACCGCGGTCAGCCCCACCATGCCGTGCTCCGTGAGGCAGCTGATCATGTGGAACACGACACCCGTCTGGCGGGCCTGGTCGAAGTGGAGGCCGTGCCGGGCAACGATGTCGAACAGGTCGTCCAGGCTCAGGCCACGGAGCGAGTCCGACTCGAAGTGGTCGGTGGCCACCAGGTGCTTCTCCCGGCCCGCCGGGGTCAGGAACAGGGCGGTGGTCGGGTCGTAGCGACCGTCCGTGAGGAACTGGAGCGTGAGGAACGGGTGGGTCGTGCCACCCTTCCGTAGGTTCAGCTCGATGGCGTACGAGGTCCACGAACCCGCGGCGTCCTTGACCACGACGAAGTCGAGGGCGAACCGGCCGAGCACGCCTTCCCTGGCCAGGCGTGCGCCGATCGTCTCGGCGTCCGCGCTGATCGCGCGGGCGTAGGCGAAGTCGGCCGGAAACCGACACCCGAGGTACGTCTGGCCGCCGGGCCCGCCCAGCAGTTGGTCGTGGGTCGACAGCAGCTCGACCGACCCCGTCGGCGTCACCCGCAGCTGCACGCTGGGACTCCGTACCTCGACCCCGGAGATGAACTCCTCGACGATCGCGCCCCGCTCCTCCAGCTTGGCGACGTACGCGTCGTACGGCACGTCGTCGCCCTCGAAGGCCATCCGCTCCACCCGCCTGCGCAGCTCGGGGCGTTCGTCCGACGACCCGGGCGACGGCATGTGCCGCAGGTCGACGAGCGCGTTGCCCGCGCCTGCAACCCCCTCGTTCAGCTTGACCAGGGCGTGGGCCACCGTCGGCCGCGCCGCCCGCATCCGGACCAGGGAATCGAGGACGTCGTCGACGGTTTCGAGGTCTTCGTAGCCGAGCGGGTGGCGGATCCCCTCTTCGGCGAAGAGCCGGCGGCAGCCGCTCTTGGTACCGAGAGAGAAGTGACGGGGGTCGGCGCCGTACATCGGAATGCCGAGGGCCACCGCAACGTCGCGTTCCAGTGGCGTGGTGTTGTACGGGACGAGGTGCGACCGGGCGCGGTCGGGAATCATCGCCTCGATGCGAGCCAGCAGCCGGGGCCGCTCGAGCAGCTTCTCGCTCAGCGGCCGTGGGGAGGCGTCGTTGACGGACACCAGCGCGAGCCGGGCGCGGGCGTGGCTGGGGATGACGCCGGGAAGCAGCGCCAGGTAGTACTCGACGATGGACGGTGAGATGGGGAGCGACGTCACATAGATCATCCGGAGGCGCGGCTGGCGGAGCAGCAGGAGCAGGAACAGGAAGCGTTCCTCGAACGCCTGGGTCAGCGTCCCGCTCCGCTCGCCCACCCGATCCACCGTCACCGAGGGGACGACGACCACCGACTCGCCCGGCTCGTTCAGCCGCATGGTCCGCCAGACGTCGGCCATGCGTTCCTGCAGGCGGTCGAACCGGTGGTAGCGCTCCTCCTCGGAAAGGGCACCCAGGGTGGCCGGCGACTCGGCCTGAATCGTCACGACGTCACCCGAGCGGCGTCCAGGGCGTCGATGCCGAATGCCGGGATCGGCTTGCTGAAGCCGCGCAGGGTCAGCTCCCCCACCGGCTGGCTGACGGCGATGTCCTCGGTCGCCGCATGCACCCGCTGGGTGACCAGGATCTGCCACGGGCCTGCCTCGCCGCAGAGCCGGGACGCCAGGTTGGTGACGGTGCCGATCGCGGCGTAGTCGAACCGGCCCTCGAACCCGATCTGTCCGAGGGTGGCGTAGCCCTGCGCAATGCCCACCCCCAGGGCCAGGTCGTGGCCGGCCTTCGCCCATCCGTCGGCCAGGTCCTGGGCCCGGGCGCGCATCGCCACGGCCATGCGCACCGCCCGGGCCGGGCCGTCCGCACACGGCAGCGGATCGTTGAAGAACACCATGAGCCCGTCGCCCGCGAAGTGCTCCAACGTGCCCTCGAACCGGAAGATCAGGTCTCCGAGCGCGCCGTGATATTCGTTGAGGACCTCGATCACCTCCTCCGGCTCGGCGGTCTCGGCGAAGGCTGTGAAGCCGCGCAGGTCGCAGAAGGCGACGGTGATCTCACGCCGGTGGCTGGCGAGGAACGACTCGTCGCCCGACGTCACGATGAGGTCCGCCAGCTGCGGAGCGAGGAACCGGCGCAGCCGGCCGACGCGTTCGAGCTCCTCGACCTGGGCCGCCACCCGAGCCTCGAGCTCCCGGTTCCAGGACGCCAGCTCGGCCGCCTGGCGTTCGATGGTGTCGTGATAGCGCTTGACCCGCACGAGCGAGCGGACCCGCGCCAGCAGCTCGGCCTGGTTGAACGGCTTGGCGACGAAGTCGTCGGCGCCCGCTTCGATGGCGCGGAGCTTCTCCTGGTCGCCGCTGGCGGTGATCATCACGACGGGGAGGAATGCCGTCGCCGGGTCTCCGCGGATCCGGCGGCACACCTCGTATCCGTCCATCCCGGGCATGAGGATGTCGAGGAGGACGAGGTCGGGAGGATCGTCGTGCAACGCGGCGAGCGCCTCCTCGCCCGAGCCCGCAGATCGGACGTCGTAGCCGGCGGACGAGAGCACGGCATCGAGCAGTCGCACGTTCTGGGGCAGGTCGTCGACGACGAGGACGATCTCCGGATCGGCGTTATCGCTCACTGACCGCCTCCGTCCCGTCGAGGTACCCGCGCACGTGGTCGCCGAGCTCACGCGCGCTGATGGGCTTTTCCAGGTAGCCGTCGAAGCCGGCGTCCAGCAGGCGGGTGCGATCGTCCTTCATCGCAAGGGCGGTGACCGCCACCACCGGGATCGACGCGGTCTCGGCACCGCTCCGCAGGCGGTGGAGGGCCTCCACGCCGTCCATGCCGGGCAGCTGGACATCCATGAGGACGAGGTCGGGTACCCGTTCGGTGGCGAGCGTGACGCCGTCCTCCCCCGTTCGGGCCTCGAGCACGTCGTAGCCCTCGAACTGCAGGACGTCGCGGACGAGCTTCAGATTCGTCTCGTTGTCCTCTACGACCAGGATGAGACCATCGGTCATGTTGCCTCCGGGGTCCGCAGGGAGAGGGAGCCGGTGGCCCGTTTGACGAGGTCGGCAAGGTGACCGGAGTCGAACTCGCCCTTGTTGGCGATGTAGGAGATCTGGCCGCGGAGCCGCTCCTTGTCGTCGCGGGTCAGCGCCTTGGCGGTCAGGATCACGATCGGTATCGATGCCGTCTCGGGGTCTCGCCGCAGCCGGGCCACCACATCGAAGCCATCCATCCCCGGCATCACCAGGTCGACCAGCACGACCGACGGATGCCGCGATCGCGCCAACGCGACGCCGTCCTCGCCGCTGGCGGCCTGCTGGACGGTCCATCCCGCATGCTCGAGAACCGCCGTCACGAGCGCCAGGGCCTTCGGATCGTCATCTATCGCGACCACGCTCGGTTGCGACTCGGGCAGCGCCAGCGCCCGGTTCAGCGCGGCCAAGACCTCGTCGCGGCCCACCGGCTTGACCAGGTAGTCGGCGGCACCGAGCGCGAATCCCTTGCCCCGCTCGTCCACCATCGACACGATGATCACCGGGATCACCGACGTGTCGTGATCGGCCTTCAGCAGCGCCAGCACGTCCCATCCGTCGAGCTTCGGCAGGTACAGGTCGAGCACCACCGCCGCAGGGTGCAGGCGGCGGACGACCTCGAGCCCTTCCTGGCCGTCGCGTGCCGCGACGACGTCGACGCCGGTCCCCTCGAGGTACAGCTCGAGCAGGTCGAGCGATCGTCGGTCGTCCTCGACGATGACAACCGTGGGGGACGAGGGAGCGGTCGCTTCGCGGGTCGCGACCTCGCGCTCGCCAACCGGCCCACGAGCCCGCAACGGAATCGTGAAGCCGAACTTGCTTCCGACGTTGAGCTCGCTCTCGAGCCAGATCCGCCCGCCGTGCAGCTCGACGATGCGCTTGGACAACGCGAGGCCGAGCCCGGTGCCCTCGGCCCTCGGCGGTCCCCTCGTGCCCTGCTCGAACGACTCGAAGATGCGCTCCCTGTCCTCGGGACCGACGCCCAGCCCGTTGTCGGCCACGGTGACGGTCAGCGTCCCGCCGTCGGCCCTCGCTCGTACCTCGACCCGTCCCCTGTCGCCGGTGAACTTCACCGCGTTCGAGAGCAGGTTGAGCAGCACCTGTTTGAAGCGCAGTTCGTCGGCCTCGACCACGGAGACGTCCGGTTCGATCTGGAGATCCAGCGTGATCTTGTGTTCGCCGGCGCGCTCGCGCACGAGGGAGAGGCTCGCCTCCAGCGCGTCGCTGACGGAGACCGCCGAGTAGTCCAGCTCCAGGCGACCGGCCTCCACCTTGGACAGGTCGAGGATGTCGTTGAGCAGGGCGAGCAGATGCCTGCCCGACTCCCAGATGTCGCGGACGTAGTCCTCCTGGCGAGCGCTGAGGTTGTCGCCGGACATCCGCTCCAGCAGCACCTCGGAGAAGCCGATCACCGCGTTGAGCGGTGTTCGCAGCTCGTGGGACATGCTCGCCAGGAACTCCGACTTGTGCTGGCTGGCGACCCCCAGCTCGGTGCCCTTGCGCTCGAGCTCCTGGAACAGTCGCGCGTTGAGGATGGCAAGGGCCGACTGGCTGGCGAAGGTCTCGAGCAGGTCGGCGATCTCCTCGCTGAAGCCGCCCGGCGTCCGGCGGCGGACGACCAGGGCGCCGATGATCCGTTCCTCACGACGGATCGGCACCGCCAGCAGCGACCGCCAACCGGCCTCCTTGAGGCACCGCAGGTGGGGGTCGAGCTCCGCGTCGTCCAGATCGACGACCTGCTGAGGCCGGCGCATGAGCGCCACCCGGCCGACGAGCGTCTCACGGATCCCGATGTGCGTCCGACGCAGGGCCTCCACCAGGTCGGCGCCGGTCCCGAAGGTCGTCCGAATGTGGAACTCCTCCGTGGCCTCGTCGAAGTCGAAGATCGAGCCGCCGTCGGCGTCCGACAGCTCGACCGCGTGTTCGACGATCGTGGCCAGCACGTTGTCGAGGTCGAGGCTGGAGCTCACCGCGTCGCCGACGTGGCCGAGGGCCTCGAGCTGCTCGACCTTGCGCCCCAGTTCCTCTTGGCGGGCCTCGAGGGCGCACACGAGGTCGACCTGCCGGATGGCGATCGCGCCCTGGGCGGCGAAGGTCGTCAACACCTCGCTGTCGCGATCCCCGAAAGGTTCGACCTCCGTTCGCCACACCGACAGCACCCCGACCAGCTCCTGGTCGAGCAGCATCGGAACCCCGACGATCGTGCGGTACCCACCCAGGCGCTGCAGTTCGTGCCGGCCGTACTCGGGGTCGGCGAGGACGTCGGTGATCTGTTGGGGACGCCGGTCCAGGCCCACCCGACCCACCAATGACCGCCGGTCGAAACGAACGGGATTGCGGTTCAGGACGTCGACGTACTCATCCGACAGCCCGGAGAAGCTGGCCAGGCAGTACTCGTTGCCCTCGACCAGGTGGAGCTGTGCGACGTCGGCCTTGCACAGCCGACGCGCGCTCTCGACGACCGTCCCGAGCACCGGCTCCAGGTCGGAGGCCGACCGACCGAGGGCGGTGAGAACCTCGCTGGTCGCGGTCAGCTGTTGCCGCGCCTCATCGAGGTCGCGGTTGAGCCGCGCGATGTCAGCGTCGATGCCCGCCGCCCGCTCGCCCGTCACTCGGCCTCCTGTAACCGTCAGCCGTGGCCAAAAGTTTGGCCCGGCGACGCCGCCGCGACAAGGGCGGGGCCCAGCTGGCGGGATCGCGTGCCCCGCGAGCGCCCATTGGAACCGGGAGCGGGCCCGCCCTCGCTACGTTGGGAAGGCAGGCCGCTACCAGTCCATCGGGGGTGATCGGTGCTTGCCGAGCTGCTCGCGCATCCCGGTGTCGAGGAGGTCTGCGAGCTGCGCGGCACGTTCGGCCTGCTCGCCCCCCACGGCGGGAATCTCGAGCAGGGCACCGACGTCCTGGCCTCCCGGGCGGCGGACCGCGCAGGCGCATCGTTGTACCTCGTCCGCCAACCCCCCGACCTCTACTGGCACGTGCCGTCGGTGGCATTCGACACCGAGGCGTCGGCGTCACTGG
The DNA here is from genome assembly GCA_035259985.1 of Acidimicrobiales bacterium. GTDB lineage: Bacteria > Actinomycetota > Acidimicrobiia > Acidimicrobiales > VFJN01 > DASQUK01. The sequence goes on along the minus strand of DATFVX010000267.1, from coordinate 354 downwards.
CAGCGTTCATCGGCCACGTCGATGTCGTTGTGGCCGTCCACGGCTACGGCCGCGTCGACATGTGGACCACGCTGCTGGTGGGCGGCCAGAACCGTGAGCTGGCCTCCCGGTTGGGGGCGGGCCTCCGGGCGAGCCTCGGGGGTGGCTTCGCCGTCGTCGACGATCTGGAGGTGATCCCGCCGGAGCTGCGGGGTCTGCACCCCCGGAACCCCGTGAACCTGCCGCGCCGGAGGGGCGCCCAGCTCGAGCTCCCGCCCCGCGTGCGGTCGGGAACGGGGGCTCCGACGTATCGCCGCGAGTACGAGGACGCAGTCGTCGACGCGCTGGTCGACGTGGCGACGGCCACGATGTCGT
>DATFVX010000266.1:0-14909 GCA_035259985.1 Acidimicrobiales bacterium | reverse complement strand
AGGCGTGCTTTGCATCGAGGACACCCGGCCCCGGAACAGTGACAGCGTGACCACCGCCCGTCGGGTCGGCCATGTGCGCCACGGTGCCATCGACGCGCGACGCGACCGGGTGGCCGTGTTCGACCTCGACCGGACTCTGATCCCCGGCGCCAGCATCGTCCCGTTCGCCCGCGAGCTGGCGGCCCGCCGGCTCGTACCGCGGCGTCGGCTGGTCCGCGCCGGCGTCGAGCACGAGCTGTACAAGCACCGAGGTTCCAGCGACGCCCAGATCGCCCGGGTGCGCGGCCAGGCGCTGGCGATGGTCGCGGGGCTGGAGCGCGAGCCGCTCCTGGCGGTCGCCGATGAGGTGTCCGAGCGGCTGGCGGCCCTGGTCGGACCGGCCGCCAGGCTCCTGCTCGATCACCACCTCCATGGCGGCGACTTCTGCGTCCTGCTGTCGTCGAGCCCGCAAGAGCTGGTCGAGCGGATCGGTCGCAGGCTCGGCGTACATCGCTCGATCGGCACCAGGGCCGCCCTGGTGGACGGCCGCTACACCGGTGGCCTCGAGCGCCCCCTGTGCTACGGGGAGGGCAAGGTCCAGGCACTCCGGCTCGCGCTCGGCGAGATCGACCTGCACGACTCCTTCGCGTACGCGGATTCGACCAGCGACCTGCCGCTGCTGCGTGCGTGCGGCCATCCGGTGGCGGTCAACCCCGACCGGTGCCTGCGACGCATCGCCCGTGGGTGCGGTTGGCCGGTCCTCACGCTCGACTGAGGAGTTGCGCGGGCCGTCAGTCGACCAACGCCGCCCGCACGACCTTGCCGAGGGCGTTGCGGGGCAGCTCGTCGACGAAGCGGACCTCGCGCGGCCGCTTGTACGGAGCCAGGCGCTCGGCGGCCCACGCAAGCAGGGCCGTGGCGTCGGCGCTAGTGGCGGGGGTGTCACCGGCCACGACGCAGGCGACGACGCGCTCGCCCCACTCCGGGTCGGGCACGCCCACGACGGCGACGTCGGCGACGCCGGGATGGTCGCGCAGCACCTCCTCCACGTCGCGCGGGTAGACGTTGAAGCCGCCGGTGATGATCAGCTCCTTCGCGCGCCCGACGATCCTCAGGTAGCCGTCGGGGTCGGCCCGCCCCAGGTCGCCAGTGCGGAACCAGGCGTCGGAGGTGAACGCGTCGGCGCCGACGCCGCCGAGGTACCCGGCGAACACGTTCGGCCCCCTAACCAGGATCTCGCCGGCGGGCTCCCCGGCCCGATCCCCACCCGCCGCCCCGGGATGGCGTCGGCCTGGCGGCCGACTCGCCACATCCTCACGCTCCTCGAGGCGCACCTCGACCCCGGGGAGCGCCAGCCCTACCGACCCCGCCCGCCGGTCGCCGTCGTAGGGGTTGGACACCAGCATGCCGGTCTCGGTCATCCCGTAGCGCTCGATGACGGGTGAGCCGACGCCGGCCTCGAGCGCCGCGAAGGTCGAGGGGTCGAGCGGCGCCGACCCCGACACGCACAGGCGCAGGGCGCCCAGCTCCGGGACGCGGGGGCTGGCGGCGAGCCGGACCCACATCGTCGGCACGCCGAACATCAGGGTCGCCCGGGTGGCCGCGATGGCGTCCAGCACGGCGTCGACCCCGAACCGGGGCAGGATGACCGCGGACGCACCGGCGAGGAGCGTGCCGTGCAGCCCCACGCCGAGGCCGTGGACGTGAAAGAGCGGCAGGGCCAGCAGCAGCCGGTCGCGAGCGGTCCAGCGCCAGGCGACCTCGATCGCCGCCGACGTGGCCAGCAGGTTGCCGTGGCTCAGCGGCACGCCCTTGGGCGTGCCGGTCGTGCCCGACGTGAAGACCAGGAGCGCCGTGTCGTCCGGGCCGGCGACGTCGAGGTCCGGCGCCGGACCGCCGGGCAGGTCGACGGCGACGCCGGTGGAGGGCACCCCGGGGAGGCGTCCCGGGTCGTCGAGGACCGCCAGGGCGGGGTCGGCGGCGGCGGCCACCCCGCCGATCTCGGCCGGCCCGAACGCGGTGTTGACCGGCACGACCACCAGGCCGAGGCGGAGCGCGGCGACGTGGGCCACGGCCAGGTCCACGCAGGCGGTGGCGCTCACCAGCAGCCGGTCGCCAGGTCGCAAACCCGCCGCTGCGTACCGCGCGGCGACGGTCGTGGTCCGCTCTTCGAGCTCGGCGGCGCTCAGCCAGGCGCCCTCGGGGCCGGCGAGCGTCGGGGCACCCGGCGCCCCGGCCCAGCGGGCCGCCCATGCCCGCGGCAAGGTGCCGGCGGCGACCAGCTCGGAGGCCGTCCCCGCAAGCCCGTGCCGGCGCCAGGCCTCGGCGGGCGCCAACACCTCGCCGACCGTCACGCCGCGGCCCCCGGCGCCGCCGGTCACGGCGCAGTCCCGGTCGACGTGGTTGCCTCCGCACCGTCGACCTCGGCGTGGGTGGCGCCGCCGGACAGGACCGGATAGCCGGGACCGCGGTCGAACATCGCCGGCCGTCCCCGGTCGGCGGCAAGTCGGGCCCGGAGCTCGGCGGTGGCGGCCTCGTCGACCACGGGGTCGCCGCCGTTGCGCCGGAAGACGACGCCGTAGTCGTCCCGGGCGGCCGCGCGGCTGACCTTGCCCTGGAGCACGTCGACGGCCACCCGCGCCGGTTCGCGGTCGAGCGGGTCGCCCCAGCCGCCGCCGCCGGTCGTCTCGATGCGGATCACCTCGCCCGCCGCGACCTGCTCCCAGTCGCACAGGCCGGGCATCACCCGCTCGGCGGGACCACCGGGATCGATCGTGACGCGGAACGGCGTCCCCGCCCGCCCGCCCCGGACACCCCAGCACGACAGGATGGAGCGGTCGGCCACCGACATGAAGCTGGCGTCGTGGAGCACGCGGATCTCCTTGCGGTACCCGAGGCCGCCGCGGAAGGTCCCGGGGCCGCCCGAGTCGGTGGCGAGCGCAAGGGCCTCGACCCGGACGGGGAACCGGGTCTCGACGAACTCGACCGGCAGGTTGCGCGACTCGGGAACCACGTGGATGGTGTCGCTGCCGTCCGCGTAGTAGCGGCCCCCCGAGCCGCCACCGAGGATCTCGCGGTTGAGGTACCAGCGACCGTCGCCGTCGTGCCCCGAGATGCCCGTGTAGCGGATGGTCTCCTGGTCGGCCGGCATGTAGCCGTCGACCGCCTTGGCGATCACCCCGGCCAGCACCCCCAGCAGCCGCAGGATCACGAAGGTCCGCGCGTTGGTGGGGGCCGGGAACTCCGGCGTCACGAGCGTGCCCGGCGGCGGAAAGCGGATGTCGATCAGCTCGACCACACCCTCGTTGACGTCGAGCTCGGCCATGCGCTCGGGCGTGTCCGCCAGGTTCCGGAGGATCGGCGCCAGCCACTTCTTCAGGAAGTTGCCGTCGGCGTAGTTGCCTGCGTGGTTGATGGGGCCCTTCGCCTGCGGGCTGGTGCCAGTGAGGTCGAGCCGCAGCTTGCCCGCCGACTTGGTGAGCGTGATCCGCTGGCGGTGGAGCCGGGGCTCGTCGACGCCGTCGTGCTCGGCGTAGTCCTCCCATGTCCAGGTGCCGTCGGGGATCTTGGCCAGCAGCTCCCGCCGGAACGTCTCGGCGCAGGACGCGACGATCGCGTCGAAGCAGGCCTCGACCGCCGGGCGCCCGTAGCGGGCGAACAGGTCGGCCAGCCGGGCTGCGCCCATGAGGCACGCCGAGCACTCGGCGTCGAGGTCGCCGGCGATCGAGTCGGGCATGCGGGAGTTGCGGGTGAGGATCCGGATCACGCCGTCGTTCGGGACGCCGGCGTCGTAGAGCCTCACCGGCGGCACCATGAGCCCTTCCTCGAACACCGAGGTCGCGTGCGACGGCATGGACCCCGGGACGGACCCGCCGATGTCGTCGTGGTGGCCGAACGCCTGCACGAACGCCACCACCGCGCCCTCGTGGAAGACCGGAACGGTGACGCACAGGTCGGGCAGGTGGCCGATGCCGCCCTCGGACAGGTACACATCGTTGTGGAAGTAGACGTCGCCCGGGCGCATGCCCTCGACCGGGAAGTCGCGCACGACCGGGTGCACCAGCGCCGAGTACGAACGCCCGGTCAGCTTGCGGAGCCGCCGGTCGTGGATGCCCGCCCGGAAGTCGTGCTGGTCGCGGATCATCGGCGACCGCGAGGTGCGGCCGATCTGGTCCTCCACCTCGGCCTCGATCGACGCCAGCGTCCCCTCGACGATCTCAACCAGCACCGGATCGACGTCGGTCACGTGGTCACCCCCTGGCGCCGGACGACCAGGGCCCCCAGGCGGTCGACGACGACGTGCACGCCCGGCGGGACCGGCACGGTCGAGCCGTACTCCTCCACGACCGCCGGCCCCCGGACCTCGTCGCCCGCGCCCAGGTCGCCCCGCCACACCACCGGGGTGTCGTGCCAGGACCCGTCGAAGAACACCGGTCGCACGCCGGTCGTCTCCACCTTGCCGGTGCCGGCGGGCACGGGCGCGATGGCCGGGGCGTCCAGCGGGCCGACACCGGCCAGGCGGACGTTGACCCACTCGACGCCGTGGCGGGGCCGGTCGCGGTAGCAGTAGCCGTAGAGGCGTTCGTGCTCGTTGTGGAAGCGGTCGAGCACCTCCGCGCCCCATCCCGCGTCGATCGGACCGCCGGGCGCGTCGACACGCACCTCGAACGCCTGCCCGTCGTAGCGCAGGTCAGCGGACCGCAGGAACCGCTGGTCGCCGGCCTCGAACCCCTCCGCCGCCAGGGCGGCCGCCGCCTCGTCCTCGAGCTCCAGGAACACGGCCGCGAGCGCCCCGAGATCGAGCTCGGCATGCTTGGCCACGAACGTCCGCACGTCGTCGATCCGGACGTCGACCGTGAGCAGGCCGAAGGCGCACAGGTTGCCGGGCTCGGGCGGGACGACCGCGGCGGCGAGCCCCAGCACGTCGAGCAGCCGACCGGCCTGCAGCGGCCCGGAGCCCCCGAAGGCGCACAGCGCCAGGTCGCGCACGTCGATCCCCCGACGAACCGTGACCTGGCGGATGGCGTTGGCCTGGTTCCACGCCCAGATCTCGAGGATGCCCTCTGCGCACGCCTCCGGCGTCAGGCCCAGCTCGCCGGCCAGGGCGTCGATGCCGGCCCGGGCGGCGCCACGGTCGAGCGGGATCTCGCCGCCCAGGAGGTGGGCCGGTATGCGCCCGAGCACGAGCGCGGCGTCCGTAAGCGTCGGCTCGCCGCCCCCCCGCCCGTAGCACATGGGCCCGGGGTCGGCGCCCGCCGAGCGCGGGCCGACCTTGAGGGTCCCCTCGGGCGACACCCAGGCGATCGAGCCTCCGCCGGCCCCGACCGTGACGATGTCGATCATCGGCACCTTGGCGGGGAAGCGCCCGACGGTGGCCTCGGTGGTGAGGGAGGGCGCCCCCGACCGGATGACCGCCACGTCCGTCGACGTGCCGCCTCCGTCGAGTGTCACCACGTCGTCGAACCCCGCGGCGTGGGTGACGGCGGCGGCGCCGAGCGCGCCCGCCGCCGGGCCCGACAGCACGGTGGTGATGGGCTTCCGGGCCACCTGGTCGGCCGACGTGACGCCGCCGTTGGACTTCATGACGAAGAACGGCACCCCGCCAGCCGCCCGCGCCGCCAGCTGCGCGGCCAGCCGTTCCACGTACCTGGCGACCGACGGCTTGACGAAGGCGTCGACCAGGGTCGTGACCGAGCGCTCGTACTCGCGGTACTCGCGCAGCACGTCCGAGCTGATCGACACCCAGCACTCGGGGTAGGCGTCGGCGAACAGGTCGCGGACCCGCAGCTCGTGGGCCGGGTTGGCGTAGGCGTGCAGCAGGCAGACCCCGACCGCCGTGACACCCCGATCCCGGAACCACCGGGCCTGGGCCACGACCGCATCCTCGTCGAGCGGGCGGAGGACGGCGCCGCTCGCGTCGACCCGCTCGGGCACCTCGCGCACCAGGTGCAGCGGCACGATCCGATCGGGCTTCACCCAGAAGTACGAGTTGCCGTAGCCGTCGGGCACGCTCTGGCGCCCGATCTCCAGCAGGTGCCGGAACCCTGCGGTGGCGAGGAAGCCGAGCCCGGCCACCTCGTCCTGGAGGAGCGCGTTGGTGGCCACCGTCGTGCCGTGGAACACCGACGCCACGCCCGACCAGGCCGCGCCGGCCGCCCCCAGGCCCTTCTCGGCGCCCGTCAGGAACCCGACCGAGTGGTCGGCGGGCGTCGACGGCGTCTTGGTGGTGGTGAGGGCACCGGTCGTCTCGTCGAGCACGACCACGTCGGTGAACGTCCCGCCCGTGTCGATCCCGAGCCGCAGGCGGCTCGCGGTCATCCGTCCCCCGGCAGCGGGAACGCCGATCCCGCCTCGGCCTCGAGCACGTCACGATGGCGCCGGTACAGGGCCAGGTTGCGCTCGGCGAGGTGGTCGAAGCTCTGGCGGACCGACGAACCCGGGCTGATCGCCGCCATGGGGTCGAGCCCGATCGTGGCCGACACCCAGCCCGGCTGGCTCGTTCCCCGGGCCATCACCTCGCCCGTCGGCCCCACGATCAGGGAGTTGCCGAAGTAGACGAACCCCCCGGGGTCGACGCCCACGGCGTTGGGGGCGACGACGTAGACGTGGTTGTCGTAAGCCCGGGCCCGGGTGGTGAGCTCCCAGATGTCGGCGGCCCGCAGGAACGCCGACGGCCGCACGACGACCTCGGCCCCCAGGCCGGCCTCGATGCGGACGAGCTCGGGGAAGTCGCCGTCGAAGCAGATGACGCTGCCCAGTCGGCCGAGCGGGGTGGGGACGACCAGCACGTCGTCGCCGGGGGTGGCCCATTGCCGCTCGCCGGGGAAGAGATGGGTCTTGCGGTAGGTGCCCAGCACGCCGCCGTCGGGACCGACCACCGCAGCGGCGTTGTAGACGACCCCGCGCTGGCCGCCGGCCTCGTACGTCGGCCACACGAGCAGGACCCCGAGCTCGGCGGCGAGCGCCTGCGCCCCCTCGGTGAGCGGCCCCGGGATGGGCCCGAGCAGGTCCCACAGGCCGGCGGCATCGAGGCCGGGGGCGAACCCGGTGGTGACCGTCTCCGGCGCCACGAGCAGCGCGGCGCCGGTGGCGTCCACGCAGCGCCGTGCCAGGTCGAGGGCGGCCTCGACATTGGCCTTGACGGCGTCGGCGGTGAGCGGACCGGGCGCAGGTGCGAGCTGCAGGGCGGCGGCGACGAACGGGTTCATCCGGCCCTCCGGCGCATGCGGCGGCGGCCGGCGGCGATCACGGTGACGGCGGCACCGACCGCGGTGGCGGCGATGACCCGCCGCCGGCCCGCACCCACGGCCCTGGGCGCCGGAACGGTCGCCCCGACGGCCGGTCCCGCGGCGACTGCCGGCGGGTGGGGTTGGCCGGGCGCATCGGGTGAGGACGCCGGCGCGGCCGCCGCCAGAAGGTCCTCGGCGGTGCGGCGCAGAGCGGCCGCGAGCACGGTGGATCCGACGGTGCCGAGCGGACCGTCGACCGTGCCCTCGACCGTGATCATGGTGCGCGCCGCGTCGGCGCGCACGACCAGGTCCACGCCGCCCGGCGCTCCCGACCCCCGCACGCGCACGGCGTCGGCGTCGACGGGCGCCACCGTGCCGGCCCACAGCCCCCGCACCGACGCCACGGCGACCTCCGTCACGACGTGCAGCGCGCCGTCGCCGTCGGCGTCGGGCGTCACCGACCGGCAGCCGGGCAGGGCGGCGGCGAGGCGCAGCGGGTCGGTCAGGGCAGCCCACGCGTCCGGCGGGGCCGAGACGGGGAACGTCGCCCTCACGTCCCCGCCTCCTCGCCGATGAGCGCCCACAGCTCGGGCGGCGAGATCGGCATCCGGTCGATGCGCACGCCCGCGGCGTCCTCGATGGCGGCCGCGAGGCACGCCGAGCCCGGGATCACGCCCGCCTCGCCAGCGCCCTTGATGCCCAGCGGGTTGAGCGGCGACGGGGTCTCCAGGTGGCCGATCTCCGGCGTCGGCACCTCGCTGAGGTACGGCATCAGGAAGTCCATGAAGCTGGCGTTGGCGAGGTTGCCGGCTGCGTCGTACGCGAGGCGCTCGTAGAGGGCGCCCGCCACCCCCTGGGCCACACCGCCGTGGATCTGGCCCTCGACGATCATCGGGTTGATCAGCGGTCCGCAGTCGTGCACCACCGCATAGCGCAGCACGTCGACCTCGCCGGTGTCGGGGTCGACCTCGACCACGGCCGCATGCATCCCCGCGGCGAACGTCGAGCGCACCGGCGAGTAGTAGTCGCGCGCCTCGAGCCCCGGTTCGTCGTCCTCGGGGACGGGCGGCACCTCGGGGTCGGGGGGCGACGCGAACTGGGTGGCCGCCTGGGCCTCCTTGGAGAACGCGTAGCGGAGGGGGTTTGACAGCACTGCGACCTGGGCCAGCGGGATGCCGCGGCTCGGTGTCCCCCGCACCTGCACCACCCCGGACGCGATCTCGAGGTCCTCCGGTGCGGCCTCCAGCGCCTCCGCGGCGATCCGGATCGCCTTGGCCCGGACCTGGCGGGCGGCCAGGGCGATGGCGTTGCCGCTCATCACCGCCGCCCGGCTGGCGTACGTGCCGACCGCGTACGGGAAGCGGCGGGTGTCCCCGGTGGTGACGTACACGTCGGCCGCGTCCACCCCCAGCTCGTCGGCCACGATCTGGGCGAACACGGTCTCGTGGCCCTGGCCCTGCGACGTCAGGCCGGTGGCCACCATCACGCGGCCGTTGGTCTCGACGTGGACGTGGCCGCCCTCATAGGGACCGACGCCGGTGCCCTCGACGTAGCACGCCAGCCCGATGCCGAGGCGGCGGCCCTCGGCGGCGGCGGCCTCGCGCTCGGCGGCGAAGCCGTCCCAGCCCACGAGGTCCTTCACGCCTTCCAGCACCGCCGGGTAGTTGCCGGAGTCGTAGATGAGCGGCCGGCCGTCCTGGAACACCATCCCGAAGTCGTACGGGAACTCGTCGGGACCGATCAGGTTCCGCCGCCGCACCTCGGCCCGGTCGAGCCCCAGCTCCTCGCCGATGCGGTCGACCGTGCGCTCCATCACGAAGCAGCCCTGCGGCCGCCCGGCGCCCCGGTACGGCGTGCAGGTCACGGTGTTGGTGTAGAGCGACGTGAACGTGACCCGGTAGTGGCGGTGGCGGTACGGCCCCGGCAGCTGCGTCGCGGTGATGATCGGCAGGACGATCCCGTAGGGCGTGTAGGCGCCGGTGTCGTGCCAGAACTCGACGTCGAGCCCGAGGATGACCCCGTCGTCGTCGAACCCGACGCGCACATGGTGCTCCTGTCCCCGCTCGTGGGTGGCCGAGACGAAGTGCTCGTAGCGGTCCTCGACCCACTTGACCTCGCGCCCCAACGTGCGCGCCGCCCACGGGACCAGGACCTCCTCCGGGTAGGGGTGCACCACCTTGGTGCCGAAGCCGCCACCGACGTCGGGGGTGATCACCTCGACGGCCACGTCGGGCAGGCCGAAGATGCTGGCCACGGCGGCCCGCACGCCCGTCGACGTCTGGGTCGACGTGCGGATCCGCAGCCGCTGGTCGTCGGCGTCCCAGCGGGCGTGGACGCCCCGGCCCTCGAGGGGCGACGACAGCGACCGCTCCATCGCCAGGTCGAACTCCAGGACGTGCGGCGCGGCGGCGATGGCGGCCCGGGCGTCGCCCAGCTCCTGGGTCGTCACTGCGGCCACGTTGCCGGGCACGTCGGCATGGACCAGGTGCTCGGCCGAGCGCGCGGGCCCGATGCCGACGACGGCGGGGAGGGGCTCGTAGCCGACGACGATCCGGTCGGCGGCGTCCTCGGCCAGGTAGCGGTCGTCCGCCACCACCATGGCGACCGGCTCGCCGACGTGGTTCACCTCCCCGCGGGCCAGGGCGTGCTGCGTGCGGGGGTGCGTGAGGTCCGGGTGGGGGATCAGCAGCGGCAGCGGGTCCGCCAGGCGGCCCGGCAGGTCGTCCCACGTGTAGACGGCCACCAGGCCATCGACGTCCAGGGCATCCGCGACATCGATGCCGGTGATGCGGGCGTGGGCGTGGGGGCTACGCACGAACGCCACCCCGAGGGCGTCGTGGCCGGCGTCGTCGAGGAACCGCCCGGCGCCGGTCAGCAGGCGCTGGTCCTCCCGCCGCTCCACCCGCTCGCCGAACCATTGGGTGGTCACGACGGGGGCTCCCGCTCACTTGTCAGCTCGGCCGCCCGCCTGACCGAGCGGACGATGTTGACGTAGCCGGTGCAGCGGCACAGGTTGCCGCCCAGGGCGTCGGCGATCTCGCCGTCCGTGGGCTCCGGGTTGCGGGCCAGGAGCTCGGTCGTCAGGAGCAGGAACCCCGGGGTGCAGAACCCGCACTGCAGCCCGTGGCACTCACGGAACGCCCGCTGCACCGGACCGAGCTCGCCGTCGGGGCCCGCCAGGCCCTCGACGGTCGTGATGCGGGCGTCGTCGACCATCACCGCGAAGGTCAGGCACGAGCGGACGGGCTCGCCCTCCAACAGCACGGTGCAGGCGCCGCACACGCCATGCTCGCAGCCGACATGCGTGCCGGTCAGGCGCAGGTCGTGGCGCAGCAGGTCGGACAGCAGGCGGCGCGCCGGCACGCGTGCCGACCGGGTGACGCCGTTGACCGTGACCACCACCTCGTGGAGGTCGTGCGGGCTGGGGGCACGGACGACGTCGCTCATTCTCCCGGCCCCTCTCCCCCAAAGCCCGAACTTGCGGTGGTTGGGGCCCCCATGGGGTCGCCAACCACCGCAAGTTCGGATGGGGGGGCGCCGGCCCCGGCCCGAGCGAGCGCCCCGTCGACGGCGCGCACGGTGAGGGTGGCGGCGAGATGCTTGCGGTACGCGGCGCCGGCGTGGATGTCGTCGGTCGGGTCCAGCGAGGCAGCGACCAGGTCGTACACGGCGGAGCTCCAAGCGCCGCCGCCATCCTGCAGCGCCGGGCCGACGTCCAGCACCAGCGGCGTGGGCGCACACGACAGGTAGGCGGCCCGGCCCGACGCCGGCTGACCGTCGCCGTCGACCGTGACGGTGACGACGACGCCCGCGAGCGCGTAGTCGCCGTGCCGGCGCGCCAGCTCCTCGACCGCCCAGCCGGCGCCCGGCGCCAGGATCGGGAAGGTCGCCCCCACCACCAGCTCGTCGGGGTCGAGGGTGGTCTGGAGTGGCCCCGCGAACAGCGCCTCCGCCGGCACCCGCCGCGACGACAGGGCGCCGTGCCGCCACGCGACCGCCTCGACCCCGCCGCCCAGCAGGGCCAGCACCGCCGGGAGCTCGGCGGCCGGGTCGGCGTGCGCCAACGAGCCGCACACGGTCCCCCGGTTGCGGATCACGGGATGGGCGATCCATCCCGTGGCCTCGACGAGCAGCGGATGGGCGGCGGCGAGACCCGGCTCGCGCAGCAGCCGCGCGTGGCGGACGGTGGCACCGACCTCGATCGCGCCATCGGTCCGGTCGAGCCGGTCCAGCCCGGCGATGCCGTTGATGTCGACGAGGTGGCCGGGGGCTGCGAGGCGGAAGTTGAGCAGCGGCACCAGGCTCTGGCCGCCGGCCAGCACCTTCGCCTCGTCCCCCAGCTCGGCCAGGAGCCGGGTCGCCTCCTCCACCGACGCCGGCCGGTGATAGGCGAAGGGCGGGGGCTTCATCGCCCGCCCGCCCCGGCGAGCTCGGCGGTCTCGGCCGACTCCGCCAGGGCCGCCAGCGCCGCGGTGAAGCACTCGAGCGGGGGCCGCACCAGCCCGGCCCCGACCTGCCCGGTTCCGGCCACGCGCCCGGCGATCCCGGTGTTGATGATCGGCGCCACGCCCGTCCGCACGATGCGCACCGCGTCGATCCCGAAGGGCACGCCGCGAAAGCCCAACACCGGCAGCGTCCAGGTCGGGTGCTCGGCCAGCGTCAGCTCGTACATCAGCTCCGTCCATCCCAGTGCGTCGCCTGCGTCGCCCCCCACGAGCTGCACGATGGCGGGCGCGCCGGCCATGGCGAACCCGCCCAGGCCCACCGTCTCGGTGATCGCGGAGTCGCCTATGTCGGCGTTGGCGTCGTCGGGGCCGAACCCGCCCAGGTAGAGCCCGTCGGGCACCGCCGCGGGGGCGGTGAACCAGCGGTCGCCGGTGCCCGCGACCCGAATCCCGAACTCGGTGCCGTTGCGGGCCATGGCCACCACGACGCTGGAGCCGGCGACGCCGGACCCGGCGTCGGCCACGAGCTTGGCGGCGCCCATGACCACGTTGAGCAGGAAGTGGTCGTTGGCGTCGATGAACGACAGCACGTCGGCGACGTCGCCGGGGGCGTTGTCCGCCTCGCCCTCCCCGACCGTGCGCACCAGGTCCGGCGCCAGGGCCCGCACCAGCAGCGACGTCCCCGCCCGGTTGCGGTTGTGGCCCTCGTCGCCCATCGCCACCATCGAGGCGATCAGCGCGCCGACGTCGATCGGGCCGTGGCGCCGCAGCCCCGATGCGAGGATCGGTCCGAGCACGCGCTCCATCCAGCGCAGGCGCTCGGTGACCGCGTCGCCGAAGGCCCCGTAGCGGAGCACCTTGCCCAGGCCCTCGTTGAGGGTGCTCCGGCTGGTGCGTCCGTCGGCGTCGAGCACCCACATCGGCATGGACGGGCTCACGATGCCGGCCATGGGACCGACGCAGGCATGGTCGTGGCACGGCGACAGCTCGATCGCGCCCGACGCCGCGAGGCGCTCGGCGGCATCGGGCGTGTCGGCCCAGCCCTCGTAGAGGCACGCACCGACGATCGCCCCCCGCATCGGTCCCGAGGCCGTGGCCCAGTCGAGCGGGGGGCCGGCGTGCAGCACCTGGTGACGCGCGATGCCGACGAGGTCGGCGGCTGGGCGCACGTCGACGAGCCGGGGTCGGACCGCGGCCATCCGGTCGACGGCCGTCCGGTTCGCGGGCGCCGTGCGGGGATCGGCCATCACCCCCGCGACCGCCGCAGCCGAGCCGGCCGGTGGTGGCCGCCACTCGACCGGCACGGTGGGGACGCCCTGCGCCACCAGCGCCTCGTCGAGCGTGGGGGCCCCGACCGTGATGACGCGTGCCGGCGCCGCGAGGAGGTCGGCGACGGGGCTGGGCGTGCCGCCGCTCATGGGCGCCCCGACCTCGTGCCAATGGGCTCGGCCCCTGCGCCGGTGGCGAGCGCCGCGGCCTCCGCAGCGGCGTGGGCGTTGCTGCGGTGAACGATCGCACCGGCGCCCACGAGCGCATGTGCCTGCCGGTCGAGGCCCTGGGGATCGCCGTGCGTGCCGACCAGCACTGCGACGGCCGCCGCGCCGGTCGCCGTCGCGTCGGCGAGGGCGGGGGCGAGCACCGAGGCCGGGTCGGGGTGGGCGCCGTGGCCGAGCACGACGTCGAGCAGCAGCACGCCGGGCCCGGCGGCCGCGCCGGCGCCGCCGCTCCGCACCCGGTCGGCCACCGCCGCCGGGTCGATCATCGGGTGCGGCCGGCCCGCCGTCAGTGCGTCGTCACCCAGGTCGAGCACGGCGTGCGCCCCGCCGGCGGAATCGAAGGGCCCGATCCGCCTCGCCGGGTCGTGATGCACGTTCGAGACCACCGGGCCGAGCCGCTCCTCCAGCACCACGAGGGCCTCCGCCGCGTTGGTGCCGCCGCTGAACAACCCGAGCACCGGGCCGGGCCGGGCGGGGCCCGGACCAGCCGGCGGCCGCCACCACTGGGGATCCGGGGCCGCCGCACCCAGGGCCCGGGCGATCTCTGCGGCTGCGTCCGTCAGGGTGGGGCGGCCTGGCCCGACGAGGGCCGCCACCACCGGGGTCCGGCAGCCCTCCGCCGCCGCCATCACGGCCTCGGCCACCTCGGGATCCGGCGGCTTCGACACCAGACCGATGACCTCCACCGCCGGATCGTCGTCGAGCGCCGCCAGCGCCGCCAGGGTCGACACGCCGCCGACGGCCGACGTCAGGTCGCGGCCGCCGACCCCGATGACGTGGCGGACGCCGATCCCGGCGCCGTCCAACAGGCAGCACAGCTGCTGTGCGCCCGTGCCCGACGCCGCCACCAGGGCGACCGCCCCCGGGACCACGACGTTCGCAAAGCCGAGGCCGACCCCGTCGAGGATCGCGGTGCCGCAGTCGGGACCCATGACCAGGCGGCCGGCTGTCGTGGCCTCCCGCTTGAGCGCAACCTCGGCCCCGACGTCGACGCCGTCGCTGAAGACCATGACGTGCCGCCCCGCACGCAGCGCCGCGGCCGCCTCGACGTAGGCGTGCGGTCCGGGCACCGAGACCACGACGACGCCGGCGTCGGGCGCCCGGGCCGCGGCGGACTCGACCGTGCGTGGCGCGGGCGGTTGGTGACCGCCGCCCACCGCCCCGGCCCCCCGCCCGGCCAGGTGCCGCTCGATCGCAGCGACGGCCTCCTCTGCGGTCGCGGGCCCGTCCGCCGACACGGCGACGACCAGGTCGTCGGCCGTCGCCTCGGGATCGGGGAACCCGGCCTGGACCAGCAGGGCCCGGTTGAGATCGGTGCCCATGGCCGCGATGACTGTCTCCACGCCGGGGATGTCCTGCGCGGCGGCGCTCGCCCGCATGAGCGTCACCGAGTCGTGGTACCGGCCGCGCTCGACGCGCACGACCTCGGTCACGAGGCCCTCCGGGGGGCCACCGGGCGTCCGGCCGGCGCTCGAACCGGCGTCCCCGGACGCCGGTTTCCGCCACCTTCGAGCGCCGGAACGGGTTCTGCGTCCCGCGCGCCGGCCCCGGCGTGGGTGACGCCGACCAGCAGGCCGGCGGCCAGGTGCCAGCCGCTGGTGTGGCCGAGGTCGACCAGCCGACCGGCGGCGGCCTCGACGTCTCCGGCGCCCGCCAGGGCGCGCAGCACGCCGGCGGCCTCGGGCACCACGGCAGCCACGTCGGCGGCCTCCAGCAGGGCGGCCGACAGGCGGGTGGTGCCGCGCGGCGCCAGCGCCCGG
>DATFVX010000265.1:0-2166 GCA_035259985.1 Acidimicrobiales bacterium | reverse complement strand
CTTGGCCACCCGGTCGCTGCGGGCGGTGGCCCCGGCCTTGATCTGACCGCAGTTGGTGGCGACCGCCAGGTCCGAGATCGTGGTGTCCTCGGTCTCGCCCGACCGGTGCGACATCACGCTCGTGTAGCCGGCGCGCGCCGCCAGTTCGACCGCGTCGAGCGTCTCGGTCAGCGTGCCGATCTGGTTCACCTTGATGAGGATGCTGTTGGCCACACCGGACCCGATCCCCCGGGCCAGGCGCTCGACGTTGGTGACGAACAGATCGTCGCCCACCAGCTGCAGCCGGTCCCCGAGGGCGGCAGTGAGGGCGGCCCAGCCGTCCCAGTCCTCCTCGGCGCACCCGTCCTCGATCGACACGATGGGGTACTTCCCGCTCAGCTCGACGAGCAGCCCGACCATGTCCTCCGACGTCAGCTCGCGACCCTCCCCCGCCATCCGGTAGCGGCCGTCGCGGTAGAACTCGGTCGACGCCGTGTCGAGCCCCAAGGCGATGTCGTCGCCGGGCGTGTAGCCCGCGCCCTCGATCGCCTCCACCAGCAGGCGCAACGCCTCCTCCGACGAGCCGAGGTCGGGCGCGAAGCCGCCCTCGTCGCCGACCGCGGTGGACAGGCCCCGGTCGTGCAGGACCGACTTGAGCACGTGGTAGGTCTCGGCCCCCCAGCGCAGCGCCTCGCGGAAGCTGGCCGCCCCCACGGGCAGGATCATGAACTCCTGGAAGTCGACGTTGTTGTCGGCGTGGACGCCGCCGTTGAGCACGTTCAGCATCGGCACCGGCAGAACGTGGGCGTTGGCGCCGCCTACGTAGCGGTACAGCGGCAGGCCGAGCTCGTCGGCGGCGGCCTTGGCCACCGCCAGCGAGGCACCGAGGATGGCGTTGGCGCCGAGGCGGCCCTTGTTGTCGCTGCCGTCCAGGTCGCGCATCTGGGTGTCGACCTCGCGCTGCTCGGTGGCGTCGTAGCCGATCAGCGCGTCGCGGATCTCGTTGTTGACGTGGTCGACCGCGTTGGCGACGCCCTTGCCGCCGTAGCGGGCGCCGCCGTCTCGCAGCTCGACGGCCTCGAACTGGCCGGTCGAGGCACCCGACGGCACGATGGCGCGGCCCTCGGCCCCGGAGGCGAGGTAGACCTCGACCTCGACCGTGGGGTTGCCGCGTGAGTCGAGGACCTCACGGCCCACGACGTGTTCGATGCTCGACATCGTGCCTGTTGCTCCTGTTGCGAGTGTGGTTCACGTTACTTGCGGATGAAGCTCTCACGTGGATCATCCGCGCTTTTCCTGCTCGCGGAATCGGTCCCGCACATGCTCGGCGGCGATGCGAAGCTCGGTCTCGGCGTCGTCCCCCGCCTCGCCGGCCGCGTCCACCGCGTCGAGCAGCCGCCAGGCGGTCTGGCCCAGGCGGTCGTCGCCGGCCACCAGCTCGCGCCAGTCCACCCCCTGAGATGCGGCCTTGCGCTGCACCTTGTGGGCGTAGAGCAGGGCAGGCAGGGCCGCGGGGATGCCGTCCATGACGCTGGCCCGGCCCTTCTCGGCCTTCTTGAGCTGCTCCCAGTGGGCCGCCACCTCGTCGGCGCTGGCGTAGGCCGCGTCCCCGAACACGTGCGGG
Source organism: Acidimicrobiales bacterium (assembly GCA_035259985.1). Lineage (GTDB taxonomy): Bacteria > Actinomycetota > Acidimicrobiia > Acidimicrobiales > VFJN01 > DASQUK01. The sequence continues at coordinate 563 of DATFVX010000265.1, read as the reverse complement.
TGGCGCCCGATGAGCTTCGTGCTCACCACCTCGGCCACGTCGGCCAGGGTGAAGCGGCCCTCCTCGGTGGCCAGCCGGGAGTGGAGCACGACCTGGAACAGCAGGTCGCCGAGCTCCTCCTCCAGCGCGTCGAAGCCGTCGCCCGCCTCCACGTCGAGGTGGTCGAGGGCCTCCAGCACCTCGTATGCCTCCTCCAGCAGGTGGCGGCGCAGGCTGTGGTGGGTCTGCTCGCGGTCCCAGGGGCACTCGGCCCGCAGGCGGCGGACCACCTCGACGAAGGCGGCCATCTCGCCCGCCACCGGGGCGGCCAGCCGGGGCAGGTACACGGACGTGAGGTGGTCGGGCTGGACGGCCCGGTCGAGCTCGGGCCATGGCAGCTCGACGACGGCCTCGTCCGCCAGGCCGAGCCGCTGGAGCCGCCGGTCGAGGTCGAAGCCCGGCGACGTCGGCCCGACGAGCAAGAGCGTCGCGTCGGGGTGCCGCTCGCGCACTCCGGCGAACGCGCGCAGGAGCTCAGGGATTCGCTTGCTCGAGTTCACGACGCCGAAGCACCCGATGACGCG
>DATFVX010000264.1:0-15612 GCA_035259985.1 Acidimicrobiales bacterium | reverse complement strand
CGGGTCGGGATGGTGTCGCTGTGCCAGTTCGTCCTGGCGGCGGTCGGCGCCTGGGTGGCGCTGCGCCTCAGCTACGCCACGTCGCTGCCGTTCCCCGTGCTGATCCTGGCCGCCGGGGTCTTCACCGCCGCCGTCGGCACGCTCATCGGGCTGCCGGCGCTGCGCCTCTCCGGCCTCTACCTCGCCCTGATCACCCTGATGGCGGCGGGCGCCATCACGATCGTGCTGCGAGCCGTGCTGTTCCCCAACGGTGGTGGAGGGTTCTTCGGCAACTCGGCCGCAGGCGGTGCCTCGTCCCGGATGCCCCGCCCGTCGCTGGCGCAGACCGACACCGCCTACTTCCGCTATTGCGTCGTCGTGGCCATCGTCATGTTCGTGCTCGCCGCGTGGCACGTCCGGCGCAAGCCGGGGCGAGCGTGGGCCGCGATCCGTCACAGCCAGGCCACCGCCATCTCGGCGGGAGTGAACACGGTCCTGTACAAGCTGTGGGCATTCGCCCTCGCATCGTTCATGGCCGGCGTGGCCGGTGGCCTGCTTGCGGCCTCGGCCGGCGGGGTGAGCGTCCAGCAGTTCCCGGTCGAGACCTCGGTCACCCTGCTGGCCGTGGTCCTCATGGGGGGCGTGTACAGCCTGTGGGGCGCGGTCGTGGCGGCGTTCCTGCTGCGGATCCTGCCGGCGCTGCTCGACGACTGGGGCGTCTCGACCGAGCTGCTCACGATCCTGTTCGGCGTCGGGGTGCTGCAGGTGCTGATGACCGCCCCCGGCGGCCTCGCCGACCAGGTGCCGAAGGACCTGGCGAAGCTCGGGCGCCGGATCCGCAGGCTGTTCTCGCGGCGGGAGCCGGCGGCGTGATCCAGGTGGAGGACCTCACCGTCCGATTCGGCGGTGTCGTGCCGATCGACGCCATGACGCTCGCCTTCGACGCCGGCACGTGCGGCCTGATCGGGCCCAACGGCGCCGGCAAGACGACGTTCTTCAACGTGCTCAGCGGGTTCGTCCGCCCGCTCGCCGGCCGGGTCGATGCGTTCGGCGAGGACCTGCTGGCCATCCCCGACTTCAGGCGACCCCGGTGGGGGCTGCGGCGCACCTTCCAGACCGAGCAGGCGATCGCGGAGCTCTCCGTGTTCGACAACGTCCTCCTGGTCCACGAGCACACCGGCGGCGATCGGGCGACACGCAGCGACGAGGTCTCGGAGGCCATCGGCTTCACCGGGCTCTCCGATGTCGCCCACCGGCTGGTCGGGGGTCTCGGCGCAGCCCAGCGCCGCCTGGTCGAGATGGCGCGGGCGGTCGTCGGGCGCCCGCGCGTGATCCTGTTCGACGAGCCGGGGGCGGGACTGCCCGACGAGGAGACCGCCCGGCTGGCCGAGCTGATCCGGCGGATCCCCGAGGAGACCGGCGCCCTCGTCATCCTCGTCGACCACGACATGAGCCTCGTGTCGGCATGCTGCGCGACGACAGCGGTCCTGGACTTCGGCAAGCTGATCGCCTCGGGGCCCACCGCCGAGGTCCTCCGCAACCCCCACGTCGTCCGCGCCTATCTCGGCACGGAGGAGGAGGTCTGAGCGGCATGGCCAGCGTCGATCCGGAGGTCGAGCCGCCCGCGACGGGCGCCGCCACCCTGCGGCTCGACTCGCTCGCGGTCGAGCGCGGCGGCCGCCCCGTGCTGCGCGACGTGTCGCTGGAGGTGCCGCCGGGCGAGGTGACCGCACTGCTCGGCCCCAACGGCGCCGGCAAGTCGACGCTCGTGCTCACGGTCGCAGGCGTGCTCCGGCCCAGCTCGGGCCGGGTGCTGCTTGGCGAGCGCGACCTGACCAGGCGCCCGCCCGAGCAGATCCGGCGGGCCGGTCTGGCGGTGGTCGCTGAGGGACGCCGGGTGCTGAAGGACCTCAGCATCGCCGACAACCTGCGGGTCGCGACCTATGGCCTGAGTGGCGACCAGGGCGAACAGGGGATCAAGTACGCCCTCGAGCTGTTCCCCGAGTTGACCCGCCGCTGGAACACGAGCGCCCTGCTGCTGTCCGGCGGCGAGCAGCAGATGGTCGTGCTGGCGCAGGCACTCGTGTCGCGGCCTTCGGTGCTCATCGTGGACGAGCTGTCGCTGGGCCTCGCCCCATTGGTCGTCAAGCGCCTCGTGCCCACCCTGGCCTCGGTGGCCCAGTCGGGGGTCGGGGTGCTGCTCATCGAGCAGTTCGCCCACGTCGCGCTCGGGCTCGCCAAGAGCGCCTACGTGCTGCAGGGCGGGCGCATCCGCCACCACGGGTCGGCCAGCGAGCTGAAGGCCAATCCGGACCTCCTCCATTCGGCGTACCTGCTGCGCGTCTAGGTGGGGGCGGCGACCATGGAGCACCTCGCCGGCAAGGTCGTCGTCATCACCGGCGGCGCATCGGGCATCGGCCGGGCGATGGCCCATCGGTTCGCCGCCGAGGGCATGAAGCTGGTGCTGGGCGACATCGAACGGCCGGTTCTGCAGCGGGCGGGCGAGGCGCTCAGGCAGGCCGGCGCCGAGGTGCTCACCGTGCCCACGGACGTGAGCCTCGAGGCCGACGTCATGGCCCTGGCGGCGACCACGCTCGAGCACTTCGGCGACGTCCACCTGGTCTGCAACAACGCCGGCGTCGGCAGCCGCGGCCTGCCCATCGCCGAGCTGCCGCTGGAGGACTTCGAATGGGTCCTCGCCGTCAACCTCTTCGGCGTGATCCACGGCCTCCGGGCCTTCCTGCCGCACCTGCGCGCCAACGACGTCGGCCACATCGTCAACACGGCGTCGACGTCCGGCCTCTATTACCTGCCCCGCATGGGCCCCTACAACGCGTCCAAGGCCGCGGTCGTGGCGCTGAGCGAGACGCTGCGCTTCGAGCTCGCCGCCGAGGGCAGCAAGGTCGGGGTCTCCGTGCTCTGCCCGAGCTGGGTCCGGACGAACATCTCCACCGCCGACCGCAACCGCCCCGAGCGCTTCGCCTACAGCCTCGACACCGACCAGATGGCGCAGGTCGGTGCGTACAAGGCGAGGCGCCGGCAGATCGCGCAGACCGCCGCCGACCCTGCGGACGTCGCCGACCAGGTGTGCGAGGCCGTCAAGGCGAACCGCTTCTACATCCTCACCCACGCCGCCAGCCTGGACGTGTTCGACGCCCGGGCCCGGCGCATCCTCACCGGTGACGACCCGGTGGAACCGCCAGAATGATCGGAGAGAAGGAGAGCGCACCATGACCGATAAAGCGCGCGCCGAGCTCCTGGCCGACGTGCTGTCGCGCTACGAGGACTCGCCGAACCCGCGCCTGCGCGAGATCACCGAGGCCGCCATCCGCCACCTGCACGCCTTCGCCGAGGAGGTCAACCTGCAGCGCGACGAGTGGTTCGCCGGCATCGAGTTCCTGACCGCCGCCGGCCAGCGCTGCGACGACACCCGCCAGGAGTTCATCCTGCTGTCCGACACGCTCGGGGTGTCGAGCCTGGTCGAGATCCTGACCCACGACGGGGCCGAGGGCAGCACCGAGAACACCGTGCTCGGCCCCTTCTACGTGCCCGGGTCCCCGCAACGGGCCAAGGGCGAGTCGATGCTCGTCGATCCCGACGACGGCGACCGGGTCGTGATCCGGGGCACGGTCACGAACGTCGATCGCGAGCCGATCGCCGGCGCCACCCTGGACTGCTGGCAGAACGCCACCGCCGGCTTCTACGCGGTCCAGCAGCCGGGCGAGCAGTCCGCCGAGAACCTGCGGGGGATCTACACCACCGAGGCCGACGGCAGCTACGAGATCCGCACCGTCCGCCCCGTGCCCTACCCGATCCCGTCGGACGGGCCTGCGGGCGACCTCCTCAAGGCGCACGGCCGCAACTGGATGCGCCCCGGCCACACGCACATGTGGGTGCGGGCCGACGGCTACAAGGACCTCATCACGCACGTGTTCGACGAGGAGACCGACTACCTGCGCGACGACGCCGTGTTCGGCGTCCGGGACAGCCTCGTTCGGCGCTTCGAACCGGACGCCGCCGGCGAGCTGGCAACGACCTTCGACATTGTCCTCGACCGCACCTGAGCCCGCCGCGAGCATCGCGGAGATCACCGACGACGGCGGCGACCCCACGCTGTTGTACCTCGTCGGGCGCATCGATCGCGTGGTCCGGCGGGCGATCGGGACCGTCCTGAAGGCGCACGGGCTGTCGGTCAACCAGTACACGACGCTGAGCGTGCTCAACCGTCGCAGTGGTCTCTCCAATGCCCAGCTCGCCCGGCGCGCGCTCGTGTCCCCCCAGTCGATGAACGAGGTGCTGCTGACGCTGGAGGACAGGGGGCTGGTCCGGCGTCGTGCCCATCCCGACCACGGCCGGATCCTGCAGGCTCGGCTGACCGCCAAGGGCAAGGCCCTGCTGGCACCCTGCGATGCCGATGTCCACGCGGTGGAGGCCCGCATGTTGAGCGGGCTGGGTGACGACGACCGACAGGCCCTGCGGAGCACGCTGCTCTCGGGCATCCGTTCGCTGCAAGGCGGGCTGCGGGAATAGCGTTCGATGTTCGGTCGCCAGGGCATGGGAGATCTCGGGGAGGACGAGTAGTGGATCACCTTCTGCAAGTGCTGTGCCTCAAGGGGCGGGCGACGCACGAGGCGCTCGGGGTGGCGGTCGAGGCCGACGCCACGGCCGCGATCGCGGAGCTCGAGGCGGCCGGTCTGGTGGAGGGCACGAAGCTCGGCTATCGGGTGACCGACCTGGGGCGCAGCCGCGTGGACGAGCTGTACGCGCAGGAGCGCGAACGCGCCGGCGCCGTCATCGACGACGTGTACGGGTCGTTCGTGCCGATCAACGACGACGTCAAGCAGATCGTCACGGATTGGCAGATGCGGCCGATCGGCGGCGAGCTGGCGGTCAACGACCACAGCGACCGCCGCCACGACGACAGGGTCATCGCCAGGCTGCGCCGCACCGATGCGAAGGTGTCGACGGCGCTCCGGCCGCTGGCCAGCGCCCTGACCCGCTTCGACGTCTACCCGCGCCGGCTCCGGCGGGCGTTGACGCTCATCGACGACGGTGACCACTCGATGCTGGCGGCGCCGCTCAAGGACAGCTACCACACGGTGTGGTTCGAGCTCCACGAGGAGCTGATCATCCTGTCGGGTCGCCGCCGCGCCGACGTGGAGGCGTGACCGCACGGGAGCGGTGCGACCGCACATTGTTGACAATCATGCGGACAACTCATAGCGTCCGCGGCTGACCGATCCGGGAGGGGATGCCCGATGGCAGTCGAGACCGAGCGGCTGTACGTCGGCGGTGCGTGGCGGGATGCGGCCGGCACCTTCGACGACGTCAACCCGGCGACCGGCGAGGTGTGGCGCACCGTGGCCGACGGCGGGGCGGCTGCTGCGACCGAGGCCGTCGAGGCGGCCCGGGCGGCGCAGCCCGAGTGGGCGGCGCTGCCGCACGACCAGCGGGCGAAGGTCCTCATCGACGCCATGGCGGCGATCGGCGAGATGCAGGACACCCTCGTCGAGGCCCTCGTCGACGAGGGCGGGTCGTGGATCGGCAAGGCCATGTTCGAGACCGGCTACGTCGGCGGCATCGCGCAGGCCGCGGCCGCCGCCGCGCACATGGTCACGGGCGAGCTGATCCCCTCGGACCACGGCAAGGTGAGCATGGTCGTGCGGGAGCCCGTCGGCGTCGTCTCGGTCATCACGCCGTGGAACTTCCCGCTGCTGCTGTCGATGCGGGCGGTGGCCTTCGCCCTCGCCGTCGGCAACGCCGTCGTGCTGAAGCCGTCCGAGGAGACCCCGATCGCCGGCGGCGTGCTCGTCGGCAGGATCTTCGAGGCCGCCGGCCTGCCGCCCGGGGTCCTCAACGTGGTCACGTGCTCGCGCGACCGCGTGGCCGAGGTCGGCGAGGTGCTCCTCGGTCACCCGGCCGTGGGGGTCGTCAGCTTCACCGGCTCGTCGGCGGTGGGCCGCGAGGTCGCGGCGCTCGGTGGCCGCAACCTCAAGCGGGTGGCGCTCGAGCTGGGGGGCAAGGATGCGCTGATCGTGCTCGACGACGCCGACCTCGAGCGGGCCGTCGGCGCCGCCACGTTCGGCTCGTTCATGCACGCGGGGCAGATCTGCATGGCGACCGAGCGGATCCTCGTCGACGCCGCCGTCGCGGAGGAGTTCACCGAGCGGTTCGTGGCCAAGGCGGCCGAGCTCGGCGTCGGCGATCCGCACAGCCACGTCATCGGGCCGGTCATCAACGCCAGGCAGGCCGACAAGATCCGGCGGCACATCGACGACGCCGTGGCCCACGGTGCCACGGTGCGGACCGGCGGCGGCAACGACGGCCTGTTCTTCCAGCCGACGGTGCTCGACGGCGTCGCGCCCGACATGGCGGTCTGGGCCGAGGAGACGTTCGGCCCGGTCGCCCCCGTGCTCGCCGTCTCGGGCGAGGAGGAGGCCGTCAAGCTGGCCAACGACTCCGAGTACGGGTTGTCGGCGGGCATCATCACCGCCGACGAGGAGCGCGGGCTGTCGGTCGCCCGCCGGCTGGAGACGGGCATGGCCCACGTCAACGACACGTCCGTGTACGACGAGCCCAACGCGCCCTTCGGCGGCGTGAAGGGCAGCGGGCTCGGCCGCCACGGCGGCAAGGCCGCCATCGAGGCGTTCACCAAGACGCGCTGGCTCACGCTCGAGCGCGGCGGGCGGCTCTACCCGTTCTGAGGCTCGCCGCCCGGCGTGCCGAACATCTGACGCAGCTCGGCCTTGAGCACCTTGCCGGCGCCACTGCGCGGCAGCCGGTCCGTGAACACGACCGACCGGGGCACCTTGAACCGCGCCAGCCTCCCGTCGAGATGGGCGAGCAGTCCCCGCTCGTCGACGGCCGTGCCCGCCCGCCGGACCACGATGGCCCGACCGACCTCGCCCCAGCGCTCGTCGGCCACGCCGATCACGGCGCACTCGGCCACCTCGGGGTGGCTGTAGATGACGTCCTCCACCTCCGCCGGGTACACGTTCTCGCCGCCGGAGATGATCACGTCCTTCATCCGGTCGACGATCGTGACGTAGCCGTCGTCGTCGACGACCGCCACGTCGCCCGACCGGAACCATTCGCCGTCCATCACCTCGGCGGTGGCGTCGGGACGGTTCCAGTAGCCACGCATCACGTTGGGCCCGGCGACGACCACCTCACCCTTCTCGCCCGGCGCCACCTCGCCCCCGTCGGGCCCGACGACCCGCACGTCGGTGAAGAACGACGCCACCCCCGCGGTCCCGGCCTTGTCGGCGGAGCGCTCGGCGCCCAGGAACAGGGCCCCCGGCGACGTCTCGGTCATCCCGTAGCCCTGCAGGAACGGGATGCCGCGCTCGAGGTACGTGCGGATGGTGGACAGCGGCACCGGCGCACCGCCGCACAGGAGCCGCCGCAGGCTGGACAGGTCGGCCGACGCAAAGGCCGGCACCTGGGCCATTGCGTTGAACATCGACGGCACGCCGAACATGACCGTCACCCGGTGCCGGGCGATCAGCTCCAGCGCGGCCTCGGGGTCGAAGGCGCCCGTGAGCACGACCGTGCCGCCCTTCATGACCATCGGCAGGGAGACCATGTTGAGCGCCGCCACGTGGAACAGCGGGGCGCACACGAGCGCCACCTCGTCGGAGCCCAGATCGGTGTCGATGAGGACGTTGACGCAGTTCCACGTGATGTTCCCGTGGCTCAGCGTGGCGCCCTTGGGCCGGCCGGTCGTGCCCGACGTGTAGATGATGACGGCGGCGTCGTCGAGGGCGACGGCGGCGTCGACCGGCGCCGGGGCGCCCCCGCCCTGACCGGTCGCCAGGCCCTCGAACGCAGGGCCGACCTTCACCAGGTGGCGCAGCGCCGTCGACCGGTCCCCCGCCATCGCGTCGGCCGCATCGGCCATGGCCGCGGCGTGCACGAGCAGCGTGGCGCCGCAGTCGCCGGCGATGTAGGTCAGCTCGGGCGCGGTGAGGCGCCAGTTCAGCGGGACGAAGACGCCGCCGAGGGCGGTCGTGGCGAACAGCGTCTCGAGGAGTGTGGGGTCGTTCGGCCCCAGGTAGGCGACGCGGTCGCCGCGCTCCACGCCGAGGTCGCGCAGGGCGGCGGCGAGGCGGCGCGTGCGGTCGTCGAGCTCGGCGTACGTGCGGCGGGCGTCGCCGTGTGCGAACGCGACGTGGGCCGGCGACAGGCGGCGCCGCCGAACCGGCCACGAGCCCAGGCCGTGGTCGCGCATCGCGGGTCAGCCGTCGCCCAACCCGAGCAGCCGGGCCGCGTTGTACTTGAGGATCTTCGGCCGCACCTCGGGCTTGATGTCGAGCGTCTCGAAGTCGGCCAGCCAGCGGTCGGGGGTGATCATCGGGAAGTCCGACCCGAACAGCACCTTGTCGGCCAGGAGCGTGTTCGCGTACCGGACGAGCTGGGGCGGGAAGTACCGGGGCGACCAGCCCGACAGGTCGATGTGAACCCGGGGCTTGTGGGTGGCGACGGCAAGGGCCTCGTCCTGCCACGGGAACGACGGGTGGGCCAGCACGATGGGCAGGTCGGGAAAGTCCGCGGCCACGTCGTCGACGGCCAGCGGGTTGGAGTACTTCAGGCGCAGGCCGGCGCCGCCGGGCAGCCCGACGCCGATGCCGGTCTGCCCGGTGTGGAACAGCGCGATCAGCCCGTGCTCGGCGATCGCCTCGTACACGGGGTACGCCATGCGGTCGTTGGGGTGGAACGCCTGCACCGTGGGGTGGAACTTGAACCCCCGCACCCGTTGTTCGTCGACCAGGCGGTGGACCTCCCGGACCGCAGCCCGCCCCAGGTGGGGGTCGACGCTGCCGAACGGGATGAGCACGTCGGGGTGCGCATGCGCAGCCTCGGCGATCTCGTCGTTGGGCACCGGCGGCACGCCCATCGCCGTCGTGGCGTCGACGGTGAACACCACCGCCATCATCCTGCGCTCGCGGTAGTACGCGGCCATCTGCTCCACGGTCGGCCGCTGGCGGTCGCGCATCCCGAAGTACTCGTCGACAGCCCGCTCCAGCTCCGGCGTCAGCGACCCCCGGCCGGTCACGGCCGACACCTCTGCGTGCGTGTGGACGTCGATGGCGACGATCGCGTCGAGGTCGATGACCCCCGCTCCGCCGGCCACGGCCGTCAGCCGCCCTCGCCGGCGCCGACGGGCGCACCACCGGCGGGCAGGACCTCGAGCCGCTCGCGCAGGGCGAAGCGCCGGACCTTGCCGGTGGCGGTCTTGGGGAGCCGGTCCACCACCTCGATGCGGCGCGGGCGCTTGAACGCCGCCATGCGGTTGCGGCAGTGCGCGTCGATGCCGGCCGGGTCGACCTCGTGGCCGGAGCGGGGGACGAGGAAGGCGACGGTGACCTCGAGCCCGTCGGCGTCCCGGCCGCCGACCACCGCAGCTTCCAGCACGTCGGGATGCTCGACGAGGACGCTCTCGACCTCGGCCGGCGACACCCAGATGCCGCCGGCCTTGATCATGTCGTTGTTGCGGCCGAGGAACGTCCACTGGCCGTCGGCCGACCGGCGGTAGACGTCGCCGGTGACCAGCCACTCCCCCAGGAAGGCGGCCCGCGTGGCCGCGTCGCGGCACCAGTACCCGGTGGCGAGCGACGGCCCCCGCACCTGGAGGTGCCCGGGCGTGTCGGGTTCGGTGACCTCGCGCCCGGCCTCGTCGACCAGCCGGGCGTCGTAGCCGGGAACCGGCTTCCCGCTGGTGCCCGGCCGCTCGGCGCCCTTGGCGTTGGACAGGAAGATGTGCAGCGCCTCCGTCGTGCCGATCCCGTCGAGCACGGGGTGGCCGAAGCGGCCGTGGAACCGCCGGTGCAGCTCCGCCGGGAGCGCCTCGCCCGCCGTGACCGTCGAGCGCACGGAGGCGAAGGCGTCGTCGGGCGGGTCGGCGTCGAGCAGGGCGGCGACGAAGCCGGGGGTGGCGAAGAACAGCGTGGGCCGCTCGTCACGGACCAGGTCGAGCACCCCGGCCGGCGTCGGGCGCCGGGGGTTGAGCACGGCGCTCGCACCCACGGACAGCGGGAACGTCAGCGAGTTGCCGAGCCCGTAGGCGAAGAACAGCTTCGCCACCGACAGGCAGCGGTCGTCGGGCCCGATCTCCAGGACCGACCGGGCATACGTCTCGGCCGTGGCCTGCATGCTTGCATGGCGGTGCATCACGCCCTTGGGCGACCCCGTCGTCCCGGAGCTGTAGAGCCAGAAAGCCGGCGAGTCGGGCCCGGTCGGGGCCACCGGCGCCTCGGCGCGGTCGGTGAAGTCCGACCAGCCGTGCACCGGAAGCCCGCCCGCGGCCACGCTGTCGCCGATCACCACCGCATTGCGGAGCTCCGACGATCCTGCGGCCATGGCCCCGAGGTGCTCGCCGTAGCCGGCCGAGACGACGACGGTGCCCGCTCCGGCGTCGCCGACGATCGCCGCCAGCTCGTCGGCGGTCAGCATGGTCGACAGCGGCACCGGGACCGCACCGGCGCGCAGGGCACCCAGGAACCAGGCCGGGAACGCCACCTCGTCGTCGACGACCAGCGCCACCCGCTCCCCGCGGCGGACGTCCAGCTCGCGCAGCGCGTTCTGGGCGCGCGCCACCTCGTCGCCGAGCTCCGCATAGCTGACCGTGCGACCGTCGATCCGGTACGCGGTCCGGTCGCCGTGACCGCCGTCGAGTTGGCGGTCGAGCAGCCAGGCGGCGGCGTTGTACTGGCTCATCGGCGCACCCTTCGGGCAGCGCCAATGAGCCATCGCCGCTTCGCGGCGAGTAACGCACTGTGCTTCTGATTCGCTCGCTGACGCTCGCTCATGTGTCCCCCCTCCGGCGTCACACCCGCACGTAGTCGTAGTCCACCGGCTTCTGGTGGATGCCCGTCGACGGCGCCGCGATCCACCCCGCCATCATCCCCGGCTCGCGCACGCCGACCATGAGGGACTCGACGTGGGCGCGGTCGGCGGCGGTCGGCAGCCAGCCCGGGACGCGGGCGGACCACTCGTCCTCGCCGAGCAGCCGGCCGTCGGGGCTCACCCGGTGGCCGCGGAACTCCCCGACCGCCCGGTGGAACCCGACGTGGGGCAGCGCCAGCTCGCACCCGACCTCGGCCAGGGTGCGGTTCCACCGGTCGAGGCCCTTGCGGCAGTCGGCGACGTAGTCGTCGCGGAGGGTCTCGTTGAGGGCGGCCAGCGCGGGCGCCTCGCGCTCGCCGAGGCGGCCTCCGACGACGGTGGGCACGCCGCGCGTGGCATCGAGCAGGCGGTGGTCGTCGCCGCGCGCGGCCTCCTGGAAGCGGCCCTTGAGCCCGGCGGCGTAGTAGTTGGCGGCGTTCGTCGACGTCTCGGCGCCGAACAGGTCGAGGGACACGCTGTAGTGCAGGTTGACGTAGCGCTGCAGGGTGGCCACGTCGATCCCACCGTGCGGCCCGACGTCGTCGGTGTCGTGGCGGCGCATGAGGTCGACCGTGCGCTGCACCACGCGCCCCACGCCGGTGGCGCCCACGAACATGTGGTGGGCCTCCTCCTTGAGCATGAAGTCGCAGGTCCGCGACAGCGGATCGAACCCGCTCTCGCGTAGCGATGCGAGCTGGAACCTGCCGTCGCGGTCGGTGAAGTAGGTGAAGAGGAAGAACGAGAGCCAGTCCGGCGTCGGCTCGTTGAACGCACCCAGGATGCGCGGGTTGTCCTCGTCGCCGGCGTGGCGCTCCAGCAGCTCGTCGGCCTCGTCGCGCCCGTCGCGCCCGAAGTAGCGGTGGAGCAGGTACACCATCGCCCACAGGTGCCGGCCCTCCTCGACGTTGACCTGGAAGAGGTTTCGCAGGTCGTACAGGCTCGGCGCCGTGAGGCAGAGCGCGCGTTGCTGCTCCACCGACGCCGGCTCGGTGTCGCCCTGGACGACCACGAGCCGGCGCAGGTCGGCCCGGTGCTCGCCCGGCACCTCCTGCCACACGGGCTCGCCGCGATGGTCGCCGAAGCCGATGCGCCGATCGGCCTCCGGCTCCGCCAGGAAGATGCCCCAGCGATACTCGGGCATCTTGACGTAGTCGAAGTTGGCCCAGCCCTCCTGGCCGACGGCGATGGCGGTGCGGAGGTAGACGTCGTTGTCCTGGAAGGCGACCGGCCCCAGCTCCCGCCACCATGCGACGAACCGGGGCTGCCACGACTCGAGCGCCCGCCGCAGGCGCCGGTCGCCGGCGAGGTCGACGTTGTTGGGGATCGCGGCGTCGATGTCGATGTTCATGGCCCGATCACCTCACGTCCGGGCCCGATCGTAGGACGGCCGCGCGCCCGTGCCGAAGCGTCGCAGCGCGCCCTCGCCGCCGGCGGCGTTGGGGCGCTGGAAGATCCAGTTCTGCCAGGCGGAAAGCCGGCCGAAGATCTTGGTCTCCATGGTCTCCGGCCCGGCAAAGCGGAGGTTTGCCTCCATGCCGGTGAGCGCGTCGGGCGAGAAGCTGGCGCGCTCCTCGACCGCCAGCCGCACCTCGTCGTCCCAGTCGATGTCGTCGGGCGTGAACGTCACGAGCCCGGCGCCCGCGGCCTCCTGAGCGACCAGGTGCTTGCCGATCTGCGCCCGCGCCGCATCGAGGCCGTCGTCGTCGGCCCAGAACCGGGTGGCGAGCCGGCTGAGGCCGTTCGACATGGGGAACCAGCCGTCGTTCGCCGGCGTCAGCCACAGCTCCGGCGCCGGGAGGTCGTCGTCGGGCCGCGTCCCGTCGAACATGAACGACCGGTCGGCGGCGAGGACCAGCTCGGCGAGCAGCCCGGCGAAGCAGCTCCCGGGCTCGACCAGCGCCACCAGCGTGCGGGCGGACAGGTCGAGGCGCTTCAGGGTCCGGCACCAGTACAGGCGCACCTCCCGCGCCAGCCAGTTCTCGGACGCCCCGGGCGCCAGCAACTCCTCCGCCGCCGCGGCCAGGGCCGGGTCGCCCTGCGTGCACAGGACCCACGTGCCCACCTCGGGCTCGTTGAACCTCAGCCGCAGGATGGCGTCGTCGAGCTCGCGGGCGGCCGACAGCACCCAGGCGGAGGCGCCGGCGGCGAGCAGGGCGGCCGGGTCGGACGGCTGGCGCCCGTTCGGCGCATGGAGCGTGATGAAGGCGGCGCGCAGCCCCCGGTCGATCGCCACCGACACCGAGCCGTAGCGCAGCCCCTCGTCGTCGACCCGGACCTCGAGCGGCGGCAACGGCACTCCGGGCCCGCCGTCCGGGCGGTCGGACTCGGCGGCGCGGGCCTGCGCCCGGTCCCCGACGAGGCCGGCGAAGCCGCTCCGCGGCGCGACGGCGTCGACCAGGCCCCACTCCACCGACTGCCGGCCCTTGATCCCCTCGGTGCGGGTGGCGAACACGTCGGCCCGGTCGCGCCGCACGCCGCGCTTGTCGACCAAACGCGTCAGCCCTCCCGTGCCGGGGAGCACCGCCAGCAAGGGCACCTCGGGCAGCGACACGGCCGAGGACCGGTCGTCGACGAGCACGATCTCGTCGCACGCCAGGGCCAGCTCGTAGCCGCCGCCGGCGGCCGTGCCGTTGACCGCCGCGATCCATGTCTGGCCCGAGCGGGCCGTGGCGTCCTCGATGGCCAGGCGGGTCTCGTTGGTGAACTTGCAGAAGTTCACCTTGTGGGCGTGCGTCGACCCGGCGAGCATCTGGATGTTCGCCCCCGAGCAGAAGACCTTGTCGAGCCCGCCGGTGAGCACCACCGCCTTGACCTCGGGATGCTCGAAGCGCAGCCGCTGGACGGCGTCGTGCAGCTCGATGTCCACGCCCAGGTCGTAGCTGTTGAGCTTGAGCTCGTAGTCGTCGCGCAGCCCGGCATCCGGCGTGACCCGCATGGTGACCGTCGCCACCGGCCCCTCGTATGACAGCTCCCAGTGCCGGTACGAGGACGGATCGGTCCGGGGCTCGATCGTCATCTCCGCGTGAGGGTATCGACGAGCCCGCGGCATTGTCGACAATCATGTGGACATCGTGCACACTGGCGCCGTGCATGACGGGATCCGGTGCATGGTCATGCGCGGCGGCACGTCCAAGGGCCTGTACTTCCTGGCCGACGACCTTCCGGCGGACGAGGCGAGCCGCGACGACCTGCTGCTCCGGATCATGGGGTCGCCCGACCGGCGGCAGATCGACGGCATGGGCGGCGCCCACCCGCTGACCAGCAAGGTCGCCGTGGTCGGGCCGCCCGGCGCGACCACGGCCGACGTCGACTACCACTTCCTCCAGGTGGTGGTGGACGAGGCCGTCGTCACCGATCGGCAGAACTGCGGCAACCTGCTCGCCGGCGTGGCGCCCTTCGCCCTCGAACGGGGCCTGGTCGCCCCTCCCCCGGGCGACTCGGCGGCCATCCGCATCCACCTGGTCAACACCGGCGGCCTGGCCACCGCCACCGTGCCGCTCTGCGACGGCCGGCCGCGTTACGACGGCCGCGCCTCCATCTCCGGCGTCCCGGGCACCGCCGCACCCATCCGGCTGGACTTCGAGGGGATCGCGGGCTCGTCGTGCGGCGCACTCCTGCCCACGGGCCGGGCGGTCGACCGGGTCGCGGGTCTCGAGGCGACGCTCATCGACAACGGCATGCCCGTGGTGGTCCTGCGCGCCGGCGACCTCGGCGTCACCGGCCACGAGACCTGCGGCGACCTCGAGGCCGACGACGCCCTGCGGGAGACGCTCGAGCGGGTCCGCCTGGCGGCGGGGCCCCTGATGAACCTGGGCGACGTGGCGACGACGACGGTGCCGAAGCTGACGCTGGTGGCGGCGCCGCGGGCGGGCGGCACGATCGCCACCCGCACCTTCATCCCCCACCGGTGCCACGAGGCCATCGGCGTGCTCGGGGCCGTGAGCGTGGGGACGGCGGCCCTGCTCGCCGGGGGGCCGGCGGCCGAGGTTGCGGACCGCGGCAGCGTCGACGGTGGCGTCGTGGCCATCGAGCACCCCACCGGGACGTTCGACGCCGCGATCGACCTGGCGCTGGTGGACGGCGTCCCGGTGGTCGAGCGGGCCGGCATCATCCGCACCGCCCGGAAGCTCATGGACGGCACCGTGTTCCCCCGCGAGCCGTGATGGAACGGACGATCCCGCCGCCGCACCCCGACCCCCACGCGCCGCGGGCGTTCGCTCCCCCGCCCGGCGCCTGCGACGCGCACTGCCACGTGTTCGGGCCCGCCGGCCGCTTCCCCTTCGCGGCCACCCGGTCCTACACCCCGCCGGACGCCGGCGTCGACGACCTGCGGCGGCTCCACGACCGGCTGGGACTCGACCGGGCGGTGCTGGTGCAGGCCAGCTGCCACGGCACCGACAACGCCGCCCTGCTCGATGCGCTGCTGCAGGGCAAGGGTCACCATGCGGGCGTCGCCATGATCGACGACGCCACCGACGACGCCGAGCTCGACGAGCTGCACGAGGCCGGGGTCCGGGGGACGCGCATCAACTTCGTCGCGCACCTCGGAGGCGCCCCCGACCTCGAGCGCTTCGACCGCACGGTGGCGCGGGTCGCGCCGCGCGGCTGGCACGTCGTCCTCCACTTCGACGCCGCCGACCTGCCCACCTACGCCGGCCTGCTCGACCGCATGCCCTGCCCCTATGTCATCGACCACATGGCCCGTATCGACGCCACCGCCGGCCTCGACCAGGAGCCGTTCCGGGCGCT
>DATFVX010000263.1:0-9627 GCA_035259985.1 Acidimicrobiales bacterium | reverse complement strand
CCCGCCTCGACTACGAGCGCTGGACGCCACACGTGGCGGCGGGCGGCAGCCTGGTCATCCACGACGTGTTCCCCGACCCGGTGGACGGCGGGCGGCCCCCGTACGAGCAGGTCTACCTGCCGGCCCTCGCCAGCGGCCGGTTCACGGAACGGCGGGCGGTGGGGTCGCTGCGGGTCCTCGAACGGGTCGGCTGACCCCTCGGCCCTGCGAACTTGCGGCGGGTAGGGCCCCCATGGAGGCGGCAAGTGCCGCAAGTTCGGGCTTCGCGCTCTATTCGCGGTCGGTCACCGCGGCGTCCTCGGCATCGGCGTCGGCCTCGAACAGGGCCGGGAGGACCTCGTCGTGCCGGGTGAACAGCCCGCTCGCAGGCGAGGCCCCGGCGAACGCGTCGGCGGCCAGCACCACCGCCGATGCCGTGTAGGTGGAGCGCTCGCCCACCGGGAACCGGGCCTCGTCCGGGAACACCGTGCCGGTCCAGTAGCGGCCGTCGTCGGTGCGGTAGCGCTGCGCCCAGCCGAAGAGCTCCGCCGCCCGCGCGTCGTTGCCCACCGCCAGGTTGGCCAGCGCGTACTCGCACGTCTCCGCCACCGTGATCCAGGGGCGGTCGGACACGCAGCGCACGCCACAGCCGTCCATGACGAACGCCGCATGGCGCTCGGCCAGCCGCTCCCGCCCCTCGGCGCCGGTGACGACCCCGGTGAGCACCGGGTAGTACCAGTCCATCGCCCAGCGGTGCTTGGGCGCGAACGCGTCGGGCACGTGCCGGATGACGTGCGTCAGGCGGGCCGCGGACAGCTCCCAGTCGGGGCGCTCGTGACCCAGCAGCTCGGCCAGGGCGATGGCGGAGCGCAGGCTGTGGCACATCGACGACGATCCCGTCATCAGGGCGAACGACCAGGGCGTGCCGTCGGCATGGCGCGCCCACAGGATCTCGCCCCGCGGCGTCTGCAGGTCGAGCACGAAGTCGATGGCGCGCTCGACCACCGGCCACATGGTCTCGACGAAGCCACGGTCGGCGGTGCACAGCCAGCGGTGCCAGACCCCCGTGGCCACATAGGCGCAGACGTTGGCGTCCAGCTTGTCCTGCGCGACGCGGTCGGCCAGGTAGTACTGGTGCCAGGCCCCGTCGGGGCGCTGCATGGCGACCAGCCACTCGTAGGCGCGCTCGGCCTCGGCGTGGCGGCCGCCCAACGTGAGCGCCATGGCCGCCTCGACGTGGTTCCAGGGGTCGGCGTGACCGCCGGGGAACCAGGGGACCATCCCCGAGGGCAGTTGCCACTCCGCGATGGCGTCGACGGTCTGGCGCAGACTGCGGGCCGTGACGATGCCGGGTACGTCGGCCAGGTTCATGACACCGCCGCTCCCCGCGCACCGTGGGCGGCGGGCTTGCGTGCATAGACGACGATGCTCTTGCCGATGACCGGGGTGAGCACGCGGTCCGCCAGCCGAGTGAACCGCTGCCACGGCTGCGTGCCGCCGATGTCCCACACGAGCACTTGGTGGTAGCCGCGCACCAGCGGGTGGTCGTCGTTGGTGGGCCCCACGGCGCAGCGCAGCCACCAGTAGGGGGCGTGGATCCCGTGCGCATGGTGGGACCCCACGGGCTCGAGCCCTGCGCCCCGCAGCTTGGCCCGAAGGTCGGACGCCGTGTAGATCCGCACGTGGCCGCCCTCGACGAACGGCGCGTGGTACTCGTCCGACAGCGCCCAGCAGACCCGCTCGGCCAGCCAGGCCGGCACGGTGACGGCCATGGTGCCGCCGGGCCGCAGCACCCGGGCCAGCTCGTTGATGGCGGCCACGTCGTCGGGGATGTGCTCCAGGACCTCCGCGGCGATGATCCGGTCGAACGACCCGTCGGGGAACGGCAGCTGCGTGGCGTCTCCGCGGGTCGTGGCGCTCCCGCCGGTGGCCGGGATGTCGCCGGCCTGGTCCATCGCCGCCGCCATCGCGGCCACGTCCTTGAGCTCGGCCTCGTCGTAGTCGAACGCGACCACGCGGGACCCTCGGCGCAGCGCCTCGAACGCATGCCGGCCGGCGCCACAGCCCAGATCGAGCAGGCGATCCCGGGGCGCGAGGCCGAGGCGGTCGTAGTCGACCGTGAGCATCAGTGGGCCCGCCGATCGGCCGCCGACCCGGCGCGGGCGTGCTCGTCGAGCAGGATCCGGTACTGCTCCACCGTGCGCTCCGCGGTGTGCCGCCACGACCACTGGTCCACGACGCGCTGCCGTCCGGCCCTGCCGACCGTCGCCCGCAGGCCCGGCTCGTCGAGGGCCCAACGGAGCTTGGCGGCGAGTGCCTCGCTGTCGCCGGGCGGCACGACGAGGGCGGTCTCGCCGTCACGGCCGACCACCTCGGGCAGCGCACCGCCGGAGGTGGCGACCAGTGGGGTGCCGCACGACATGGCCTCGATGGCGGGCAGCGAGAACCCCTCGTAGAGCGACGGCACCACAGCCAGCTGTGCCTCGCCGTAGAGCTCGATGATGCGGTGGTCCGGCACGCCGGTCACGAACTCGACGTGCTGGTCGAGGCCGAGCTCGCGGATCACCTCGTCGGACCGGCCACGGGGCTTGCGCTTGCCGATGACCACGAGGTGCGCGTCGTCGCGTTCGGTGCGGACCTTGGCCAGCGCCTCCAGCAGGAAGCTCAGCCCCTTCATGGTGACGTCGGCACTGGCCGTGGTGATGAGCCGCCCCGGAACCGGCTCGACGCCGGGCAGCGGCTGGAACAGGTCGACGTCCACGCCGACGGGCACGATCGCCATGCGGGCCGGGTCGACCCCGTGGTCGGCGACGATGTCGTTGAAGGAGTTCTCCGACACGGTGATGACCCGCGACAGCCGCGTGGCCACGCGGGTCTGCATCGCGGTGAACGAGTACCAGCGGCGCAGGGTCAGGCGCTTGTACCAGCCGCGTGCGTGCTCCATCTCGAGCCGGCGATCGACGGTGATGGGGTGGTGGATGGTGCCGAGCACCGGGAAGCCGTCGCGCTGCATCGCCAGGAGGCCGTAGCCGAGGCACTGGTTGTCGTGCACGAGGTCGAAGTCGCGGCGGCGGCCGCGCAGCTCCTGCCAGGCGCGCAGGCTGAAGGCCAGGGGCTCGGGAAACTGACCCGCCGAGAACGCGGCCACCTCGACGAAGTCGGTCCAGCGCTTGAGCTCCCACAGGCCCGGCATCCGCATGGGGAAGTAGTCGTTGTAGATGTCGAGGCTGGGCAATTCGACCAGCCGCACCCTGGGATCGACGACCGGATAGGGCTGGCCGCCCAGGACCTCGACATGGTGACCCAGGTCGACGAGCGCCTTCGAGAGGTGGCGCACGTAGACGCCCTGACCGCCGACGTGGGGCTTGCCCCGGTAGGCGAGCAGAGCGATGCGCAACCCACGTTCATCGGCATGCATTCCTGCAACCCTTCCGTCCAACTGACCGTGCGGTCAAGACCGCCGACCTCGCCGCGGTCACCCACCACGACCGCGGACCGCCCAGCTGGAGGAGGCGTCGTGGTTACCGGCGGGTAAGTCTACCGCCGCCTCGCCGATTGTCCCTGAGCTCCTAGCCCTGTTGGTGACGCGCCGCCTCCCAGTCGCTCCTAGCAGTCACCCCCGGCCGTCGTCGTCGTTGTCGGCTGCCCCGGCGGTCCCGGTCGCGGCGCCTGCGGCGGGCACGTCGTGGTGGTGGCCGTGGTGGTGGTCGTGGTGGGGGGCGCGGTCGTCGTCGTAGTGGGCGGCGCGGTCGTGGTGGTCGGGGGCGGCTCGGTGCTGGTCGCCGACGTGGTCGTGGTGGTGATCTCCGTCCCGGCGGGATCGGCGAGGGTGAGCTGGTGGTCGTCGGGACCGCCCATGCCCATGGCCAGGGCCACCCCCGCGATGCCGACGATCGCCAGCGCCCCGCCGATGATCGCCGCGATCAGGCGGGGGTTCGCACCGTCGGCCTTGTCGTCGCCGGATGCGGCGTACCCGTCGTCGTCCGCGTCGTCCTTCCGTCGCCCGACACGCCGGCGGGACGGCGGGCCCCACAGGTCGGTCTCACCGGTTGTCGGGGTGGCGCCGCGCCGAGCGACAGCCGTCGCAGCGGCGGCCTCGGATGCGTGGTCCCAGGGCCCAATCGTCTCGGACCATTCGCCGCCCTCCCACTCTGCGACACCCGTCTGGGCCGCCGCGGATTCCCAGCCAGGATCCCAGGCCGTGACCCAGGCGTCGCCCTCGCCGCCGTCCCACTCGGCAGCGTCCCAGGCGGCGGCGTCCTGGCCCGCGCCCCCGCCGGCGGCGTCCGTCGATCCGCCGTGAGGCGGCGGCCCGTCGGCGTCGGGCAGGGCGTCCCACGGCGCCGCGGCGCCAGGGCCGGGTGCTGCGGCAGCGGTGTGCGTCGGGCCCGCCGTGGGGTCGGCGAACCATGCCGCAAGGGCGCCGACGTCGTTGCCGACGTGGGGGCCGACGTCGTTTCCGACGTGAGGACTGGCAGGGGCACCGATGTCTTCGCCGGGCGTCGCTGCGGCGTGACCCGCTCGGGCGCCGGCGGCCATCGGTGGTGGCAGGTGCGGGGGGTCGTCGCCGCCGAACAGTGCGGCGCCGAGCGCCACGGTGAGCTCGGGGAACGGGTCGGCCACGATCGGCAGCCCCAGGCGGCTCGAGACCAGCTCCGCGAACAGCGGGATGCGTGACGATCCGCCCACCAGGAGGGCGACGTGGACCTCCGCCGGCGCCAGCCCGGAGGCGGCGATCGTCTGCGCGACCACGTCGACCGCAGCCATCAGGGCCGGCCGGATTTCACGCTCCAGCTCGGCGCGGCGGATCGGCACCCAGGTCGACAGGTGCGGGAGTGCGACCTCGACGGTCGTGTCGGGGCTGGACGAGAGCCACTCCTTGGCCGACCGGCACGCGACCCTCAGCCGCCGGAGCGCGGCCATGCCGTCGACGTCGTCGCGCGACACGCCCTGCAGCACGTGGCCGAGCTCGGCGTCGACCCGGGCGAAGACGGCGTCGTCGAACTCCACGCCGCCGAGCTCGGGCAGGCCCCCCGGCGACCCGACGACATCGAAGCCGTGGTCCGTCCGGCGCACGATCGTGGCCTCGAAGGTGCCGCCACCGAGGTCGAGGACGGCCACCGTGGTTCCCACGGCGATCTCGACGTCGTGCGCGAGCTTGGCGGCGGCCGCCACGGCGTGG
Organism: Acidimicrobiales bacterium; assembly: GCA_035259985.1. Taxonomy (GTDB): domain Bacteria; phylum Actinomycetota; class Acidimicrobiia; order Acidimicrobiales; family VFJN01; genus DASQUK01. The sequence continues at coordinate 4,466 of DATFVX010000263.1, read as the reverse complement.
GGGACCAGGGCGGTCCGGCCCACGGTGGCTGCCCCCACGCGTTCGAGCAGGGCCGGGGACCCCCCGGCGGGAAACAGTGGATAGGTGAGGACCAGGTCGTGCGGCCGATCACCGTGGAGGCGGCGCACGCGATCGATGACGGTCTCGAGCAGGGCCTGGGTCAGGCGCACCGGGTCGTGGGCCCGCCCGTCGAGCACGATGGGCCCGTCACCGAGATGGGCGGTGACGTGGCGCGCCACGAGCGTGGGGTCATAGGGGATGCGATCGGCTGCGGCCTCGCCGACGAGCAGTGAGCGATCGGCGCGCTCCAGCACCACCGACGGCATCGTTGCGGTGAGGTCCCCCAGTCGACAGACCTCGAGACCGGAGCTGCGCCTCAGCGCGGCTGCGCTCGTGGTCGTGCCGAGATCGACCCCCAAGCTGTAAGTCATCGCTTCTCCCAGCCCAGCTCGACACCAAACCGTAACAAATGGATTGCGGCAGCGAGAGCCAATCCCCGGTGAGCGGCCGAAGATCTGCCAAGAGGCTGCGCCGGTGGGCGCAGCCGTGGCCTAGCGGCCCGGCGCCGCAGGCGCCAAGAGCGGAGATGACGCATTGTTCGACCTCTCGGCGGCGAAGCCGCCGAGAAAGCAACCGTGACCAGCCGCAGATCTGCTAGGTCAGTGCCGTGCGAGCCGTCGTGCAGCGTGTGACCAGCGCCGACGTCACCGTCGCGGGTTCGCGGGTCGGCGCGATCGGTCCCGGCCTGTGCGTGCTCCTGGGCGTCACCCACGACGACGACCGCGACCGTGCGCGCCGGATGGCCACCAAGCTGTGGCACCTCCGCATCCTCGCCGACGACGCGGGGGTGATGAACCGGTCGGCCAGTGAGACCGGCGCGGAGGTCCTCGTGGTGAGCCAGTTCACGATCTACGGCGACACCTCGCGCGGCCGCCGCCCGTCGTGGGTCGCGGCCGCCCGGCCTGAGCATGCCGAGCCCCTCGTCGACGCGGTGGTCCGCGAGCTGAGGGTCCTGGGTGCCACCGTCGCAACCGGTCGCTTTGCGGCCGACATGCAGCTCGCGCTGGTCAACGACGGCCCCGTGACCGTGATCATCGACCTGTGACGGTGTCGGTCGGCAGGCCGACGCCGTCGGGGGCGGCCGCCGGGGGCCGCCCGGGGGTGACCGTCGGCCGCGCCTCGGCGGGCCCGGCCATCACGGTTGCCTCGCCGGCGTCGAACTGGCCGACGGTCCGGGGCTCGTGCCGCCGCTGGCGGCGCTGCCGCCATGCCACACCCCAGCCCAGCGCCAGGCTCGAGAGCGCGACGATCCAGGCCGGCAGGAGGCCGATGCGGGTGTAGAGGGTCGTCCCCTCGCGGGTCCCCACCGTCCGTTGGAGGACCACCTGTTCCGAGACCGAGCTGCGCTGGTGGACGGTGCCGTCGGGCCCCACGAACGCAGAGAAGCCCGTCGGAGCGACCTGCAGGACCCAGCGGTCGTTCTCGATGGCGCGCATCCGGGACGTGGCGACCTGCTGCGTCTGCACCATCGTCCCCGTGTAGGACGACCCGTTGGTGGGGTTGAGCACGATCTCGGCCCCGTCCTCGACGCCCTCCCGCACCCGGTCGCCGAAGAAGATCTCCCAGGAGATGGCAACGGACAGCCGCCCGGCGGCGGTGTCGAGCACCGCGGGATGCCGGCCGATGACGGCGTCGCGGCTCGTCAGGTCGCTACCCGCGAAGCGCTCGACCAGCGACCGCAGGGGAACGTACTCGCCGAACGGGACGCGATGGACCTTGTCGTAGCGATCGACGATGTCACCGTTCGCGTCGAAGGCCACGGCGGCGTTGCGGAAGTGATCGGGCCCGGCGTCCTCGACGACGCCCACGATCAGCGGTGCGTCGAGCCGGCGCGCCAGGGCCCGCAGCTCCCGGCCCTCGCGCGTCTCCGCCACCGGATCGTCGACGTCGACCACGTCCTCCGGCCAGACGACCAGGTCGACGGGGGCCACGATGTCGGCGCTCGCCCGGAGGTGACGCTCGAACACCTCCCGTTCGTCGGTGTCGGACGCCCGGGTGCCCTGCGGCCCACCCCCCTGCACCAGCGCCACCCGCAAGGTCCCGACGTGCTCGGCGCGGGGGCCCGCGACGCCGAAGACGACGATGCCGAGCGCGACCGCCGCGCCCACCCCGGCCGCAACCCACCGACGGCTGACGGCCGCGGCGATGGCGACGCCGACGATCACGGTCACCTCGACCAGCAGCAGCGCGCCACCGATCCGCAGGACCGGGGCCAGCGGCCCGGCGACCTGTCCGACCGCCAGGCTCGACAGCGGCACCCCGCCGAACGGCCACGACCAGCGGAGCAGCTCGGTCAGCGCGATGGCCCCCGGCAGGGCGAGCCAGCGGCCGGGCGCCGCCGCAGGCACCAGGATCGCCGCCACCCCCAGCAACGCCGCGTAGAAGACGGTGGCGACCACGTAGCCGGGGGTGGTCAGGTCCAGCATCCAGGCCAGCGAGGGAACGTACAGCCCCAGCCCGACGAGTAGGCCGCGCCGGAAGCGGGTCCGGCGGTCCGCATCCGCGATGAGCCGGTCGAACCCGACCAGCCCGACGAAGGCCAGGGGCCACCAGCCCCACGGTGGCAGGGCAAACGCGGTGACGACGCCGGCGCCGACCGCCGCAATGTCGCGAGTCGGTCGCCAGACCGACGCCATCGAGGGGCGGCGGGTGGGGGTCGGGCCGGACAGGCGGTCGCGGCGGAGGATGGCGTGGGCGAACCGGGGCATGGCAGGGCGATGATCGCGCGCCCCGGATACATTTCGAGAACTGGAGCCGCCCCCCGTGCCCATCGAGATCGAGCCGCGTGCCACCCGCCCCGCGGGCCCCCGGCTTGCCCGCGCCGTCGCCGTGGGACTCGTGGCGGGGTTCCTGTCCGGGCTGTTCGGCGTCGGCGGCGGCATCCTCATCGTCCCGGCGCTGGTGCTCGTCCTGGCGATGGATCAACGCCTGGCGCACGGCACGTCGCTCGCCGCCGTGCTGCCGATCGCCGTATCGTCGACGGTCGGCTACGCCCTGGAGGACAAGGTCGACTGGCCGGTGGCCGCGCTGTTGGCGGTGGCGGCGGTCGGTGGTGCCGTCATCGGCACACACGCGCTGCAGCGGCTGCCGCAGCGGGCCCTGGCGTTCGCGTTCGCCGGCCTGCTGATCGCGACCGCGGTGCGCCTCCTCGCCGACCACTCCGACGCCGGAGGCCGCGGCGGGCTCCACGCGGCCACGGTCGTCGGGCTGCTGGTCCTGGGTGTGACCAGCGGGATCCTCGCCGGCCTGCTCGGTGTCGGCGGCGGCATCATCATGGTGCCGGCCATGGTCGTGCTGTGGGGGATCCCGCCGGCGGTCGCCAAGGGCACGTCACTGGCGGTCATCATCCCCACCTCGATCATCGGCACCTGGCGCAACCGCCACCACGGCAACGCCGACATGCCCGTCGCCGTGACGGTCGGCCTCGCCGGTGTCGTGTCGGCGTTCGTGGCGTCGAGGATCTCGATCGGCATGTCGGAGACGGTGTCGAACGTGCTTTTCGCTCTGCTCCTCGTCGCCGTGGCCGCCCGGATGCTGTGGCCGCTGCTGCGGCCGCGGCAGGTGACGCCTGCAAACCGCTGACCGGCCCGGGCGGCTGGGCGCTAGCCGCCCACCAGCCGGAAGTGGGCGACGATCCGTTGCGCCGCGGATCCCTTCGGGTGGCACGCGAAGAGCGTGGCCGTCCGCTGCTCCGTCTGCTCGACGATGTGCATCGCATCGGGCGCCACGATCTCGATGCTGGTCAGCTCGTAGGTCCAGCGGCTGCCGTCGGTCAGGGTGAACACGAGCGGGTCACCGGGCTGCAACCGGTCCAGGTCGTGGAATGGGCGGCTGTGCGTGACGCGGTGACCGGCCACCACGACGTTGCCGACCTCGCCTGGCAGGGCGGTGCCCGGCCAGTGGCTGGGGCCCCGATCGATGGCGGTCAGGGTGACGCCCTCGTGCAGGCTCTGCTCCACGCCAATGGTCGGCAGCGCCAGCGTGCCGTGGACCACGTCCGGGGTCGGGGCGTACTCGTCGGTGGGCGCCGCGTCGGGGGCCGGCAACGTGGTCGGCGGCAGGGACGTCGGGGATGCGATGGCGGTCGCCGACGTGCTGGCGCCGCCGGTGGCGGCGGTCGTCGGTGGCGACGCCTGCGTCCCGTCGTTCTCGGTGAGTGCCCACCCGGCGGTGATGCCGACACCGACGAACAACACCGCGGCGGCGCCGAACAGGATCCGTGCTCGCCGTCCCGACGCCGCGCGCGGGTCGGCGGCCGGGGTCGCCATCGAGCGTCGGGGATCCGGCGCCATGGCGTCGTTGTACCACCGCCCGTCCGTTGCGTGTGGCTACCGACGCCGAAGCGACGGCCGGCTCAAGAACTGACGGCGTCGACGGCCCGCGTGGCGCTGCGAATGCAGGCGGGG
>DATFVX010000262.1:0-9397 GCA_035259985.1 Acidimicrobiales bacterium | reverse complement strand
CGTCTCGCCGACCAGATTCGCCGCTGGACATCGTCCTCGTCGTCGCCGCAGCTACGGCTGCGCCTTCCTCCTACGTCCTCGCCAGCGACAAATCTGCCACGGCGATACATCCACGGAACTTCCGCGAGCGCCCACTAGGCGTCCGCAGGGGTGGCCCACGGGTCCGGCCCCGGCTCGCCACCGGGGGCGGCGATGACGAGTCGTTCGAGGAAATGCCCCCAGCCGATCCCGTGCCGTGGGAGCTCCTCGGGGGGCAGGCCCCGGTGGACGAGCTCGAGCACGGTGCCGGCGCCGTCCGGGCGCAGCACGATCTCGACCGTCGTCGACCCGGGCGCGAGCAGGTCGCTGCCGGCGGCACCCCAGCTGAACACGACCCGGTGCGGCGGCTCGACGACGAGGTACTCGCCCCTGATCGGGACGCCGCTGATGTCGATGGCGAGCGCCCCTCCGGCCTTCGGTTGGAGCTCGGCCCATTCACCCATCCACTGGACCATCAGCTCCGCATCGGTGAGGTACGGGAAGACGTCGACGGGCGGGGCATCGATCCGCACGGCGGTCGTGTAGGCGTCGTCAGCGGTCATGATCCCGGCCGGCCCCGCCCTCGGTCGCGCTCGACGGTGGCCCGGAGCCGGTCGAGGGAGGCGGGCCAGAGCTCGTCCAGGTACGCCCGGACCGATTCGATCGCCTCGGGTCGGATCGCGTAGAGGCGGCGGGTGCCGTCGCGGCGCTCGTTGAGCAGCCCGGCGTCGCGGAGGACCTTGAGGTGCTGAGACACGGCCTGATGCGTGATGTCGAAGTGTTGCGCGATCTCCCCGGCGGGGACCTCGCGGTCGGCGACCAGGCTCAGGATGCGCCGTCGGTGCGGCTCGGCGAGCGCGCGCAGGACGGCGTCGGCCGTCACGGTCGGCGGCCGAGGAAGGCGACCAGCCGATCGGTCGGCGAGGCCCCGGGGCCTGCGGCAACCTCGGGCCCGATGCGCGGCGCCCGCGTTGTGTCGGTGATCGTCTGCCTCGCGAAGGCGAGCACCTGGCCGGCAAGGTCGTCGTCGAGGGCGGCCACCTGCCCGGTCGCCCTGGCGAGGTCCCATCCGTGCACGGCGATGTCGAGGGTGGTGAAGCCCCCGAGGACGCTGCCGGGCATGTCGCCGAGCGGCGTGGCGTGCGCCCGGGCGAGGGCGTCGCCGCCCGCCGCCGCGAGCAGCTCGTCGACGGCGACCCGGTAGGCCTTCAGGGGGTCGCCGCCCACCAGGTCCGCATCGGGGAGCCCGCCCGGCGCCATGTTGACGGTCGGCTCGGCGTCGGCGAGGAGCCCGGCGCCGAGCGCCAGGGTGCCGAGGACGTGGTTGAGCAGGGCCCCGGTGGTCCACTCCGTGCACGGCGTCGCCAGGTCGTAGTGATCCGGGGTCACGCCCTCGACGATCCGGTCGGTCGACGCGCACGCCCTTTGCATTGCGGTCAGGTCCATCGGCCCTCCTCAAAGTCAAGGCTTACTAAAGCTCAGACTTTGCAAAGCGTCAAGTGGAGAAGAAGATGGGACGGTCGAACTCGGGCTACGGGCGACGGGGCTGCGAGGGTCCCGGAATCACGGGCAGCTCGGACAGCCCCCGCAACACCAGGCCGTCGCCGTGGTCCCAGTGCAGCTCGTCGAGGGGGACGGCGAGGCGGAGGTCGGGGAACCGGCGCAGCAGCGACGCCAGCGCCAACTGTCCCTCCATGCGGGCCAGCGCGGCACCCAGGCAGTGGTGGATGCCGTGCCCGAACGCGATGTGACGGCTCTCGGCGCGACCGATGTCGAGCACCTCGGGGCGCTCGTAGCGGCTGCCGTCCCGGTTGGCGGCCGCCAGGCAGATGATGACCTGGGCGCCGGCCGGGATCGTCACGTCGCCGATCTCCACGGGCTCCACCGCATACCGGAACGTCGCGTGGGGGACCGGCGCGTCGTAGCGGAGGCACTCCTCGACGGCCGCGGGGATCCTGCCGGGGTCCGCCCGCAGCTGGGCAAGCTCCTCGGGGTTCCGGAACAGCGCCACGACGCTGTTGCCGATGAGGCTGGCGGTCGTGTCGTGTCCCGCCACGATCAGCTGGAAGATCGTCGAGAGCAGCTCCTGGTCGTTCAGCCGCTCGTCGCCGTCGCGCGCCGCGAGCAGCCCGCTGACGAGGTCGTCGGCCGGGGTCCGCTGCTTCGCCTCGACCAGCGCCTTCAGCATCCCCACCACGGCATCGGACGCCTCCTTGGCCCGGGCATACGCCTCGGGCGTGGGCGTGGGGACCAGGAGGGCGGTGAGGCCACTGCCCAGCGGCGCCCGGTCCGGCTCGGGCACGCCGAGGAGCTCGCAGATCACCGTGAACGGGAGCGGAAAGGCGAACGCCGACACGAGGTCGGCGCGGGCGTCGGGCCCCAGGGCGGCGAGATCGTCGAGGAGGTCGTCCACGATCGCCTGCACCCGCGGGCGCAACGCCTCGATGCGCCGGGGCGAGAACGCAGCGGAGACGAGGCGGCGCAGCCGGGTGTGATCTGGCGGGTCGACGCTGAGCATGTGCCGGGCAAAGTCCGGCCCGGGAAGGCCCTCGGCCACGACGCCCGAGCCGAGCGCCAGCGCCGCGTGCATGTCCTTGGAGAACCGCTGATCGTTGAGTGCGGCGCGTGCCTCGTCGTAGCGGGCAACCAGCCAGGCCTCGTGCCCGTCGGCCAGCGTGACCGGGTGCACCGCCCCGCGTCCCTGGACGGTCGCGAACAGCGGGAACGGGTCATCCCGGTCGTACGCACCCCAGGCGGCGAGCGCGTCCGGCGTCGTCAACGCTCAGCCCTCACCCGCCACCGCACGCCCGCCATCGGCCAAGCTTGTCACGACACGGCGACGGGGTGAAGGGTGGCTGACCGGAGGCGTTGGGCCGGGACCAAGTGGGGGCACGTCAAGAGATGAGCACGACGTTCGCTCCCGGGCTGGCGGCCCTGTCGTCGTACCGGGCGCCGTGGCTGCGCAAGGACCTCGTAGCGGGCCTCGTCCTGACCGCCCTGCTCGTGCCGCAGGGCATGGCCTACGCACAGCTCGCCCGCCTGCCGCCGATCACGGGCCTGTACACCACGATCCTCTGCCTCGTCGGGTACGCGATCTTCGGGCCGTCGAGGATCCTGGTGCTGGGGCCCGATTCCGCCCTCGGCCCGATGATCGCCGCCACGATCGTCCCGATCGTCGGCGCCCGGGGGGACCCCGAGCGCGCTATCGCGCTGGCTTCTGCGCTCGCTCTCCTCGTCGGCGTCATCACCGCGGCCGCGGGCATCGCACGGTTGGGCTTCGTCGCCGACCTGATCTCGAAGCCGACGATCCTCGGCTACATGAACGGGCTCGCCGTCACGATCCTGGTGAGCCAGCTTCCGAAGCTCTTCGGCTTCTCCATCGACAGCGACAGCTTCCTCGCCGACGTCAGGGGGTTCTTCGAGGGAGTGGCGGACGGCGAAACGGTGGCGGCATCGCTGGCGATCGGGCTCTTCGGGGTGGTCCTGATCATTGTTCTCCAGCGCTGGCTCCCCAAGGTGCCCGCCGTCCTTGCCGCCGTCGTGCTGTCGATCGTCGCGGCGGGCGTCTTCGAGCTCGCCGACCACGGCGTGTCGGTCGTGGGCGTGCTGCCACAGGGATTCCCTCCCCTCACGGTGCCCGATGTCGGGCTCTCCGACATCGGGCTGCTGTTCGGTGGCGCGCTTGGGATCGCCCTCGTCTCGCTCACGGACACGATCTCGACCGCGTCGTCGTTCGCGGCTCGCACGGGCGACGAGATCGACGGGCAGCGGGAGATGATCGGGATCGGGGCATCGAACATCGCCGCGGGGTTCTTCCAGGGATTCCCGGTCAGCACGAGCGGCTCCCGCACTGCGGTGGCGGAACAGGCGGGCGCGAAGACCCAGGTGACGGGCCTCGTGGGGGCGGTGGCGATCACGCTCATCCTGCTGTTCTTCCCGGGTCTGCTTCGTGACCTCCCGCAGCCGACCCTCGCCGCAGTCGTGATCACGGCGTCGCTGTCGCTGGCCGACGTTCCCGGGACGATCCGGCTCTACCGGGTGCGCCGGACCGAGTTCCTGCTGAGCATGGGCGCGTTCCTCGGCGTCGTCCTGCTCGGCGTTCTGCCGGGCATCGCGCTCGCCGTCGCCCTCTCCATCGGCAACGTGTTTCGCCGGGCGTGGTGGCCGTACCAGGCCGTCCTGGGGCGGGTCCCGGGCCTCGCCGGCTACCACGATGTGCGCAGCTACCCGGAGGCCAAGCTGCTGCCCAGGTGCGTCATCTTCCGGTTCGATGCGCCGCTGTTCTTCGCGAACTCGAGGACGTTCCGGGAGCAGATGCGGGCCCGCGCGGGGTCCGAGCCTCCCCCGTCGTGGATCATCGTCGCCTCCGAGCCGATCACCGACGTGGACACGACCGCGGCCGACATGCTCCAGGAGCTGAACGAGGAGCTGACCGGCCGGGGCATCCGCCTGGTCTTCGCGGAGATGAAGGACCCCGTCCGGACCAAGGTCGAGCGCTACAACCTCACGCCGACGATCGAGCCGGACCGCTTCTTCCCCACGATCACGCAGGCCATCAAGGCGTTCCAGGACGAGACGGGAGCGGAGTGGCAGCCCCCGAAGGGAGAGACGCCGAGCGGGTAGGGCCGCCAGCCGGGGAGGGCGGGGGCCGCGCCGCCGGTCATCGCCGAATCATCCGACGAAGGCGGCCACCACCCCGCCGAGGAGCAGGCCGGCGCCGAGGCCGGCGGTCACATCGAGCGGGTTGTGGGCGCCGACGTACACCCGGCCGAACATGACCAGCGCGGTGAGCAGGAACGGCACCCACGCCCACTGCGGCGGCAGGGTGGGCGCAACCACGCACCCGATCGCCGCGACCAGGATCACGTGCCCGGACGGGAAGCTCGCTCCCGTCGACGGCACGTCGGGACCGCGCAGCACGGCCCCTGGCTGGCTGGTCCCCGGCCGCTCGCGGACCGCGAGGTAGGACCGCATCTCCCGGCGCACGATGCGCTCGGTCACCAGCTTCAGGATCATCGCCAGGATCACCCCGACGGCGACCGCCGGCTCCCGCGCCACCCAGGCGCAGGCGAGCCCGACGAGGGTGCCGACGACGAGGTTGCCCAGCTGCATCGGCGGCCACAGGACCCAGTACAGCCAGCCGGGCATGCCGTTGACGGCGTGGAAGACCCGCACCTCCCAGGCCGGGATGTCGGGGCGGCGGGCGGCGCCGATCGAGGCAGCCAGGATGGCCAGCCCGACACCCGAGAACGCCAGCCACGCCAGGCTCATGGGGAGCCGGGTCGGATCGACACGCCGACACGATCCATCGCCCGAGCGGATCGATGATCACCCGTCCGGGGTGACGGGCCGGCGCGTGCTCAGATGGGGGCGTGGGCGGGCACGACGACCTGGCGGCCATCTGGATCTACATCGCCGACTCGTCATGCCGGCGCTACTCCCCGCTGTACGACCGCGTCTGCCGGGCGGTCGCCGGCAGCGATCCGGTGCTCGAGATGGTCTCCGAGGCGCCGCCGGAGGGACACAACCCGGTGCTGCTGCTCGCGGCCGTGCACCACCTCCTGCTCGGCGGCCTCGACCACCCGCTGGCTGCGGTCTATGCGGGCGAGTCGGACGCCGATCCGGGCCGCCTGTTCGTCGACCTGTGCCTGCGCGAGCGCGACGCACTGTTGCCACTGCTCGCCACGCGGCACGTGAACACCAACGAGGTCGGACGCTCGGCCGTGCTGGGTCCCGCGCTCACCACCGTCGCCGCTCGTCTCGGCGGCCAGCTCGCGCACCTCGACGTGGGCTGCAGCGCGGGGCTGAACCTGCTCTGCGACCGCTACCGACTCGACTACGGCGCGGCCGGCCGCACGGGCCCAGCCGACGCACCGGTCCGCATCGACTGCCGGGTCGCGGCCGGCTCGCCCCCGATCGCACCATTCCTGCCGACGATCGTCGCCCGGGTCGGCCTCGATCGCGCGCCGGTCGACGTCGGCAACGACGACGAGGCCCGGTGGCAGCTGGCGTGCGTGTGGCCAGATACCGGCCGCCTGCCCCGCACCCGCCTCGCCCTGGAGGAGGCGCGCCGCACGCCGCTCACGGTGGTGCGGGGCGACGCCGCCGACGGCGTCGGGCCCGCCATCGCCGGTCTGCCCGCCGACGCCGTCGCCGTCGTCACCACCACCCAGGTGGTTGCGTACTTCTCCGCCGAGCAGCGGGCGGGGTTCCGCGACGCCCTCGCCGCGGCCTCGCGCGACCGCCCGGTGGCATGGGTCAGCAGCGAGGTCGAGGGCGTGATCGATGTGATCCCCGGCGGCACCGTGCCCTCCGACGACCAGGGGGTGGCGGCCAGCGTGCTCGGCCTCGCCGTGTTCCGTGACGGTGCCGTCGACGCCGAGCTGCTCGGCTACGTGCACCCCCACGGCAACTGGATCGACTGGCGGGCCTGAGGAGACGACGGGCGGCCGCAAAAAAGTCATGCAATTGCCCGGTCACAGCGAGCAGCGGGGTTCGATGCGTCCGACGACGCCCAGGCCATCGACCGCCATGAGCCCGCCGTCGACGAACGTCACGAACAGCCGATCGAGGGCTGGTCCGGCGAATGCCACGTCGGTCGGGTTGGGCAGCGGCATCGCCACCGTCCGGTCGAGGCCGTCGCTAGCGAAGCGCACGAGCTGGCCCCCGCCGAACAGCGCGCACCACAGGCCGCTCCCGGCGTCGAGTGCGGCGCCGTCGGGCCCGCCTTCGAGGTCGGTCATGTCGCCGAATACTCGTCGCTCACCGACCGAGCCGGCGTCCGGGTCGTAGGGATATGCGTAGTAATGCGCCGACGTGTCGCCGATGATCAGCGTCATCTCGCCGGCGATCACGCCGGCGTTCGGCCCATTCGTGTTGGAGATGTCGGGATCGAGCATGTGCCACCCGTCCCGCGGGGAGAACCACCATGCCGATCCGCTCGCGGGGCCGAGGTTCAACTTGCCGGTGATGACGTTGCCGGCGGCATCGGCGCACATGTCGTTGCAACGCCCGCCGATCTCCTCGGGGTACAAGCTCACCAGGGTCCACTCTCCCGAGTCAGGGTCGACCACGTGGAGGCCATCGTCGAGCGCGGCCAGCACCCGGCCGTCGGTCGTGGCCACGATGCCGGTGGGCATCGAGGGTGCGGCAAGGGTCTGCACCTGGTCCCGCCCGTCGTCGAGCCAGTGCAACGTCCTGGCGGCAACGTCAACGAAGTAGAGGCGCTGCCGCTGCTCGTCCCAGAGGAGGCTCTCACCCCATCCGGTGGTGATGTCGCCGATGCGCGTGATTTCCATCCTGGACATTCAAATCGACGGGAACGGGCCCCCGGCCGGGCGCCGATGGCCACCCGGCCGGGCTCCGTTGTCCCGCCAGGGTCTAGTGGACGCTCACCCGCCGATCTCCAGTCGCGGGGCCCGGTCGAGCAGGTGCCCCACGGCGTTGGACACCGCCGCCAGGTCGATGGCGGCGACGAACGTCGAGTACGTCAGCCACGTGAGGGCCCAGCCCGGGTCGAGGACCCACGGCGGCCGGTGGACCGGGCTGCGGCACAGGCCCATGCGGCGCAGCTCGACCAGCGCGGGTATGTCGAAGAGGTCGAGCTTCCCGGCGAACAGGGCCCCGACGCAGTCGAGGCGCTCATCGACGAACGCCGCCCTGATGAACGTGCTGACCGCCAGGAACCCGGAGAGGTAGACGCAATCCTTGGTGAACGGCGCCCCGCCGGTGACGGGCCCGCCCCGGAAGATGCGCCGCGTGCTCTCGAAGGCCTGCTCGGGGTCGGGTGAACGGTCCGAGAACCATCTGAACAACTCGACGAAGTCGGCCCCGTCGATGGCCATCTGCACCCCGAGGACCCGGTCGGCCAGGCGGCGGAACCGGTCGAGCTCGAGCGTCCCCGACACGAACTCCGAGAAGACCGCGAGCCCCTCCTGGGTGCGGGTCGTGCCCGGATGACCGATGGCGAGGATCGGCAGGTCGGTCTGGTAGCGACCGTTCACCGCCGTCAGCACGTGGATGAAGGCCTCGTGGTTGAGCAGCTGCGCCGCGTCGCGGGCGGTGAACCGGGCGCCCGACCGCACCTTGATCCGGCTCGCCGTGGCAAGCGCGTTGGCCGAGAGCTCGTCGACGATCTTCACCTCGGGGGCGTCGTCGGGGCCGAAGTGGGCGATCACGCCGGACGACAGGATCTCGGCGACGTCCTCCGCGGAGTGGTCGCGGGCGACCTCGAGGGACAGGCCCACGCGGTCGAGCCCGGCGAGGACGTCGTGCACACGCTGGGCGAGCTCGTACGGCGTCGTGGGGTCGTAGCGCAACGGCGTGTGCGGCGTGCCGTAGAGGTCCCGGTTGTACGTCAGGAACGAGTCGGTGCCCCGAGCCGCCAGCATCCGCGCCGTCAGCTCGATCGATGCGGCGACCGACTCCAGCCAGTCGTCGACGAGGCCCCCCGGGTAGATCGATCGGCGGATCTCGCGGACCGCCTCGACGATCGGCCGATCGTCGAACGGTTGGTACTCGACCGCGGGGAGCGCGTCGGCGCCCCCCGCCAGGAACTCGTCGCGGACGGATGCCGGCCAGCGCAGTGCCGCCAGCACCCGGATCGGCTTGGCCACCGCGTGCAGTTGGTGGGCGACGGATCGGTAGCGCTCGGCATCCGGATCCGTGGCGGTGCCCCCCACTGCGTCCGCTCCCACCGCGTCCGTCGGGCTCATCCCGGTCCAGACTGCTCGGCTCTGCGGCCACCGCATCACCCAGCGTGGGTGAATCGGGCCCGGCCGGCCGCTCGACGCCGACTCCTGGCCCCGGCTACCCCCACCGGGCGAGCGTGCTGCGCATGTCCCGGATGGCGCGGGCGGTGCCCCGAACCGTGCCCGTGACCTTGGACCGGCCGAGGCGCGGGCCGTAGGCGACCGGGACCTCCACGATGCGCCACCCGGCCGCCCCGGCCCGCAGCACCATCTCGAGCGGCCAGCCGAAGCGGCGGTCAGCGATCCCGAGGGCGACCAGGCGATCCCGGCGGGCGGCCCGCATGGGGCCGAGGTCCGTGAGGTCGGCACCGGCGGCCCGGTGGACCCGGCGGGCCAGGTAGGCGTTGGCCCAGCGTGCGTGCCGCGGCCACACGCCGGCCGCGGTCGGCCGGCGGGCGCCGACGACGAGGTCCGCGCTGGCGGCGAGGACGGGTGCGACGACGCGCGGCAGCTCCGCCGGGTCGAGTGACCCATCGGCGTCGCAGAAGGCCACGACCGGTGCACGCGCGGCCGTGAGGCCGGCGGCACACGCAGCACCGAAGCCCCGCCGGTGCTCGATCACCACGGTCGCGCCCAGGTCCCTGGCCAGGTCTCCGGACCCGTCCGTCGACCCGTTGTCGACCACCACC
>DATFVX010000261.1:0-5968 GCA_035259985.1 Acidimicrobiales bacterium | reverse complement strand
CGTGGGCGTCCTGGGTGGCGTCGGCGCCCGTTCCGCCGTCGATACCGCCAGCCGACGTCTGCTCTGAGGTCACCACGCCAACCGCTAACGCGAGACCGATAGCCCGAGTCAGCGGGGACACTGGTCTCGCCCGGGTTCCCGGCGCACGATCTCTAGTCGGGCGACCTTCCACGCAGCGCCCTCGCGAACCATTTGCCCCTCAAGCCACTTCGTGGCGACGGAATCGTCAACGGGTTCGCCCGTGCCCACGTCATAGGTGACCAGATCATCGTAGGAACAAGCACTGAAGCTCGCTTCAGCCTCATCTGCGAAGTCAGCGCGCTCGAACACGTTTCGATAACGCGAGTTCTCCCGTTCACGCACTGCACGCCCGCTTCCTTGGAGGTTGCGCAAGTTGCGAGCGACGGCCCGTTGGTGGTCGCCAGTCATCAGCGCCTGAAGCTCAGGTAGGTCTGGTTTGACCGGTTCGCTGCTGGCCTTGAGATACGCATCCCAATAGGCCAGGTACGCCGCCTCGACTTCGGCACTTGGGTCTGTCGTACTTGTGCTCGGCGCCGACGCACTGCTGGTGGCAGTCGTGCCGGTCGACTCCTCGTCGTCGTCCCCGCCGCAGGCAGCGAATGCGACGACCACCGCACCGGCCAACGCGGCGATCCACAGCCCTCTCACCGCGCCCCCCAGCATCTCACGGAGCGTACATGAGCCAGCACGCCCCGACCGGCGTACGACTACAACATCTCACGGGGATCGGGAAACTTGTCGTGGAAGTCCTCCACCTCGTGCGCGAGGAGGCGGATCTCGCTGGCGATGCGATACGCGGGCAGGTCGCCCCGGTCGATGAGGCGGTACAAGTCCCTGATCGACAGGCCGAGCCGCTCGGCTGCCCTGACCGAGGAGATCCATCGGTACTTGGGGTGCACGGTCCTCCCCCCATGCTCAGCGGCTTTCGCCGACGCCGTTGATGGACCGGCCTCGCCGGCGATCCGGTCGGGGAGATGACCGTGCGGGAAACACTACTCCCCGAAGTGCCCGGCGGGTCGCGTTCGGGATCATGGCTTGCAGTCGTACACACGTTCGTGTAGTGTGGTCATATGTCGTTGACCGAGGCCACCGGGAAGGCCACGAATGATGACCGGCCGCTGGAGCTGCGGCTCGCCGAGACCGTCGGCCTCCTCAACCTGGTCACGGCCGAGTTGGTGGGTCTGATCGGCGAGGCGCTGCGCACCGGGGCGTGGGAGGGCTTCGGAATCCGTTCGCCGGAGCACTGGGTCGTGTGGCGGTGTGGCGCGTCTCCCGGCCGCGCCCGGCGGCTCGTGGCCATGGCGCGAGCGCTCGACCGGCTGCCCCAGGTCGGTGCGCTGTTCGACGCGGGGTCGCTGAGCGAAGACCAGACGGCCGTGATCGTGCGGCACACCGATGCCGAGCACGACCACGAGGTGGCCGAGCTGGCGCCGTCGTTGACGGTGCCGCAGCTGGCGAGGATCCTGCCCAGCCTGCCGCGCGCCGAGCCCGAAGCAGGGGCGGACGATCAGCCGCCAGGAAGTGATCGCGCCACCCGACCGACCCGCCGGAGCGTTCGCTTCGCCCATGGCGACGACGGGATGTGGTGGTGTTCGATCCGGCTGCCCTCCGATGAGGGGGCGCTGGTGCAGAAGGGGCTGGAGGTAGGCCGCGACCGCGAGTTCCGGCTACGCAACCCGAGCCGGAATGTGGGCGATCGCGGTGATCCCGGGGATGTGTCCTGGGCCGACGCGCTGGTGCGGCTCGCGCAGACAGGCCTCGACGGGCTGGATCCGAACACCGCGTCGAGTCGGCCACCGGGGGAGCGCACCCAGGTGATCCTGCACCTCGACGCCGACCGCCGAGTTCCGCCCCGCCTGCACCTCGGTCCCGTGCTGCCACCCGGGATTGCCGACTACCTGTCGTGCGACAGCACGGTGCGTTACCTATTGATGCGGCATGGTCAGCCGGTGGCGATGGGTCGCCGCCAACGCAGTGTCGGTCGCCGCTTGCGGACAACCATCGAACACCGCGACGGCGGGTGCCGGGTTCCCGGCTGTGACCAGTCTCGCTGGCTGCACGTCCATCACATCGTTCATTGGACGCATGGGGGCAGCACCGATCCCGGCAACCTCCTGTGCCTGTGTGCCCATCACCACCGCATGGCGCACGACGGCCTCCTCACCGTCGACGGCGATGCCGGTCGCGTCGACGGGCTCACCTTCACCGACAACCGCGGTCGGCGGCTCCAGCCGGCCCCGCCGCGACCACCTCGTTCCGGAACGCTGAGCGCGGCGGCCGCCGGTGACCACGGCCTCCCACCGCCGCGTTGGCAGCACCCATCGGGCGAACGCCTCGACACCCGCTGGATCAACTGGAACTAGCGCACGGCCACAGCGACTCGCGACCGGCCGCCGGCTACGACCGGGCGGCCGCGGTCACTTGCCCATCCTCGATCACGAGGTTGACGCGCTCCGGCTGATAGTCCTCGGTTCGGATGCCGCCCTCGCCGTCGCGAGCCAGCACCCGGACGGTCCAGCCCCGGGTCGCGGCCAGCTCAGCCGCCTCGTCCTCGGTGAGACCAACGAAGCCGGGCGCCGGCAGGCCCCCGGGCAGCCCGAGAAGGCGGTCGGCCTCCGAGCTGGCCGCGGCCAGCGACGCGCACGCGCCACTCTCGTCCTCCGCCAACAGGAGACCCGGACAGAATCGCCGTCCGGCACCTCGATCGGCGTCTCGCAACGCAGTCCACCGGGCACCGACGGGCTGCTTGTCACGGACACCAGCCGCATCCGGCCTGCCGGCACGGTTGTGAGCAGCACACCTTCGGCTGACTGGCCCCAGTCCGGCTCCGCCACCACCTCACCGCCCGAGTCGTATGCCTCGAGCCCGACGGTGACGCCCTGGACCGGTGGGACGCCGTCCACGCGCTCGAGCTCAACGGTCAGCGTGCCGTGGCCGGCCGGCACCGCACCGCCGGGCTCCGTTCCCCCGGGCTCCGTTCCCCCGGGCTCCGTTCCCCCGGCCGCCGCTTCCTCGCCGTCGAGCTGCCCAGCCACGACGGTGCCATCGAAGAGCAAGAGGTTGAGCCGGTCCGGTCGGAAGTCCATCGTCGCCGCCAGGTCCATGCCGTCGACCCCCACCACCCGGGTGGTCAGGCCGGCCTGCCGTGCCTGCTCGTCGGCCTCGGCCTGGGTCAGCCCGATGTAGCTCTCACCGGTGGGGCCGCTGCGGTCCGCCACCCAGTCGTCGACGGACTGGACCTGTGCGCAGTCCGCGCCGGCGGCGGCTTCCAAGCCGAGTTGCACTCTGAGGATCAGTCGGTCACCGGGCGCGGCGGCGAACGGCTGGGTACAGGACTCCACGTCGCCACCCTGTTGGAGCGTCGCCTCGAGCTCGAGGTCGCCGGCTGGCACCCGTTGGACGATCCCGCCCGCCTCAGCGATGTCGGCCTCCCGATCCAGCTCGCTCGACGATCGCTCGGCGATCACGGCCCCGTCAGCATCGAGGAACCGCAGCTCGAGATCGGGCGGACCGCCACCGAGCGAGACGTCCCCGTACGTCACCGCCACCACGGCGTCGGTGCCCTGTCCGGCGGATCCACCCCCGTCGTCCCCGCCGACGGCCACATCGTTGTCGCCATTGTCGCCGCCGACGAGGATCGCGGCGGTGACGATGCCGACGACCACGAGCGCACCGACTGCCACCAGTGCCGGCTCGGTCCGCCACCACGGACGACCGGCCTGTCGCTGGTCCGGCCGGGTCACCTCGACGCCCTCGGCAGCGGCGTCGGCAAGTCGATCGAGTCGCTCACCCAGGTCGCTCACGGGCTCTCCACCTCCACGTCCAACTCGAGGTCCGGCTCGCCGAGGTCCGCTGCCAGCCGCTGCCGCGCCCGGGACAGGTGCTGCTTCACCGCACCGGGGGTCACGCCCATGGCGCGGGCGCACGCATCGACGGCGAGGTCCGCCCAGTAGTGCAGGACCACCGCCTCGCGCTGGCGCACGGGCAGGCGCCGCAGGGCCCGCTGCAGGTCGACGTCGGGCAGCTCGTCCGGCAGGCCATCGACGCTGTAGGCGCGGGGTGCGAGCTGCGCCTGGCGGGTGAGCCGTCGCCAACGACTGCGGCACAGGTTGAGGGCGACGGTCGTGGTCCACGCGGCAGGGTCGCTCGAGTCGGCGCCCACACGCGGCCAGTCACGCCACGCCCGGCTCAGCGCCTCCTGGGCGGCGTCGGCGGCCGCCTCCCGGTCGAGCGTCGTGAGGAAGCACAGCCGAACCAGCCGGGGTGCGGTCTGCTCGAAGAACTCGGCAAACTCCATTTGCTGTTTGAACCCCCCGCGGCGTCATCCGGTTGACATCGCGTGGTCGGCGAGGATACGGCCGACCAGCGGGGTGAACTTGAAACCATGGCCGCTGCAGGCGGACCCGATCACCACTGGGCCGACGCGTTCCAGCACGAAGTCCTCGGTCGGGGTCGTCGTATAGAGGCACGTCGCCGGGTGCGACGGCGCCGGGTCGAGCCCGGGCAGCCAGTCCTCCACGTAGCGCCGAACCCGTTCGGCGGCGACGGGATCGGCCTCGTCCGGCGGCTCGGCCCACGGATCGGTCACGGAGCCCGTCATGTGCTCGGCGACCTTGACACCCTCGCCGGGGCTGACCAACCCGTAGCGCCAGGCGTCGGGCCGATGGTGGATGAAGCTCGGCCACTCCGACAGGGGCGTGCCGGATCCGGCCCGAGGTGCAAAGTGCTGGATCCGTTCCCGGGTCACCCGCAGGGGCGGAAGGCGGACCCGTGAGCCCAGGACCGCAGGAAGCCAGGCCCCAGCAGTCACCACGGCGACCGGCGCCGTCCACTCGTCGCCGGCGGCACGGACCACCACGCGGTCGTCGGTCCACGTGAGGGCGGCCGGCCCGGTGGAGAACCGCACGTCGGCTCCCAGCTCGCCCGCCCGGCGTTGCAGTGCGTGCACGGTGGCGTCGGCGAGGCAGCGCCCGGCCCCGGGGCAGTGGACCACGTCGCCCTCGAACCGCATGCCCGGCCAGCGTTCCCCCGCCGCTCCTGCCGCCAACAGCTCGTGTTCGACGCCGCAGGCACCCAGCGCCGAGGCGACCGGCCCGACCAGCGCCGGGACGCCGTGGTCGAGCCCTCCGGTGACCTCCAAGAGCGTGGTGTCGGCGTCGTCCTCGAGCTCGCGCCACAGCGGCAGCGCCGCCTGGACCATGCGCACGTAGCGGGGATCGGCATAGGCGAACCGGAAGATGCGACTGGCGCCGTGGCTGCTGCCGCGGGCGTGACCCTGCGCGAACTGCTCCACGAGCGCCACCGACCGCCCCCGACGCGCGAGCCACCACGCAGTCGCCGAACCCATCGCGCCCGCCCCGACGACGACCACGTCGACTCGCTCCATGACTGTCACACCCGCCCAGTACAGTCCCTCTGCCCGGTTCGACGTCGACCGCACAACGGCGTCCTCCACGACCGTCCATGTCTGGAGGCCCGCCATGTCCGGCGACGTCGTTTCCCTGCCCGACCCGTCTCCGCTCTGGGAGGCGCACGACCACCCCGATCGTCCGCTCGACCCGGGGGCGATGCTGTGCTCCTGCGTCACCTGCGAGGCGATGATTCTCGCCCTGGCCGGGCGAACACCCGCCATGGGCATCGCCCTGGCGACCGCCTGCGATCGCGTCGTGGTCGCCGCCGACTACCTGGCCGAGGTCATGTCCGTCGACCGCACGCTCACGCCGCTGCTCTACGTCCGCGACGACTACGTGAGGCGGCTGCACCTGCCGGTCGACGGCTGGTGGTTCTTCGAGCCCGAGCGCTGGTGGTCGGAGGCGTGCCGCGAAGACGAGGCGGCGGCCGGGCGCCGCCACCTCAGGCATCACGTGGCCAAGCGCCAGTCCGCCGCCAATCGTCGACGGTGGCACGAGGCGGTGGCCTCCGCCTCGGCGCTTGCCGCGCCCGTACC
>DATFVX010000260.1:0-4557 GCA_035259985.1 Acidimicrobiales bacterium | reverse complement strand
CGTGTCGGGCGGCCAGGAGAGGCTGGAGAACCTCGTCGGCCGCTACGTCGCCCGGGTGCGCTGAGGCCCCGGGGGCCGCTCCCCGCCGTGCCCCTCGTCGCCGGCGTCGACTCGTCCACCACGGCCACCAAGCTGGAGGTGCGCGACCTGGACTCCGGGCAGGTGGTCGGCGGCGGATCGTCGCCGCACCCACCCACCCGGCCACCCCGGTCCGAGCAGCCGCCGGCCGCGTGGTGGGCGGCCTTCGAGGCGGCGTGGCAGCAGGCGGGCGCCCCCGACGTGGCCGCCGTCAGCGTTGCCGGCCAGCAGCACGGGATGGTGGCGCTCGACGCCGACCGGCGGGTGATCCGCCCGGCCAAGCTCTGGAACGACACCGAGTCGGCGCCGGAGGCGGCGTCGCTGCTCGAGCGGCTGGCCGGCGGCCGCCGGGCCTGGGCCGAGGCGTGCGGGCTGGTCCCGGTGGCGAGCTTCACGATCACCAAGCTCGCGTGGCTGCGCCGGCACGAGCCGCGGGCCTGGGAGCGGCTGGCCCACGTGGCGCTCCCCCACGACTGGCTGACACTCGAGCTCACCGGCCGGCTCGTCACCGATCGGGGCGACGCCTCGGGAACCGGGTACTGGTCGGCGGCGAGCGGCGCCTACCGTCACGACCTGCTCGCCCTGGTCGACGCCGAGCGGGACTGGGCGCCCGTCGTTCCCACCGTGCTCGGTCCGCTCGAGGCGGCCGGCGAATGGAACGGCGCCCTGGTCGGGCCCGGAACCGGCGACAACATGGCCGGCGCCCTGGGCGTCGGGCTGCGCCCCCGCGACGTGGTGGTGTCGATCGGCACCTCGGGCACCGTCTACGGCGTCAGCGACGAGCCGACCGCGGACGCCTCGGGGATCGTCGCGGGGTTCGCGGACGCCACCGGCCGTCACCTCCCGCTGGTCTGCACCCTCAACGCCACGAAGGTGACGGACGCGGCGGCCAGGCTGCTCGGCGTCGACCACGAGGGACTCGACCGGCTCGCGCTCGCGGGCCCGCCCGGCGCCGGCGGGCTCACCCTGCTCCCCTACCTCGACGGCGAGCGGACCCCCGACCGGCCGAACGCGACGGGCGTCGTGGCCGGGCTGCGCAGCGACGTCGGGCGCGAGCAGCTCGCCCGCGCCGCCGTGGAGGGCGTCGTGTGCGGGCTGCTCGACGGCCTCGACGCGCTGGCGTCATTCGCGCCCACCGATGGTCAGCTCATCGTGGTCGGCGGGGGTTCACGCTCGCACGCCTACCGCCAGGTGCTCGCAGACCTGAGCGGGCGCGAGGTGCTGGTGCCGCACGTCGGCGAGCAGGTCGCGACCGGGGCGTGCGTGCAGGCCGCCGCAGTGGCGGCGCACAGCGAGCCGGCCGACATCGCCGATGCCTGGAAGCTCGGTGCGGGCGACCTCGTCGAGCCCGGCCCCGGCGTGGCGGCAGCGGCGGACGTCCGAGCCGCCTATGCGGCCCTCCGGGACGCAACCGGCGACTGACGCTCCTCGGGACTCCCGAGCATCGTGGGCTCGGCCCCGGCCTCCGGGGACCGGCTTTCCGCCCTCACCGTCCCCCGGAGTCACCGGGCCTCCCCCATCCCCGAGGGGTCACCCAGGCGTCTGGGACCCCCCGTTACTGGTTGGCGTCACTGGTTGGCGTCACTGGTTGGCGTTGGCCGCCAGCTGCAGCGCCTGCGCGGGGAACCAGTCGCCGGCCCCCGGGTCGATCATCCCCCACTCGGGGTCGACCGTCTCGCCCGCCGGCCCGAGGCCGCGGGTGCACTCGCCGTCGGACTCGCCGGGCGTCTTCACCCACAGGTAGGCGTCGAGCAGCGGCTGGCCGGTGGCGAGGGTGGGCGCCAGCCCCAGGCCGCGACCGGGCGGGTTGCACCAGTCCTGCGGGTCGGGATAGGCGGGCGCGGCCCACGGCCCCTGCCCGTTGCGGCTGGTGTCGATCACGTAGTGGGCGGTGGGCTCGACGTCGCCCAACATGTTGCTGTAGCGCAGGTTGATGCCTGACGTGTTGAGCGCCGGGTCGTCGGCGTCGTCGCTCCACACGCCGAACCGATCCAGCGCCACGCCCGTCCACTCGCCGAGGAGCTGGGCGATCTTCGCGGGGAGCGGTCCCCCGTTCCAGTACTGGTTCGGGCAGCCGAAGAAGTCGCCGGCCGCCACCTCGGTGGCGTACGCGATGCACTGGGAGATCCAGCGCCCGTACTGCTCGTTGTTGGCCGTCAGCTGATAGTTCGAGACGTTGAGGTAGAAGCCAGCGGCGTCGGCGACGCCGGCCCGGACCAGGCGGTCGGCGATGTCCCCGTTCCCCAGCCAGGCGCTGTGGGTGCCGTCGAGGTACGTCGTCACGTTGGGCAGGGCGCCGAGGGCCGCGACGGCGTGGTTGAGCATCGCGAACCTCTCGGACGCCGCCGTGCTCGGGTTGGCCTCCGCCGGCTGGCACCACTCGAGCGTGCTGTTGCCGTCGGCGCTGCCGTAGGGGTCGTACCAGGGAATGATGCCGAGCCCGTCGGGCTCGAGGATCACGATGGCGTGGCGGTTACCGATGCCGGCCACGAACCCGTCGATCCAGGCCTCGTACTCGGCCTTCGTCGTGGCCCCACCGGCGGAGAACTGGGCGCAGTCGCGGAATGGGATGTTGTACGTCACCAGCACCGGGATGGACCCCTTGTCGGCGGCCCGCTCGACGGTCACCCGGACGTCCTGCTTCACCGACTTGGGCGTCCCGCCCTCGAACCACACGGCCTGCGGGGTGCGGGTGATCGCGCGGATCTGCGCGGCCCCCTCCTTGTCGCCCTGTGAGGTCAGCTCGGCGATCTGCTGCTTCGCCCCCTTCTGCGGTGGCGGAACGTACAACTCGTCGCCGGTTGCCCCGGGCGCGGCCGATGCGGGCGCTGCCACAACCGCTCCGATCAGCAGCCCTGCCACCAGACTGGCGATCCGTCGTGTCAAGACCGACCTGCTGCTCTGCATGGCCCCTCCTCCATTTCGAGCTTGGGAGCGCTCCCATGGTACGCCACCGCCGCGCTTCCTTCCGGCGAAAGCGTGGGGAATGCCGGATGAATTCGGACCCACGCGTGCGCGGCCCTCGCAGCCGTTTATGGTTCGCGCCATGGCGCGACTCGGGGCGGCGGAGCGAGCGAAGCTTCCCGACAGCGCCTTCGCCTACGTCGACGCCCGCGGCCAGCGGCGGCTGCCGATCCACGATCCCGGCCACGTCCGCGCCGCGCTGGCTCGCTTCAACCAGGTCGCATTCGACGACGACGCGGCGCGCGACCGGGCCCGGAAGCGGCTCCTGAACGCGGCGAGGAAGTTCAAGATCGTGCCCGTCGGGTTCATCACCAACCAGGTGCGGTCCGAGCTGGGGCGCCGCGACGACGAGGCGGTCCCGCTGCCCTCGGGATTCGTGACGATGCTCCTCACCGACATGGAGGGATCCACCGCCCTCCTCCACCGCCTGGGCGACGACTACGGCGAGCTGCTCGAGCGGGTTCGGACCCTCCAGTGCGACGCCGCGCTCGGCACCGGCGGCCACGTCGTCGAGACGCGCGCCGACGAGTTCTTCGCCGTGTTCGAGCAGCCGGCGGCGGCCCTCTCCACGGCGTTGACGGTGCAGCGTGGGCTACGCGCGTGGGCGGCGGATGGCGACGAGGACGTGCGCGTCCGGGTCGGGATCCACAGCGGCTACCCCCGGATGGTCAAGGCCAACTACCTCGGCATGGCCGTTCACGCCGCGGCGCGGATCTGCGACGCATCGCACGGGGGGCAGATCGTGGTGTCCGGGGACTTCCGCACCGCGGTGAGCGGCTTCCTCCCGGACGGCGTGCGCCTTCGCAAGCTCGGCACGTACGCGCTGCGCGGCCTGCCCGAGGATGTCGAGCTCTACCAGGTCGCGGCCAAGGGGCTCCCGAGCCGCTTTCCCCCGCTCAGGGTCTCGCGCTGACCCTGGCGCCCGGACCGGTCCGGCGCCGATCGTCAGGCCGACCGGTCCGGATCGACGCGCACGACCGCGCCACCCGAGTCCGCCGACGCGTACATGGCGTCGACGGCGCGATGCGCCGGCACGGCGTCGGCGAGGGACGGCTCCGCCGCGATGCCGTCGCGCACCGAGGTGAGGAACGCGGTCGCCGGGTTGACCGTGGTCGTGTCGCCGGCCTCGGCGATGGCCGACGCGAGGTCACGCCCCGCGAGCACCCGCTCCTCCTCGCCGGTGAACTGCCAGCGCACCGGGCCCGAGAAGTCGCCCTCGAGCGCGACGAACAGCCGCTCGCACAGCACCTCGACGCGGCGCAGGCTCGGGCGCTCGAGCACGTCGTGCCATACCGATGTCAGCGTGGCCGCCGGCCCGCCGGCGAAGTCGAGACGCGCGACGGCCACGTCGTCGATGCCGTCGTGGCCGTGGACCATCCGCGTCGTGGCGCTCACAGACGTCACCGGGCCGACCAGCCACTGCAGGATGTCGACATCGTGGATCGAGTGCTCGAGCAGCGTCCCCCGCCCGGCGACGCTCACGTCGGTGCGCCAGGTCGAGCCGTAGATGCCCTG
>DATFVX010000259.1:0-6346 GCA_035259985.1 Acidimicrobiales bacterium | reverse complement strand
GGGATCGAGCCCGCGAGGGAGCTGACCCTCGGCGCCATCAAGGCCGGCAAGCCGGTGGTCACCGCCAACAAGGAGCTGCTGGCCAACGTCGGCGCCGAGCTGTTCGCGGCGGCCGACCACGCCGGCGTCGACCTGCTGTTTGAGGCCGCGGTCGCCGGCGGGATCCCGGTGATCCGGCCGCTGCGCGAGTCGCTCGCGGGGGAGCGGATCGAGCGGGTGATGGGCATCGTCAACGGGACGACCAACTACATCCTCACCCGCATGACCGAGGCGGGGGCCTCCTACGCGGACGCGCTCAGCGAGGCCCAGAGCCTTGGCTACGCCGAGCGGGACCCGACCGCCGACGTCGAGGGCTACGACGCCGCCGCCAAGGCGGCGATCATCGCGTCGATCGCCTTCGGCGTCCGCGTGGTGGCCGGCGACGTCACCAACGAGGGCATCGCCCACATCACCCGGGCCGACATCGACTACGCGGCCAAGATGGGCTACGTCATCAAGCTCCTGGCGATCGCCGAGCAGCGTGATGGGCCCGAGGGCGACGAGGTCGGGGTGCGGGTGCACCCGGCGATGGTGCCCGCCGAGCACCCCCTGGCCTCTGTGCGCGACTCCTTCAACGCCGTGTTCGTGGAGGGCGCGGCCGTGGGCGACCTCATGTTCTACGGCCGCGGTGCCGGCGGGTTCCCCACGGCCAGCGCCGTGCTGGGCGACCTGATCGACGCCGCCGTCAACCGCGCCCGGGGCAGCCACGCCAGCATCGGCGTCCTGGGCAAGGCCCGGATCCGACCCATCGACGAGGTCGAGACCGCCTACTACCTCAACATCGACGTCTTCGACCGGCCCGGCGTCCTGGCGGCGGTCGCCGGGGTGTTCGGGGCACACGGCGTGTCGATCCGCTCGATGGAACAGGAGGGGCTGGGCGACGAGGCCCGCCTCGTGTTCATCACCCACACCGCCCGAGAGGCCGCCATGCAGGCCACGGTGCGGGACCTCCACCACCTCGACTCGGTCGACCGCATCACGTCGGTGCTCCGCGTCATCGGCGAGTAGGCGGGTCGCCCCGGTGAAGTACGTCTCGACCCGGGGCCGGGCGCCGGTGCTCGATTTCGCCGACGTGCTGCTGGCCGGGCTGGCCGCAGACGGGGGCCTCTACGTGCCGGAGTCGTGGGCGGCCCTGCCCGACCGCTGGCGGGACGCACGGCCGTACGTCGACGCCGCGAGCGACGTGCTGTGGCCCTACGTGGAGGGGTCGACCCTCACCCGGCCGTCGCTCGACGAACTGGTGGCCGAGGCGTACGCGACCTTCGATCATCCCGACGTGTGCCCGCTGGTCGAGCTCGAGCCCGGCCTCTGGGTCGTCGAGTTGTTCCACGGGCCCACGCTGGCGTTCAAGGACGTGGCCCTCCAGCTCGTCGGCCGCCTGTTCGACCGTGAGCTCCGGAGGCGGGGCGAGCGGCGCACGATCGTGGTGGCCACGTCGGGCGACACGGGCTCCGCGGCCATCGCCGCATGCGTCGGCCGCCCCTCGCTCGACGTGATCGTGCTGCACCCGGCCGGGCGCGTGTCCGACGTGCAGCGGCGCCAGATGACGACGGTCGACGCGCCCAACGTCCACAACGTGGCGGTCGAGGGCACGTTCGACGACTGCCAGGACGTCGTGAAGGCGCTCTTCGCCGACCCCGGGCTGCGGGACAGGGTCGGGCTGTCAGCAATGAACTCGATCAACTGGGCCCGGGTGGCGGCGCAGATCGTCTACTACGTCACGGCATCGGTGTGCTGCGGCCCCTGCGAGGTGGCCGTGCCCACCGGGAACTTCGGGAACATCCTCGCCGGCTGGATCGCCCGCCGCGCCGGCGCCCCCATCGAGGGCCTCGTCATCGGGTCCAACCGCAACGACATCCTCACCCGGTGGGCCCGGACCGGGTCCCTCGTCTCCGACGAGGTCGTGCCCACGCTGAGCCCGAGCATGGACATCCAGGTGTCGTCCAACCACGAGAGGCTGCTGTTCGAGCTGCTCGGCCGCGACGGCGCCGCCACCGCCGAGCTGATGGGCCGGTTCCGGGCGCTCGGCTCGGTGGAGGGGCCCCGGGACCCCGTGTTCGCCGCCGCGAGCCTCGACGACGACGCCACCCTTGCGGTCATCGCCGGGCTCCACCGGCGCACCGGCTACCTGGCCGATCCCCATACCGCCGTCGGCATCGGCGCCGCCGAGGCGTGCCGCCGCCACCCCGACCTGCCGATGGTGTGCCTGGCAACGGCGCACCCGGCCAAGTTCCCGGATGCCGTCGAGCGGGCCACGGGCACCCGGCCGGCGCTCCCGGAAGCTCTCGCCAACCTGTTCGAGCGCCCCGAGCGCTACGACGTCCTCCCCGCCGACGTGGACGCCGTGCGCCGCTACGTCGAGGGTTCCATCACCACCACCGACTGAGGGTTCGGTCACCACCAGGAACTAAGGTCCCGCCCGGTCGCCTTGGGGAGCGACCTCGTGGCTGGGAGGATCTGTGATGCGCCGGATCATGCTGGCGGTGACCGTGGTGGTGGTGTGCGGCCTGGCGGCCGCCTGCGGCGACGACGACGGTGGCGGGTCGGGGGGCGAGTCGGCCTCGGCCGAGGGCCAGGAGTACGTCGACGCGATCGTCGCCAGCAACGAAGAGACCGAGCTCACCGACGAGGAGAACGAGTGCTTCGCCCGCGCCTTCGTCGACGCGGTGGGGGTGGAGGAGCTCCAGGGCGCCGTGAGCCCCGACGAGATCCGCGAGAACCCGGAGAGCACCCCCCAGGAGTTGGGGATCACCCTCGACGACGACCAGGCCGACGCGTTCTGGAACGACGTCAACGAGTGCATGGACGTGAGGGCGGCCTTCGTCGAGGGCATCACCGAGGGTGAGGACCTGTCCGAGGAGACCGTCAGCTGCCTCGAGGACGCCATCGACGACGACCTGCTCAAGCGCGTGATGGTGGTCAGCCTGATGGAGGGGGACGAGGCGCTCGACCAGGACGAGGAGCTGATGAGCGACCTGGTCGGCGCCGTGAGCGCGTGCCCGGGGGCAATCTCCCAGAGCTAACGGGTCGCGCCTCCCT
This sequence comes from Acidimicrobiales bacterium, assembly GCA_035259985.1. Lineage (GTDB taxonomy): Bacteria > Actinomycetota > Acidimicrobiia > Acidimicrobiales > VFJN01 > DASQUK01. Next base: position 3,268 of record DATFVX010000259.1, on the reverse strand, counting down.
GGGGAGAGCGGCTCGCCATGTCGTTCGGTGGTCCGACGACCACCTGCGAGACTGAACGGGTGAAGTACGTCGTCTGCGTCCCCGACGGCTGCGCGGACGAGCCGATCGCCCGGCTCGGCGGGCGCACGCCGCTCGAGGCGGCGTCGATGCCGACCCTGGCCAGGCTTGCGGCCCGGGGCGAGGTCGGCCGGGCGGCGGTGATCCCGCCGAAGATGGCACCCGGGAGCGACGTCGGCAACATGTCGATCCTCGGCTACGACCCCGCCCGCTACCACACCGGACGCGCTCCCATCGAGGCGGCAGCGCTCGGCCTGCGCCTCGCGCCAGATCGGGTCGCGTACCGCTGCAACCTCGTGACCATCGGGCCCGACGGGACGATGGTCGACTTCGCCGGGGGCCATCCGTCGTCGGAGGACGCCGCCCGGGTGGTCCGGGACCTCGACGCCGCGCTGGGGTCGGGCGCCGGCACCGGCCTGGAGTTCCACGCCGGTGTCCAGTACCGGCACATCGTGGTCGCCCCGGCCTCGTGGGCCGAGGCCCACTGCGTCCCGCCCCACGACCTGAGCGGGCACCCGGCGCTGTTGCCCTACGGGCCCGCGGCGCCCCAGCTCATAGATCTGATGGACGCGAGCCGCGCCATCGTCGGTGCGTCGCGCCTCGCCGCCACCCAGGTATGGCTCTGGGGGCAGGGCTTCCGGCCCCAGCTCCCGTCCTTCGCAGAGGCGACCGGCCGGCGGGGGGCCCTGGTGAGCGCGGTCGACCTCGTGCGGGGGCTCGGCGTCCTCACCGGCATGGACATCGTCGAGGTCCCGGGCGCCACCGGCTGGTTCGACACCGACTACGAGGGCAAGCGCGACGCCGCCCTGCGCACCCTGGCCGACGGCGCCGACGTGTTCCTGGTGCACGTCGAGGCCACCGACGAGGCGGGCCACGCCGGCGACCTCGACGAGAAGATAAAGGCGCTGGAGGCCTGGGACGCCCGCATCCTCGACGGGCTGGTGGAGGGCCTGGACGCGCTCGGACCCTGGCGGCTGCTGCTCCTGCCCGACCACGCCACGCCCGTCGAGCTGCGCACCCATACCGCCGACCCGGTGCCCTATCTGCTGGTCGACAGCGAGGTGCCGGGGCCCGGTGGGACCTATACGGAGCGCGCCACCGCGGGCAGCCCGCCCGTCCCCGGCCACGAGATGCTCGGCCGCCTGCTGGCGCGCTAGGCCCTACGCGTTCCCGTCTCGGTCACCGCCGTCCGGCCTCACGAGCAGGTCCACCGGCAGGTTGTGGCGGTCGGCGTAGCGGGTCGTGAGGTACCGGCTGTAGCGGGAGTTCCCCTGCAGCTCCGTGGTCAGGAAGGACACCACGTACAGCGTGGTGACCCGCTGCGCCTCGTCGATCGGGAGCAGGTCCGCGGCGCAGCCGTCCTCGGCCTGTTCCTCGACGAATCCGAGGATCGGCTGGCCCACGCCGGCGGCCACATACGCGTCGCGGATGTCGCACACGTTGGTGAACGAGTTGTGCCCGGCCGCCTCGAGGTCGACCCGGTACTCGGGCCGGGCGGGGATCAGGTCCCAGGCCCGCACGATGCCCGGCTCGATCGGGACCACCGTGTCGGACGTCCCGCCCATCAGCAGGGTGGGGACGTCGATCGAGGCCAGCTGCTCGTCGCTGAAGCCGGTCGCCGGCGCGATCGGCACGATGGCGTCGACGCGGGGGTCGGGCCGGTAGTCGACGAACCCGGCGGCGGTCGCCAGCGCGGTGAACCCACCGAAGGAGTGGCCGGCGACGGCGATGTTGCGCTCGTCGATGCGCCCGTGCAGCGGATCGTCGGGGTCGCCGTCACGGCCGAGCATCTGGTCGATGACGAACGAGGCGTCCCGCGGCCGGTTGGCGGCGGCGACGCCGATCGGGTCCGACGTCCCGGCGATGGCGTCGAGCGCCGTGTTGCCGGCGTGATCGGGCGCGGCGACCACGAACCCGTGGCTGGCCAGGGCCCGCAACAGGAACCACGACTGGAACCGAACGCCGCCGTTGCCGTGGGAGAAGACGACCAGCGGGAACGAACCCCGGGCGGCCGCGGGGCTGGCCAGCACGCCCGGGAGCGCGAGCCGGGTGAAGATGAGGTCGATCGATGCGGTCGGTGCCTCCGAGCGCCCGTCCGCCGGGTACCAGATGTCGACCGTGAGGGTCCGATCGGCGCGGGCAGGGTCGGTCATCCGGACCGTGCTCAGCCCCACGGCGTAGCGCCCGGGCCCGCCGGGCGGCGCGCCCGGGGGGACGGACGCCGGGCCGTGCGGCCCGGGCGGAGCGGCCGCGGTCGCCCCCGAGGGTGCCGACGGGCCCGTAACCAGGGCAGTCGCGACGACGATGGCCCCCAACGTGACGACGAACCGGCGCATGCGCGTTCCCCTCGCGGTCGTGGTTCGGAGGCCAAGCTATTGCAGGCCCGCGGGCCTGTGCCCAGGTTTCGATCGACCTGGGCACCGCGCTAAAGTGCTGTCGTTCTGCCGGGGGGCACCGCCGAATCACGAGCGGATGACCAAGCGGCCCCGATTCAGCGGAGCGGTTCCTTCCTCCGGGCCAGATCGACTTCTGCACGCCCGGCGCAGACCCGCCGGCCCCACGGTCGCCACCCCGGTCTTCCCCAGAAGTGAGGTGCCAACCCACGATGAGCGTGGACTCAACCACCCTCGAACGGTCCGCTCTGGAGCGCAAGGATCGCGAGGAGCTCACGACCATCGCCCAGGCACTCGGTGCCAAGCCGCCGTCCCGCGCCCGCAAGGCCGAGATCGTGCAGCTCATCCTCGAGCTGACCGGCGTGGCGTCCCCCGAGGCGGCGGGCGCCGGGGAGCGCGGCGCCAAGCCCAAGCGCGCCCGTGCCGGCAACGGCGGGTCGAAACAGGAGGCCACCGTGGACGAATCGGACAGCGGCGCAGGATCAAGCACCACCGCCACCGGCGGTGACGAACCGTCTGGAGCCGCAGCCGCGCCGGACGCCGACGAGCCGCCCGCCGAATGGGAGGCCGCACTCAGCGACGAGGGCGAGTCGGGAGCCGGGGGCACCACCGCGACCGACGACGATGGGTCAGGTGGGTCGAACGGGCGGGCCGAGGCCACCCAGGCCGGCGCCACGCAGACCGACGCCCAGCCGGCTGGGCGTGGCCCGTCGACCGGCGCGGCCACCGAGGGCGAGGCGAGGGAGGGCGCCCGTGAGGCGGGGCAGGGCGAGGGCCGCCAGCGGCAGCCGGAGCGTTCCGGCGAGCAGCCGCGGGGC
>DATFVX010000258.1:0-6610 GCA_035259985.1 Acidimicrobiales bacterium | reverse complement strand
GTCGGCGGCCGGCAGGACCGGGTAGGGGTTGAGCGTGATGCCGATCTCCTGGTCGGGCCCCGTGACGTGCCCGCGCAGGACCTCGACGCTCAGCCCGTGGGCCAGCAGCAGGTGGTGGGAGGCGGCGACGGCGGCGCCGGGCTCGGTCCGCCCGGGGGCGTGGATGCCCGCCCCGTAGCCCAGCATGGCCGCGCACCACGGCTCGTTGATCGTGGTCCAGCGGCGAACCCGGTCCCCGAGCGCATCGGCCACGACGGCGGCGTAGTCCGCGAACCGGCCGGCGGTGTCGCGAGCGGGCCAGCCGCCGGTGTCCTCGAGGGCCTGGGGGAGGTCCCAGTGGTACAGCGTGACGATGGGCTCCACGCCGCCGGCGAGGAGCCCGTCCACCAGCGCCCGGTAGAAGTCGAGCCCCGGCTGGCTGACGGCGCCCGTCCCGTCGGGCTGCACGCGAGGCCAGGCGATGGAGAACCGGTAGGCCGGCAGGCCCAGCTCGGCGATCAGGGCGACGTCCTCGACCATGCGGCGCCGGTGGTCGGCCGCGGGCTCCCCGGTGTCGCCGCGTGCGTGCCCGGCGGCCGCGAACGTGTCCCAGATCGACCACCCGCGGCCGTCCAGGTCGATGCCGCCCTCGATCTGGTAGGCGGACGTGCCGGCGCCCCACAGGAACCCATCGGGGAACCGACGGACGCCGTCCGCGGCCCGCGCGGCGGGCCGTCCCCGGGCGTGGACCTGTCCCTGAACGTCGGCCTGTGAGAGCGCTCTCACGCCACGTACCGTAGTCGCTCCCGATCCCCCGACCGTCGGCTGTCGTTCAGGGCCGCGCCCGGAGGCTCTGACCGCTCAGTACGTCATCCCCGCCTGGAACGAGACGTCGGGAGCCTCGCGGGGAGGGCTCCGGCGGGCCAGCGCCGCCTCGATGGCGGGGGCCAGGCGCTCGAGCTTGGCCTTCTCCCGCTCGTCCTCGTGCTCGGCGAAGTCGGGCAGCACCTCGGTAGCGAACAGTTCGAGCGACTCGCAGATGTGCTCGTGGCGGTTGCGCCCGGCCTGCGACACGAAGATGACCTGGTCCACGCCGGCGTCCTCGTAGCCGCGCAGCAGGTCCCGCACCTGGTCCGGTGTCCCGACGGCGCCACGCAGGGCGCCGAGCCCCTGCTCGAACAGCTGGGCGCCCAGCGTCTGGCCGGTCTGCGCCGCCGTCTGCCGGCGGAAGCCGAACAGGTCGCGCTTCTCGTCGAACTCGTCCCAGACATTGGTCCGACCCGGTCGGTGCGTCCCGAACACGTAGTAGTGGCCCAGGCTGAAGCCGAAGAAGTGGGCGCCGTCGAGCCCGCGCGCGATGGCCGTCTCCTCGTCGGCGTGGCACATCAGGGGCAGCACGACCGCCACGTTGGGATTGACCGCGAAGCCGCCGGGCACGCACTCCTCGGACGCCACGGTTGCGTAGTAGTTGTCGACCCAGGCCTTGGCCTCGGCCGGCTCGATGAAGCTGAAGCTGAGCGCCCCGATTCCCTTCGTGGCCGCCAGGTGGATGGTCTCGCGGCGGCTGCAGGCCACCCACAGGGGTGGATGCGGCCGCTGGAGGGGGCGCGGCACCACCCCGCGCACGGGCATCTTGAAGAACCGGCCGTCGTAGCCGGCGAACGGCGTCTCGACGAACATGCGCGTGACGGCGTCGAGCGCCTCCTCCCACTGCGCCCGCTTCTGCTCCCGGTCGATGAGGAAGCCGCCGAGCTCGGCCTCCGACGACGCCTCGCCGGTCCCGAAGTCGACCCGGCCGTCCGAGACCAGGTCGAGCGTGGCGATGCGCTCGGCCACCCGGGCGGTGTGGTTGAAGTTGAACGGCAGCTGGACGATGCCGTGGCCCAGCCGGATGCGCGACGTGCGCTGGCTGGCGGCCGCCAGGAACACCTCCGGGGCCGAGGAGTGCGAGTACTCCTCCAGGAAGTGGTGCTCGACCTCCCACACGTAGTCGATGCCCAGCCGGTCGGCGAGCTCGACCTGCTCGAGTGCGTCCTTGAGCAGCCGGTGCTCGCTGTCGTCGTCCCAGGGGCGGGGCAACTGGTGCTCGTAGAAGATGCCGAACTTCATGCGGGTCCTCCTGGGTCGGGCGCCTACGCCAGTGCGTCGATCAGGTCGTCGAAGGAACGGAACAGGGCGGGTCGGTTGTGCTCCGCGCGGATCTCCAGCGCCAGCCGGCGGCTGCGCACCAGGAGGTCGCGTGCCGCCCCACCGGGCCAGGGGTGGGGGAGCAGCTCCGGGGGGAGCAACGGGTCGTCGTCGAAGCAGTCCTGATACGCGAGGCCCATGGCCAGCGCACCGGGCAGGAACGCCGAATCGGGAAGGGTCTGGTGGCGGCGCCGCATGCTGGCCAGGTCGCCGGGCACGTGCCCCCAGCGGTCGACGAAGGCCTGATAGCGGGCGGCCAGCCGCTCGATCGGCCACAGGCGTGCTGCCAGGGCCGTGGGCTCGGAGACCCCACCCACGGCGAGGTCGTCGGTCGCCGCCAACGTGACGTGATCGGAGACGTCGAGCCGCTCGGCCTCGCCGTTGACGTCCTTCTCCCAGGGATGGGGGCTGGCGTACAGGCCGTTGTGGATGGCGGCCCCGCCCAGCCGGACGAGGTGGTCGCGCAGGGCGTCGCGGGCGGCTCGGCGCGCCTCGGGAACGGCGAAGGCTGCGAGGTGCCAGCGGCGGTCCCAGGCCCGCGCGGCCGCGTCCTGGATGTGGGCCAGCCGGGCGCGGGCGGTGCTCGCCCCGAGCGCCGCCAGGCCGGCCTCGGTGGCGCGGTAGGCGGCGCGCTGGCCCTGGCCCTGACGGGTGAACAGGCCCTCGGCCACGAGCCGCCGCAGGCAGGAGCGGACCTGCTCGGGCGATCGGCCGCAGGCGTCGGCGACCGGGAACGCGTCGGCGGCGAGGATCGACCCGTCGTGCCGCGCCAGCCCGAGGACGAGCATGCGGGTGGGGAGGTCCCCCCCGGCGATGCCGGGGCTCGAGACCGGGGCGGCCAGGTCGGTCGCGATGGGTCCGGTCGTTTTACCCACGACCGACAGTCAACGCGACCGGCCGAGCGGATGTCAACGGCGGCCGTTCGGCGGCCACGCGCAAACACCACTGTTCAACGCGTTCCGGGGGGTAGCGTCGGATGGATGACCCGCCGACCGAATCCCGCGGCCGTCGTCGCGCTGGGGTGGCTGGCGGGATCCATTCCGTTCTCCAACATCGCGGCGCGGATGCGGGCGGGCGTCGACCTCCGCGAGGTCGGCGGCGGCACCGTCTCGGGCACGGCACTACACGGTGTGGCCGGGTTCGGGCCCCTGGCGGTCGCGGGCGTGTGCGACATCGCCAAGGGCGCGGTCGGACCGGCGCTCGCCGGGCGGGAACGGCCGATGCTGGCCGCCGCCGCCACCGTTGCGTCGGTGGCCGGGCACAACTGGTCCCCCTGGTTGCGGGGCGCAGGGGGACGCGGCATCTCCGTGGCCATGGGATCGCTGCTGGTCCAGGGTTGGCCCGGCACCGTGGTCCTCGCGTCGGGCCTGGCGGCCGGGCGGCTGTGCCGCCAGACCGGTCTGGGCAGCTTCGTGGCCGACGTCGCCCTGGTGCCGGTGCTGGCGCGGACGCGGGGGAGGGCAGGGCTGCTCGCCGGTGCCGGGGTGGCCGGCGTGATGCTGGCCAAGCGGCTGGCGGGCAATCGACCCCCGGTGCGGCCCGGCGTGGACGTGTACCTTCACCGGCTCCTGTACGACCGCGATCCCGGGGGCACCGAGGACACCGCCCAATGACCCAATGACCGTCACCGTCGTCACCGACAGCGCCGCGGCGCTGCCCGCCGACCTCGTCGCCCGCTACGACATCAGGGTTGTCCCCCTCGTGCTCCAGGTGGGCGCCGACCGCTACCGCGACGGCGAGATCGGCCTCGACGAGCTGGTGCGCCGGTTCGACGAGCCGATCAGCACGGCGGCCCCGTCGCCCGGCGAGTTCGCCACGGTCATCGCCGATGCGCTCCGCACCGGTCCGGTCGTCGCGCTCACGCTCGCCGCCGGCATGTCGTCCACCCACGACTCGGCCAAGCTGGCGGCCAAGCTCGTGACCAACGGTGACCCCCGGGATACTGGGTCCTCCCAGGGGCCCGCGGTCGCCGTGCTCGACACCGGCACCGCCGCCGGCGCCCAGGCGCTCGTGGTCCTGGCTGCGGCCCGGGTGGCCGCCGAGGGGGCCGACCAGGACGAGGTCGTCGCCATCGCCGAGCGGGTCGCGGGGCGCGTGCGCCTGGCGGCGAGCGTCGCCGACCTGGAACGCCTGGCGCGCTCGGGCCGCGTTCCGGATGCCGCCCGCTGGATCGGCGACCGGCTGGGCGTGCGGCCCCTGTTCGAGTTCCGCGACGGGCGGGCGCGGCCGCTGCGGCCGGCGTTCAGCGCCGAGGCCGCCCTCGACCGCATCGTGCAGCGCTGCGCAGCCGGCGCCGGCAAGGGCGCGCGCCTCCACGTGACCGTGCTGCATGCGCTCAACCCCGACGCCGCCGCCGTGCTGGCCGAGCGCGTCAAGGCGCTGCACCCGGCGTCGTTCCTGGTCGGCCCGTTCAGCCCCGTGATGGTGGCGCACACGGGTCGAGGCCTCGCCGGCCTCGCCTGGTGGTGGGAGGGGTGATGACCCGCGACGCCCGCCAACCCGGTGCCCCGGGTTCCGTCGGCTGTCCGGCGGGAGGCTGACGTGGCGGCCGCGGCGACGACGCTTCACACCGCCGACGGCGTGCGCCTGGCCGCCGGCTGGTGGGAACCGGCGTCGGCCACCGGGGATGCCGTCGTGGTCGTCCACGGCTTCGCCGCCCGCAAGGACCAGCCCGCGGTCGTGGACATGGCCCGCCACCTGGCGGCGGCCGGCCATGCGGTCCTCACGTATGACAGCCGGGGCCACGGCGAGTCGGGCGGCCTGTGCACGCTGGGCGAGCTCGAGCGCCACGACGTCGACGCCGCGGTGACGGAGGCCGCCGCCCACGCGGACCGGGTGGTCGTCGTGGGGACGTCGATGGGAGGCGTGGCCGTCCTCAATCACATGGCGTCGGCCGCCGGTGAGCTCGCCAACGGCGCGGGCGCGCGCGGGGCGGTGGTGGTGGCCACGCCGGCGCGCTGGCAGATCCCGCGCACCTGGCGGGGGGCGGCCTCGGTGATGATCACCCAGACCGGGGCCGGGCGGGCGGTCGCAGCGCGCCGCTTCCAGACCCGGATCGCCGTGCGGCCCGACAGGGGCGCCCCACCCGTCGAACGCATCTGCCTGGTGGGCCGGCCCGTCGCAGTCGTGCACGGGCTCGCAGACCGGTTCCTCCCGCCGGCTGCCGCCACGGCGCTCTTCACCGCCGCCCACGAGCCCCGCCGGCTCGACCTCGTCCCCGGGATGGGTCACGGTTTCTGTGCCGCCGCGCTCGGTCCAGTTGAGTCCGCCGTAGCCTGGGTGATGCGCACGGCACTGGCGGGCACGGTCTGAGGAACGATGAGTGACCAGCCTCGTATCGCAGCCTTCGGCATAGCGACGGCCCCGAGCGAGCGGACCGAGTCCCGGCGCCGCCCCCTGCGCGACCTCCTGTTCGGCCAGGCGGTGTCGTCGCTGGGCGACTGGATGGGGACGGTGGCGCTGATGGCGCTCGTCCTCGAGATCACCGACTCTGCGACCGCGGTCGGGGGAGTGCTGGTCCTCCGGCTGGCACCGACGGTCATCGCCGGCCCGCTGGCCGCCCGCCTGACCCGGAACTGGAGCCGGCGGCGGACGATGCTCGCCATGGACGCCATCCGCGTGCCGGCGGTGGCGATCCTGCCGTGGGTCACGCACCTGTGGTGGATCTACATCTGGGCGTTCGTCGTCGAGCTGGCCGGCATGGTCTTCCTCCCGGCGCGGGACGCGTCGATCCCCGACCTGGTCGACGACGAGGACGACCTGGCGGTGGCGAACGGCCTGGTCCTGGGGACCTCCTACGGCATGATCCCGTTCGGCGCCGGCCTGTTCGCGCTGGTGTCGGCCCTGACCGCGAACTCGTCGACGGTGTACTCGGCCCGCGTGATCTTCCTGGTCGACGCGCTGACGTTCGTGGTGTCGTACCTGGCCATCGCCCGGCTCCCCGAGCTCGGCATCGGGGCGCGCGGCGAGGCCGACGCCGCCGGTGGCCGCTTCCGCGATGCGCTGCGGCTGCCCCTGGTCCGCAGGCTGGCGCCGGTGGCGGCCGCGGTGGCGTTCGGCCTGGGCGCGCTGTTCTCCATCGGCATCGTGTGGGTGAACGACGTCCTGGACGCCAGCGACACCGAGTTCGGCCTGCTCGTGGCGTGCTTCGGCGTCGGGGCCGCCGCCGGGCTGCTGATCCTGCGCCAGCTCGAACGCCGCGACCTGGCGCTGGTTCGCACCCTGCTGATCCTGCTGGGGGCGGTGGTGGCGACCATGAGCCAGGCGCCGGCCATCGGCCTGGCGCTGCTGGGTGCGCTCGCGTTCGGCGCGCTCTGCGCCATGGTGCTGGCGACGTCGATGGAGCTGCTCCAGGAGCACCTGGGCGATCGCGATCGGCTGTTGGGGTTCGCGGTGTTCCACGTCGTCATCCGGGGCGGCCTGGCACTGGCGGCCATCGGTGCCG
>DATFVX010000257.1:0-4547 GCA_035259985.1 Acidimicrobiales bacterium | reverse complement strand
GTCGACCAGCGCGGACAGGAGCCCCAACCGGAGGACCCGCCGGTCACGCAGCACGGCAACCACATCGCCGCGGGGCCGCGCGTCGCCGTCCGGTCCGGAATGGGGCGGACGGCTCGGGGCGGGCAGCGGCTGGCTCGCCAGCAGCAGGCCGTACCCGGCCATCCCCAGCCCCGCGACCGCGAACGCCGCCCGCCAGCCCAGTCCCGTGGCCAGGCACGTCGCCAGCAGCGCGGGGCCCGCCAGGTCGCCGATCGCGCCCAACAGCGTCGCCCTGGCCACGGCCAGCTCGATCCTGTCGCCGGCGACGTCGACCAGCGCCACGTCGGTGGCCCGGACCATGGCGTCGCCGGCGAAGCCCATCAGCGCGATGGCCGCCACCAGCATCGGAAACCCCGGGCTGGCCGCGAACAGCAACAGGCCCGCGGCGTACCCGAGCGCCCCGCCGGCGGCGATGATCCGCCGGCTGTGGCGGTCGGCCAGCACGCCGAAGACGCCTCCGACCAGCCCGATGCCGGGGTAGAGGCCCAGGAGCACGGCTGCCCGCGTGTAGCTCAGGTCGAGGTCGCGGCGCAGGGGCTCCAGTGCGCCAAAGGGAAGGAACGCGACCGTCTCGTCGGCGAAGCCGGCGACGAGCAGCGACACCACCAGGGCCGGCGGCGCCGCGGTTGCGATCTGGCTAGTTCACCATCGGAGGCGCGAGCGCACGGGCAGCACCGTAGTCGGGCGGCTCGCACTCACCCGATCGATTATGAAGAGGCGATGATCGTGCTGGTGACGGGAGGGACGCGGGGCCTGGGGCGCGGGCTGAGCGAGGCGTTCCTCGACCAGGGCCACGACGTCGTGGTGTGTGGACGGTCGGAGCCCGACGCGCCGCCAACCGCCGCGACCGGCGATCGCGCCGCCAGCTTCGTCGCCGCCGACGTGCGTGAGCCCGACCAGGTCGCGGCACTGGTGCGGGCCGTCGTCGACCGGCACGGCCGGCTCGACGTCCTGATCAACAACGCCGGCGGCTCCCCACCCGCCGACGCCGCCACCGCGTCGCCCCGGTTCGTGGCGGCGATCATCACGCTGAACCTGGTGGCCCCCTTCGTCGTCTCGCAGCGGGCCAACGAGGTGATGCAGAAGCAGCCCGACGGCGGCTCGATCATCAACATCTCCTCGCTGTGCGGCCTGCGGCCCTCCCCCGGCACGGCCGCCTACGGGGCCGCCAAGGCGGGGCTCATCAACCTCACCGAGAGCCTCGCCGTCGAGTTCGCCCCCAAGGTCCGGGTCAACTGCGTGACCGCGGGTGCCCTCGAGACCGACGAGCTGCACAGCGCCTACGGCGGCGACGCCTACTTCGAGGCGGTGGCGGCCACCGTCCCGCTCGGGCGCATGGGCCGCCCGCCGGACGTGGCCAAGGCATGTCTCTTCCTGGCGTCCGAGGCCGCCTCGTTCATCACCGGGGCCAACCTGGTCGTCCACGGTGGCGGCGACGATCCACCCCCGGTCTCGGGCGACGGGTGACGGCTCGGGCGTTGCTCTCGCCGTCGTATCGCGAGGCCGTCCTCTGGCAGGAACAGGCCACGTTTCCGGACGTCCCGCCGTCGGCGCCGCCGCCAACCATCGACTACGCGGTGGTCGGGGCCGGCTACGCCGGGCTGTCGTGCGCGCGCGAGCTGGCCCGGGCGGGGCGCTCGGTCGCGGTGCTCGACGCCCACACCGTGGGCTGGGGGGCCAGCAGCCGCAACGGCGGCATGGTCATCCCGGAGCTGAAGGCCGGCCCGGCGGCGCTCGAGCGCCGGCACGGCCAGCTGGGGCGGCGCATGTACGACGAGGTGAACGAGGCATTCGACCACGTCGAGGGCCTGGTCGCCAACGAGTCGATCGACTGCGACTACCGCCGCACCGGCCAGCTGTACCTCGCACACGCCGAGCGGGTGGTGCCGGCGTTGCGAGCCATGGCGCGCGAGCACGGCGATGAGCTGGGCGAGCCCGTGAGGTTCGTGCCCCGCGAGGCGCTCGGCGACGAGGTGGGATCGACCGCTTACGCGGCGGGCGTGGTCATGGAGCGCACCGGCGGCCTGCACCCGGCGCGGTTCCACGCCGGCCTGTTGCGCCTGGCGCTCGGCGCCGGGGCATCGGTGCACCCGGCGACGCCGGCGACCGCCATCGACCGTCGACGGGGCGACGGTGCCGGCTTCCGCGTCGCGACCCCGAGCGGCGTCGTCGACGCCGGGGCGGTCGTGGTGTGCACGAACGCGTACGCCGATGGCCTGCTGCCCGAGCTGCGCCGCCGCGTGTTGCCGGTCGGGAGCTTCATCATCGCCACCGAGGTGCTCGGGCACGACCTGGCACGCTCGGTCAGCCCCCGCGACCGCATGCTCGTCGACAGCAAGAACTTCCTCTTCTACTGGCGGCTGACCCCCGACCGCCGCCTGGTGTTCGGCGGCCGCCGGAGCCTGGCACCGTCGACGATCCCCCAGGCCCGCGACTTCCTCTACCGCTCGATGCTCCGGGTCCATCCCCAGCTCGCCGGCACGCGCATCGACCGGGCCTGGGGCGGCAACGTCGCCGTCACCCTCGACCGCCTGCCCCACGCCGGCCGGCTCGACGGCGCCTGGTACCTCGCCGGCTGCAACGGCTCCGGCGTGGCGCTCAACACCTGGCTCGGCGCCCGGATGGCGCTCCACCTGCTCGGTGACGCTGCGCTGCCGTCGTTCGCGGAGCTGGGGCACCGCCCGATCCCGCTGCACGGCGCGCGGGCCGCGTACCTGCCGCTCGTCGGGCTGTGGTACCGCTGGCAGGACCGGGGCTTCGGCGGCTGACCCCTCAGGGCGAGGGAACCCGGTCCACCACCTCGTCGGTGTGCTCCGCCACGCGGGCGCAGTGGGCGCAGCAGTAGAAGCGGCCGCTCACCTCGGCGCCGTGGCCGATCACGGCGCAGCCGCAGTGCTCGCACCGGGGCGCCAGGCGGGAGATGGCGCACTCGAAGCTGTCGAACGTGTGCCGATCACCGGCCGCGATGACCTCGAACGACTTGTCGTAGTCGTTCCCGCAGACCTCGCACTCGGCCATGGGTCCACCTCCCCGTCGCGTCGGAGCCACGTGCGGCCCGGCCTGTTCGCTACCCGCTGGGCGCCGCCGCTACGCAGCCGGCGGGGTCAGTGACTGACCATCACGTGCTTGAGCTCGGTGTAGTGCTCGATCGCGTACAGCGACATGTCCTTGCCGTAGCCGCTCTGCTTGAACCCGCCGTGGGGCAGCTCCGAAACGAGCGGGATGTGATCGTTGACCCACACGGTGCCGAACCGCAGCGCCCGTGACATGCGCATCGCCCGGCCGACGTCGCGGGTCCACACGCTGGCGGCGAGGCCGTAGTCCACGTCGTTGGCCCAGGCCAGGGCCCGGTCCTCGTCGCTGAAGCGCTGGACGCTGACCACCGGGCCGAACACCTCGCGCTGCACCATCTCGGAATCCTGGGCAGGGTTGGCGACCACGGTGGCCTGGTAGAAGAAGCCGGGGCCGTCGATCGCCTCGCCCCCGGTCACCAGCTCGGCCCCCGCCTCCACCGAACGGCTCACCATGCCGGCAACCCGCTCCCGCTGGGCCGCCGAGACCAGCGGCCCGACCGCGGTGTCCTCGAGCGTGGGATCGCCGACGGCCAGGCCCCCGACGGCGTCCCCCAGGTCGCCGAGCAGGCGGTCATAGACGCCCGGTCCCGCGACCACTCGGCACGGCGCAGTGCAGTCCTGGCCGGTGTTGTAGTACGCGTTCTCCGCCAGGCAGCCGACCAGCGCCTCGACGTCGGCGTCGTCGAACACCAGCACCGGCGCCTTGCCGCCCAGCTCGAGGTGGACACGCTTGAGCGAGTCGGCGGCGGTGCGGGCGATGAGCTTGCCGGTCTCGACGTCGCCGGTGAGCGAGACCATGGCCACCCCCGGATGGCGCACGAACGCGTCGCCCACCTGCTCGCCCTGCCCGCACACCACGTTGAAGACGCCCGGCGGGAAGATGTCGGCCGAGATCTCCGCCAGGCGGAGGGCGGTCAACGGGGTCAGCTCCGACGGCTTCAGGATGAAGGTGTTGCCGGCCGCCAGCGCCGGGCCGAGCTTCCACGTCGCCATGTTGAGCGGGTAGTTCCACGGTGCGATGCCGACGCAGACGCCGATCGGGTCGCGCCTCAGCATGGACGTGTAGCCGTCGAGGTACTCGCCCGCGGCCTGGGTCTGGAGGGTGCGCGCCGCACCGGCGAAGAAGCGGAGGTTGTCGACGGTCAGGTCGAACTCGAAGTCGATGATCGAGACGGGCTTGCCGACGTTGGTCATCTCGATCTGCTTGAGGTCGTCGATGTTGGCCTGGACGGCGTCGGCCAGGGCGAGCAGCTTCTCGCTACGCTCCCTCGGTGTGGTCGCCCCCCAGCTGGTGAACGCCTCCGCGGCGACGGCGACCGCAGCGTCCGCATCTGTGGCGTCGCTCGACGGCACCTGCGCGATCGTCTCGCCCGTCGCCGGGTTCAGCACCTCGTCGGTGGCGCCGGTCGCGGCGGGCTTCCACGCCCCGCCGAT
>DATFVX010000256.1:0-11343 GCA_035259985.1 Acidimicrobiales bacterium | reverse complement strand
CCTCCCGGAAGCCGTTGCCGGTGTGCTTGGTGCCCCCGAACGGCAACGGGATCTCGGCGCCGATCGTGGGGGCGTTGACGTACACGATGCCGGTGTCGATGCGGTCGACGGCCCGGAGCGCAGCGTTGATGTCGCGCGTGTAGATCGCCGCCGACAGCCCGTACTCCACGCCGTTCACGACCCCGAGCGCATCGTCGAGGTCGGCGGCCTCGAGCACGGCGAGCACCGGGCCGAACACCTCCTCGCGGGCGACGCGGTGCTCGGGACGCACACCGGTGAGCACCGTGGGCGCAAAGAACGCCCCGCCGCAGCCGGCGACCTCCAGCGGTTGCCCGCCGCACGCGACCGTGGCGCCCTCGTCGACGGCGGCGGACACCATGCCGGCGATGCGCTCGGCCGAGGACGCGTTGATCACCGGGCCCACGTCGATCGCCGGGTCCTGCGGGTCGCCCAGGCGGAGCTCGCCGGCCCGCTTGACGACACGGTCGACGAGCTCGCCCGCGACGTCGGGATGGGTGATCAGCCGCGACGTGGACGTGCAGCGCTGGCCCGACGTTCCGAACGCCCCGAAGATCGCGCCGTCGACGGCCAGGTCGAGGTCGGCGTCGGGCCGCACGACCATCGCGTTCTTGCCCCCCAGCTCGAGCGACACGAGCCGGGGGCCGGTCTCCATGGCGGCCGCCGCCACCTTGCGGCCCGTCGGCACCGACCCCGTGAAGCTGATCGCCTGCACGCCCGGGTGGACCGCCAGCGCCGCTGCGGGCTCGGCGAACCCGTGCACGACCTGCACCAGGTCGCGCGGCACACCCGCCTCGACGCAGGCGGCGACGAACGCCTCGCAGCACGCCGGCGCATGCTCGGACGGCTTGATCACGACGCCGTTGCCGGCCAGCACGGCCGGGAAGATCTTCCACGAGGGGATGGCCACCGGGAAGTTCCACGGCGTGATCATCCCCACGACCCCGACCGGCTGGCGGGTAGTCCAGCACAGCTTGTCGCCCAGCTCGGAGGGGACGGTCTCGCCCCAGGCGGAGCGGCCCTGGCCCGCCACGAAGAGGGCCATGTCGATGGCCTCCTGCACGTCGCCGCCGGCCTCGACCAGCACCTTGCCGGCCTCGCGGCTGACCAGTGCGGTCATCGCGTCCTTGTCCCTGGCGATCACCGCGGCGGCGGCGGCCACGATCTCCGCCCGCGCCGGGGCGGGGACCCGCGACCAGCCACGCTGAGCGGCGGCGGCCCGGGCCACCGCGGCGTCGACGTCCGCCGGGCCGTGGGCGGGGTACTCGCCGACCACGTCGTCGGGATGGGCAGGGTTCACCGATCGGAACGTGTCCATGGTCCTCCTGGGGTGGTCCTGGGGAGCGCCGGAACTCCCGTCACATACGTTTCAGGATTGCCAGCGACCGTATCATCCGTGCCAGTGAGCGAAGTGGCCGATCACATCGAGGAACGCCGGGCGCAGCTCTCCCCCGCGGAGCGGAGGGTCGCCGAGGTGGTGCTGCGCGACCCCGAGTGCGTGGCCTTCGGGACCGTGGCCAGGGTCGCCGAGCGGGCCGGCACGTCGGGTGCCTCGGTGGTGAGGCTCTCGACCCGGCTCGGCTACCCCGGATACTCGGGCCTGCAGGCCGCGGTCCAGCGGGCGATCGGCCAGCAGCTGCGGCCCGCAGTGGAGCGGATCCGCGACATGCGCCCCGCCCCACCGCAGCCGGGCGCCGCGACCCCGGCCGGCGGCGCGCCGGACGTCCTGTCCCGCACGCTCGGCGCCGAGCTGGACAACGTCGACCGGACCCTCTCGGCCGTCGACGCCGACGCGTTCGAGCGGGCGGTCACGCTGCTGGCCGATCGCGGGCGACCGGTCCGGGTGGTGGCCGGCGACGCCGAGGCGGGCGTGGGCGCCATGCTGGCGTCGGCGCTGGCGCTGGTCCGGGGGGACGTGGCGGAGGTCGGGGGCTCCGACGTGGCCGTCGCCCGCCAGCTCGCGGGGGCGGGGCCCGACACGGTGGTGGTGGCCATCGACCTGCGCCGCTACGAGCGCTGGGTCGTCGAGCACGTGACCCGCGCCGTCGGCGAGGGCGCCACCCTGGTGGCGGTGACAGACGGCCCGCTGTCCCCCCTGGCCGCCCTGGCGTCGGTGAGCTTCGCGGTGGCGGCCGAGGGCGCCGGCCCGTTCGACAGCCACGTCGGGACGCTGGCCCTGGCCAACGCTCTGGTCACCGGGGTCGCGGGACGACTCCGTCGCAGCGCCACGCGGCGGCTCGACGCCGTCGAGGCGGCGTGGCGTGGGGCGGGCGCGCTGGTCGAACCCTGACCGCCGAACGTCCGGGGAACTTCCCGGGCGACCCGGGGCGACCCGAGCCGAACTGGTTGTAGCTGTGCGGCGTATGACCGCATAGCTACAACCAGTTGGTAGAACCGGACCCATGGCCATGAGCACCACCCTGGCCACCGTCACCGTCGGCACCAGCACCTGGGCGCCGGTCGGGATGGTGGCGGCCGCAGACAACCTGGCGGCGTCCGCCGGAGTGGCGGCGCTGCGGGCGGGGGGCAGCGCCGCCGACGCTGCGGTGGCGGCGGGCGCGGTCCTGGCGGTCACCAACCAGCACCAGTGCGGGCTGGGCGGCGACCTGTTCGCGCTCGTCCACCGCCCCGGCCAGCCCGTGACCGCCCTGTGCGCGGCCGGCCGGGCCGGGTCGGGCGCCGGCGCCGACGGTCCGCGGCGGGAGGGACTCGACCGCCTCCCGCTCCACGGCGACATCCGGGCGGTGACGGTGCCGGGCTGCGTCGACGGCTGGCTCGAGCTGCACGGCCGCTTCGGACGCCTGCCGCTCCCGCTCGTCCTCGAGCCGGCGATCGCGTACGCCGCTCGCGGCTTCCCCGCCTCGCGCCTGCTGGCGTACTCGGCGGTCGCCGTCCTCTCGCTCGACGGGGCGGACGACTACCGCGCGGCGGCGGGCGACGGCGCGCGGCTGGTGCCCGGGGCGTCGGTCCGCCGCCCCGGCGTTGCCGCGACGCTCGACGCGATCGCGACGGGCGGTCGCGATGCCTTCTACCGCGGGCCCTTCGGGGAGGGCCTGATGAAGCTGGGTGGCGGCCTGTTCGCCGCGGAGGACCTGGCCCGAGCGCAGGCCGAGTGGGTGACGCCGCTGCGCCTCACGGCCTGGGGCCACGACGTCTGGACCACGCCGCCGCCGTCCCAGGGCTACCTGACGTTGGCCGGCGCCTGGATCGCCGAGGGCCTGCCGCTACCCGACGATCCCGCGGACCCGGCGTGGCCGCACCTCCTCGCCGAGGCCGCCCGCATGGCCGGCACCGACCGCTCGACCGCGCTGTTCGACGGCGCGGACGGCGACGCCCTGCTGGCGCCCGAGCGGCTCGCGCCCCGGCGCGCCGTCATCGACCCCGGGCGGCGCGGCGACCAGGCGCCCCTCGCCGCCGCCGGCGGGACGACGGTGTGCTGCGCCGTCGACGGCGAGCGGATGGGGGTGACGCTGATCCAGTCGAACGCCTCGGCGTGGGGCGCCCACATCGTCGAGCCGGCCACCCGCGTCTTCCTGCACGACCGCGGCCTCGGGTTCTCGCTCGAGGCCGGGCATCCGGCCGAGCTGGGGCCCGGACGCCGCCCACCGCACACCCTGGCGCCGGCCCTGGTGACCCGGGCCGACGGGTCGCTGCGCGCGGTCCTCGGGACCATGGGCGGCGACAGCCAGCCGCAGGTCCTCCTTCAGCTGTTGGCGCGCCTGTTGCACCACGGGCACCGGCCCGGCCGGGCGGTGGCGGCGCCGCGCTGGGTGCTGGGCGGCGCCGGCAGCTTCCGCACCTGGGACGGTGACGGGCCGGGCTTCCTGGCGATCGAGGCGCACGCCGGGGACGACTGGGAGGAGGGGCTGGCGGGGCGCGGTCACGAGGTCCGGCGCAGCCCCGAACCGGTGGATCATGGGTTCGGCCACGCCCAGGTGATCGAGGTGGCCGACGGCGCGCTGTGCGGCGTCGCCGATCCCCGCGCGCTCGACGGCGCCGCCGTCGGGTACTGAACGCCGCGTCGACGTCCGAAACGTTCAATACAGCCCCCCGGCCCGCGGGCCACGATCACCCCATGAGCGCAGACATCAACGCAGCGAGGGCGTTCCTGGTGAACCAGGGACGCCTGCTCGACCGCCATCGATCCGACCTGGTGATGGGCGACGGTGATCCCGACCGTGTGCTGCGGGCGCTGGACGCGCACCGCAACGCCGACGGGGGCTACGGCTGGTCCCTCGAGCCCGACCTGCGGTCGGCCGGCAGCCATCCGGCGGGGGCGCTCCACGCCTTCGAGGTGATCGAGGAGGTCGCACCCGCGACCTCGCCCCACGCCGTCGAACTGTGCGACTGGCTGGCGTCGGTCACGCGCCCCGACGGCGGCCTGCCGTTCGTGCTGCCGATCGAGGACCCCGCAGGCTCGTCGCCGGTGTGGACCGAAGCCGACACCACCGCGTCGTCCCTGCAGATCACCAGCGCCGTGGCTGCCTTCGCCCACCGCGCCGGGCGCCACGACCCCGCGGTCGCCGAGCACCCGTGGCTGGCGGACGCCACCCGCTACTGCCTCGACCGGATCGAGGCGATCGACGAGCCGGAGACGGTGTTCGTGCTGGAGCTGCGCTTCGCGCTGTGGTTCCTCGACGCCATCGCGGACGCGCAGCCCGCGGCCGCCGCACAGATGCGGCGCCTCGCCGGCGTGATCCCGCCATCGGGGTCGCTGCCCGTCCCGGGCGGCACGGCCGACGAGAAGCTCCGCCCGCTGGACTTCACGCCCGTGCCGGAGCGGCCGCTGCGGGGCCTGTTCGCGGCCGATGCGGTGGCCGCCGACGTGGAACAGCTGGCCGCCGAGCAGCGGCCCGACGGCGGCTGGAGCGTCGACTTCGCGTCGGCCTCGCCGGGGGCCGAACGCGAGTGGCGCAGCTACGCCACGGTCAGGGCGATCACCATCCTCCGGGCCCACGGCCTCGCGGGCTGACGATCTATCCGCTCGAGGTCTCAGCCGGATCGCTGAAGGTCGGATCGCGCCGCTCGAAGTAGGCGGCGACGGCCTCGACCTGGTTGGGGGTGCTCACGAGCGATCCGATCACCTCGCGTTCGTCGGCGTACTGCTGGGCCAGCGGCACCCGACCCGACTGCTCGACGAGGCGCTTGATGCCGCGGATCGCATGCGGGTTCCTGGTGGCGATCTCGCGTGCCAACGTCAGGGCGTCCTCCAGCGGCGTGTCACTGGTGCGGGTCGCAAGGCCGAGGTGCGCCGCCTCGGCACCGCCCACGGAGCGGCCCGTCCAGGCGAGCTCCTTGGCGACGTCGGGACCGACCAGCCGGGGCAGGGTGGCGGTGCCCGTCATGTCCGGCGACAGGCCCCAGCGGATCTCCAGCACCGAGAGGGTGGCGTCCGGATGGACGATCCGGACGTCGGCGCCGAGTGCGATCTGCAGCCCGCCTCCCAGGCAGTGTCCCCAGATGGCGGCGATCACGGGGGCCGGGACCTCGGACCAGCAGTGGGCCGCCTGCTGGCCGAGGTGGGTGATCCGCCCGTCGGTGGCGCCGATCGTGCGCAGGCCGCTGCCACCGCCGGCGGACGGCCCGCCGCCCCCGCCGCCATCGGCCGAGCCGCGGCCGCCGTCGGCCATCGCCTGGAAGCCCGAGAAGTCGAGGCCCGCCGAGAACGAGCGGCCCTCGCCCGACAGCACCACGGCCCGCACCGACGGGTCGGCCGCCAGGCGGGCCCCGGCCTCGACGAGCCCCACGAACATGTCGGTGTCCAGGGCGTTGAGCTTGTCGGGCCGGTTCAGCCGCACGTCGGCGACGCCCCGATCGATTGCCACGGTCACGCGAGCGCTCACCGCCACACTCTGCCACGGCGTAGCGTCGACGCCGATGGCTGACGTCAGGTCCCTGGAGGTCACCAGCGAGCTCGTCGACTACGCGGTGGCGCACGGGTCGTGGCCGGAGGACCCGGTGCTCCACGACCTGCGGGAGGAGACGGCGACCCTGGGCGCGGTGGCGACCATGCAGATCGGGGCCGACCAGGGCCAGCTGCTCACGCTGTTCGCCCGGATGGTCGGCGCCCGCCGCGCCGTCGAGGTGGGCACGTTCACCGGCTATTCGTCGCTGTGCATCGCCCGTGGCCTGGCGCCCGGCGGCACGCTGCTGTGCTGCGACGTGAGCGAGGAGTGGACGGCCATCGGCCGCAAGGCCTGGGAGCGCGCCGGCCTAGCGGACCGCATCGAGCTGCGCGTCGCGCCTGCGATCGAGACCCTGCGCTCGCTGCCGACGGAGCCCGCCGTCGACCTCGCCTTCATCGACGCCGACAAGGGCGGCTACCGGGCCTACTGGGACGAGCTCGCGCCCCGCATGAGCCCCGGTGGCCTGCTGCTGGCCGACAACGTGCTGTGGTCCGGCCGGGTGGCCGACGCCCAGGGTGACGACGAGAACGTGCGTGCCATCCGCGAGTTCAACGACCGTGTGGCCGCGGACGACCGGTTCGACGTCGTCGTCCTCCCGGCGTTCGACGGGCTCACCATCGCCCGCCGCCGCTGACGCCCCCCGGAACGTCAGAAGCCGAGCGGCGCGCTCTCGACGATGGCCCGCGCCTCGTCGGGGCCGGTGATGTCGACCAACGCGGCGCCGCGGCGGCCGCTGAGGTACAGGGTCAGCTCCTGCGGTCCGCCAGTCAGCCGCACGCTCGGGCCCGGGCCGCGCGCCGGCACCTCGCCGAAGCCGGGGGCGTCGAGCGCGACACCCGCGCCCCGGACCTTGCGGAGCATCAGCCTGGACGCCCGCCGCAGCATCGTCCAGAGCGTGCGATCGAGGTCGGGCCGGTCGTCCCGCGGCGGCTTGCCTGCGGCCCGCCGCACGTCCTCGTGGTGCACGAACCACTCGGTCAGGTTGAGAACCTGCCGCAACACGGGCAGCCTCCACGGCAGGAGTGGGGGCCCGGCGCGCAGGCGATCGACGAGCGTCCCGTAGCCCTGCGACCGGGCGTTGTCCATCAGGGACCGCTCGAGCTTGGCGAAGCGCTCCCCGCCGAGGATCGCCAGCCCCGACCGCGGGTCGTGCTCGCGGACGACGAGGTGCGCGGCCAGGTCGAGCGTGGACCAACCCTCGCACAGCGTCGGTGCGTCGGGACCCACCACCAGGAAGAGGTCGCACAGCTCGGCGCGCTCGCGCGCATCGAGCGGTCTGTCGTCCGGTACACCGCTCGGCGAACCTGCCGTTCGATCCTCACCTGCTCCATCTTTCATCGCCGGTAGGGTACGCGCCCATGGCTGCTCCGCCCGCCCACGAGATCGACGACAACGCCACCTACGAGGTCACGATCGCCACCGAGAAGGGCGACATCGTGCTGGAGCTGGACCCGCAACTCGCGCCCACCACAGTCAACAACTTCGTGGCGCTCGCCCGTCAGGGCTTCTACGACAACCTGACGTTCCACCGCGTGGTGCCCGAGTTCGTGATCCAGGGCGGTGACCCCGAGGGGTCGGGCCGCGGTGGGCCCGGCTACCGCTTCGCCGACGAGCCCGTGAGGGGCGAGTACACCCTCGGCGCGGTGGCGATGGCCAACGCCGGCCCCGACACGAACGGCTCGCAGTTCTTCATCTGCATCGACGACTGCCGCCCCAAGCTGGCCAAGTCGTACAACCTGTTCGGCTACGTGACCTCCGGGGTCGACGTCGCCCAGCGGATCCGGCAGGGCGACGTCATGCGCGCGGTCACCGTGGTCGAGCAGCCCGCGACCTGACCGATGTCCGACGAGTCCGACGAGTCCGACGAGCCGCTGTTCCACCATCGCGGCCTCGACTTCGTTCCGACGGAGCACACCCGCGGCCCGTGGGACCCCCGCCACCAGCACGGTGGTGCGGTGGCCGCGCTCGTCGCCCGCGCCGCCGAGCAGACCGCCGGTCCCGGCTTCGCCGTGTCCCGCCTGACCATCGAGCTGATGCGGCCGGTTCCGCTCGAGACGCTGGCGGTCGACGTCGCGGTGCCCCGGCCCGGCCGCCGGGTCGTCGGCGTGGACGTGTCACTGAGCGCCGGCGACCTCGAGGTCGAGGTCGTGCGCGCCCACGCCGTCGCCATTCGCCGCAGCGAGCTCCCCACCGGCGAGGGCCACCGGTCCTTCATGGAGCCGGGACCCGAGGCCGGCGTCGACCGGCCCTTCGTCTTCGAGGACGACGACCGTCCCGCCTTCCACCGCACGGGCATGGAGGTGCGCTTCGTGGGCGGCGGCGCCGACCGGCCCGGGCCCGCCAAGGCCTGGTTCCGGCTGCGGCGGCCGGTGGTCGACGGCGAGGAGCCGAGCGGCGTGCAGCGCGCCGCGGCGGCGGCCGACTTCGGCAACGGCGTCTCCTGGGTCCTGCCGCCCGACCGCTGGATCTTCGTGAACCCCGACCTCACGCTGCACCTGGCCCGGGAGCCGCACGGCGAGTGGATCGGCCTCGACGCCGTCACCCTCCCCAGCGACGAGGGCATGGCGCTGGCCGAGAGCGCGGTGTACGACGAGCACGGGCGGCTGGGGCGGGCGGCGCAGAGCCTGCTGCTGCAGCCGCGCGCCGACGCGTGAGCGGCGACGCGTCCCGCGGCGACCACAACGTGGCGGCGCTCCACGGGGCGATCGCTGCGGTCGTGCCCGGGCGCGACTGCGTGGTGGCGGGCGATCGCCGCCTCACCTGGCGCGACATGACCGAGCGGACGTGCCGCCTGGCGGGGATCCTGGCCGGCGCCGGGCTGGGCCTGCGGGCCGACCCGGGTCCGGGCGCCGGCGACCCGTGGGCGTCGCCCCACGACCACGTCGCCCTGTATCTCCACAACGGCCCGGAGTACCTCGAGGGCATGCTCGGCGCCTGGAAGGCCCGCTGCGCGGCGATCAACGTCAACTACCGCTACGTGGCGACCGAGCTGGCGTACGTCCTGCGGGACAGCGGCGCGGCGGCGGTCGTCTACCACGCCTCCTTCGCAGCGACGCTGGCCGAGGTGCTGCCCGACCTGCCCAGCGTCCGCCTGCTCCTCCAGGTCGCCGACGGCTCCGGCACCTCCCTGCTCGAGGGCGCGACCGACTACGAGGCGGCGCTGGCCGCCGCCGCACCGCTGGAGCCGTTCGGGCTGTCCCCGGACGACCGCTACATCCTCTACACCGGTGGCACGACCGGCATGCCCAAGGGCGTGCTCTGGCGGCAGGGCGACTTCCTGGCGACCTGCCTCGGCGTCAGGGGCACGGACGCCGACCTCGTGGCCACGGCCGAACGTCGCGGTGCATCGCTGCGGACGCTCCCCGCCGCACCGTTCATGCACGGGGCCGCCCACTGGAACGCGATCTCGGCATTCGTCTCCGGCGGCACCGTGGTCGTGCCGGACCGGCCCACCCGGTTCGACCCCGCCGACGTCCTGGCCACCTGCGAGCGCGAGCGGGTCACCGCCATGCAGATCGTCGGTGACCCGTTCGCCCGGCCGCTGCTGGACCAGATGGACGCCCGCCCCTACGACCTGTCGTCCCTGCGCTTCCTGCTGTCGGGCGGGGCGGTACTGTCGCCGCCCGTCAAGGCCCGGCTGCTCGAGCGGATTCCCGGGCTGCGCATCGTCGACGTCCTCGGCTCGTCGGAGACGGGACGCCAGGCCGTGGCCGGCGCCGAACCAACGTTCCGGCCCGGCAACGACGCCGTGGTGCTGTCGGCGGACCGCGGCCGCCGCCTGGCGCCCGGCGACCCCGAGATCGGCTGGCTGGCCCAGGCGGGGCGCGTGCCCCTCGGCTACCTCGGCGACCCCGCCAAGACCGCGGCCACCTTCCCGGCGATCGACGGGGTCCGTCACGCCGTGGCGGGCGACCGGGTGCGCCTGCTGGCCGACGGTACGATCGAGCTGCTCGGGCGCGACTCGGTGACGATCAACACGGGCGGCGAGAAGGTGTTCGCCGAGGAGGTCGAGCAGGCCCTCACGTCACATCCGGCGGTCGCCGACGCCATCGTCACCGGCCGCGCCAGCGATCGCTGGGGCCAGGAGGTCGTGGCGGTGGTCGCCCTGCGACCCGACGCCGGGACGGCCGGGCTCGAGGACGAGCTGCGTCACCACTGCCGCCGCAGCCTGGCGGGCTACAAGGTGCCCAAGGCGTTCCGCTGGGTCGACCGCGTCGTCCGCTCCCCCGCCGGCAAGCCCGACTACGCGTGGGCGCGCGCCATCGCCGACGGCCGGGCGGCCGCCGACGAGCAGCCCTAGCCGGCCCGAGGCCCGTCAGTCGGACCACTCGTCCGTCGTGTAGCGCCAGACGCGGGCGTCGCCCGGCCACGAGTCGCCCGTCAGGCCGGCCTTGCGCAGGAGCAGGTCGAGGAAGCCCTTGGCGTCGTCGACCTTGCCCCACACGCTCGGCAGGAAGGTCCCGCGCTGGCCCTCGGCCGCCAGCACGATGCCGTCGACGCCGGGACGCAGGTCCCGCTCGACGTCGTCACGATCGCCCGCGACCGGGGCGAGCGGCGACAGCACGGAGATGGTCAGGGTCGCGTCCGCCAGGGCCTCGAGCTCGATCGGTGGGTAGCGGGGATCGTCGAACGCCGCGGCGCGGGCGTTGTGCGCAACGTCGCGCCACAGCGAGCGCTGCGGCTCGAGTGACCCGATGCATCCCGCGGGCCCGTCGGACAGGTCGATGCTCACGAACGAGCAACCCGGGGCCCGGACGCGCTCGGGCACGGCGTCGTCGTCGAGCGGATACGGCTCGCCCGCCTTCGCCTCGTGCTCGATCACGCGGCGGGCGAGGTCGGTGAGCCAACGTCGTTCGCCGTCGCCGAGCGGTCGCGGGGCGACGAACCCGAAGCTGCCGTAGCCCACCACCCGGTCCACCTCGCCCGACGTGTCGGCCGACGTCGATGCGGCCAGAATCCGCGCCACCACCCCGTGATCGCGGGCGGCGACGAGCAGGCCACAGATCGGCACGCATCCGCAGGCGTCGTAGGGGCCCACGTCGTCCGATCGCCCCTCGAGGATGGCCACCGCGGTCCGCTGGTCGCGCTCGCGGGCGCTGGCGTCGTCGAGGTAGTGGCTGAGGTCGGACGAGACGACCACGACGGTCTCGTCGCCACCCCAGACCCGTTCCAGCACGCGGCCGGTGGCCTCGGCGCTGCCCCGGCCGACCACCAGGGGCACGATGGTCACCGGCCCCAGCACCTCGTGGATGAACGGCAGGTGGACCTCGAGGCTGTGCTCGGGCGCGTGGGCGTCGTCGGCCTCGACCGCGTCGCCCCGCTCCACCAGCTCCCGGCACGCGGTCACGTCGACGGCCATGTCGCCCAGCGGGGTGCGCCATGCCTCGGCGGTGCTGACGCCCACACCCGGGACGGCCAC
>DATFVX010000255.1:0-32260 GCA_035259985.1 Acidimicrobiales bacterium | reverse complement strand
GTCGTCGTCGATGTCGTCGTCGATGTCGCCGGAATCGTCGAGGTCGTGGCTCACGCCCCCACCTCCCTGAACATCGCGTCGTCGACGCTCATCAACCGCGCCAGGTTGCCGCCCATGATCTTGCGGACGGTGTCCTCGGCCACGCCGTCGAGCTGCCTCGTGTAGCTGGCGGGCTCGGCGAGCCCCTCGGGGTGCGGGTAGTCCGACCCGAACAGGACGCGCTCCTCACCGATGAGGTCGGCCAGCTCGCCCAGGTCCTCCTCCCAGAAGGGGCTGATGTGGATGCTTCGCCTGAAGACCTCGACGGGGTCCTCGAGGAAGTCCTGCGGCATCTTCTTGTAGACGTCGGCGAGGTTGCGGAGCAGCGGCTCGACCCAGCTGCTGCCGTTCTCGATCACGGCGACCTTCAGCCCGGGGAAGCGCGACAGCGCGCCGTGGCAGATCAGGGCCGACACGGCGTCCTCGATGGGCCGCCACTGGGCGAGCATCCGGAACGCCTGCGGGTGGAACGGCAGCATCTCGCTGTCGCTGCCCATCCACTCGTTCGTGTAGCGCTCGTAGCCGCTGTCGGACGAGTGCATGGTGACCAGCACGTCGGCCTCGACGACTCTCGCCCAGAACCGGTCGAACTCCGGCAGGCCGAACGAGCGGGGCCCGCGGTAGCCGGGGACCGGCGCCGGCCGGACGAGCACGACGCGGGCGCCCCGCTCGACCACCCAGTCCAGCTCCTCGATCGCACGATCGACGATGGGCAGCGTCACGATCGGCACCGGGAAGATGCGGTCGCGGTAGTTGAACGTCCAGGTCTCGTCCATCCACTGGTTCAGCGTGTGGATCACCGCGTGCGTGAGCTCGGGATCGTCGCGCAGCCGCTCCTCGAGCAGGCTCGCCAGCGTCGGGAACATGAGCGCGCGGTCGAGGCCCTGCTCGTCCATCAGCTCCACGCGCGGGCCGGGCTCCCGCCAGGCGGGGATCGCCCGGACCGGCTCGCCGAAGATCTCCCGCCGGTTCTTGCCCTCGGGGTTGCCGTGGCGGAAGTAGTCCTCCTGCGCACCGGGTCGGGCCACGACGTCGAAGGTGGGGTTGGGGATGTACGCGCTGATCCGGCCCCGCACCACGATCTTCGTCCGGCCCCGCACGTCCACGTAGTCGATCGCGCCGCGGTAGCGATCGGGCAGGAACTTCGTGAACGCATCCCGGGTCTCGTAGAGGTGGTTGTCGGCGTCGAACACCGGGATGTCGAGCGTCGGTGCGGACATGGGTCCTCCTCGTGCGAGGGACGTCATCAGACGGACGCGGCGGCGAGCGAGGCGACGAAGGCCCGGGTGCGATGCATGGACGCCAGCAACTCGTCCCGGTGCTCCCCGATCGGGAGGACCCGGACGGACACGTCGGTGGCACCGGCGTCTGCGAAGGCGCGGAGCCGTTTCTCCACGGCGGCCTCGCTCCCGGCGGCGAGGATGTCGCCGACGTTGCGGGCGTCGCCGAGGTCGAGCAGCCGCTGGTAGTTGGACGAGACCTCGGCTTCGGACAGGATGCGGTTGGCCCGCTCGACGGCGGCGTCCACCTCGTCGTCCCGGCACAGGCAGACGGGGATGCCGGCCACGATCCGGGGCGCCGGGCGGCCGGCGGCGTCGGCGGCACGCGTGATGCGGGGGGCGACGTGCGAGCCGATCGCCCGCTCGTCGGCCATCCACAGGATCGTCCCGTCGGTCCGCTCGCCCGCCAGCCGGAGCATCACCGGACCCAGGGCGGCGAGGAGCACGGGCGTGGGCGTGACGTCGGTGATGTCGAGGGGGTTGTGCACCCTGAACGTGTGGTTGTCGACGTCGACGCGGCCGGGGCCCGCGAGCGCCTGGTCGAGCACGTCGAGGTAGGCACCCATGGTCGCGGCCGGGTGCTCGTACGGCAGCCCGAGCATCTCGTCGATGATCCAGTGGTGCGAGACCCCGAGGCCGAGCGAGAGGCGGCCCCCGCAGACCGCTTGCACCGAGAGGGCCTGCTGCGCCAGCGCGATCGGGTGCCGGGGCTGGACCGGGACGACGGCCGTGCCGACCTCGGTGCGGGTCGTCTCGGACCCGACGATGGCCGCCGCCGTCAGGACGTCGAAGTCGTCGGGGATCTGGGGGACCCAGACGGTGGCGAGCCCGGCCTCGTCGGCCCAGCGTGCGTCGGCCCGCAGGCGATCGACCTTGGTCCGGTACCGGCCACGTTCCGGGCCGACCATCACCCCGATGCGCATCCGGCAGAATCCCCCTTCGTCGCCCGCACGAGCACTTGCACCGAGAACACGAGAACAGCCTTCTTGCGAAAGTGTAACGTAAGTCTCACACGCCGCGAGGAGGACGCATGACGAGGGGGAGGCCTCGATGACCGCAACCGAGCCCGGCGTGTACTACGACCCCTTCGACTTCGAGATCGACACCGATCCCTATCCGGTCTGGAAGCGTCTGCGCGAGGAGCGTCCCCTCTACTACAACGAGCGCTACGACTTCTACGCCCTGAGCCGCTTCGACGACGTCGAACGGGCGCTGGTCGACTGGCGGACGTACAGCTCGGCCAAGGGCACTCTCCTCGAGCTGATCAAGAGCGGCATGGAGATCCCGCGGCGGTCGATCATCTTCGAGGATCCCCCGGAGCACGACCTCCATCGGGGCCTGCTGTCGCGGGTGTTCACGCCCCGCAAGATGGGCGCGATCGAGCCCCAGGTGCGCGAGTTCTGTGCACGCTGCCTGGATCCGCTGGTGGACACCGGGCGGTTCGACTTCATCCACGATCTCGGCGCCCAGATGCCGATGCGCACCATCGGCATGCTCCTCGGCATCCCGGAGCAGGACCAGGAGGAGATCCGGGACCGCATCGACCAGGGCCTGCGCCTCCAGGAGGGGACCATGCCCGACGCCGCCGTGCAGGAGACGCGCGACCAGTCCAACGTCTTCGCGGAGTACATCGACTGGCGGGCGGAGCACCCCTCCGACGACCTGATGACCGAGCTGCTGCGCGCCGAGTACGAGGACACGGACGGGACCCGGCGCCGGCTGACGCGCGACGAGGTCCTCGGCTATGTGAACCTGCTCGCGGCGGCCGGCAACGAGACCACCACCCGGCTCATCGGCTGGGCCGGCAAGGTGCTGGCCGAGGTTCCCGACCAGCGTCGGGAGCTGGTGGAGGACCGCAGCCTGGTGCCCAAGGCCATCGAGGAGCTGCTGCGCTTCGAGCCGCCGTCACCGGTCCAGGCGCGCTACGTCACCGGCGACGTCGAGCACCATGGGCAGGTCGTTCCCGAGGGCAGCGCCATCCTGCTGCTCAACGCGTCCGGCAACCGCGACGAGCGCAGGTTCCCGGAACCCGACCGGTTCGACATCCACCGCAGGATCGACCATCACCTGTCCTTCGGCTACGGGACCCACTTCTGCCTCGGCGCCGCGCTGGCCAGGCTCGAGGGGCGCATCGCGCTCGACGAGGTCCTGGCGCGCTTCCCGGCGTGGGAGGTCGACTGGGACAACGCCGTCCAGGCTCGCACGTCGACGGTCCGTGGCTGGGAGAGCCTCCCCGTCGTCACGTCCTGACCGGGGTCACACCGGGCCCCATCACGCCGCTCACGCCGCGGCGTCGTGGAACACGAGGCCCAGCGTGTGGCGCCGCCCGCTGAGGACCGTGCTGACGCCGTGGCGCAGGGCACCGTTGGACCAGCCGCGCCGGCTCCGCACGGGACGGTCCCGGGTGGCGAAGACCAGCCCGTGGCCCTGCGGGATCGTGCTGGCGGTGGCGCGGGACTGGGCGCGCGGCCGCTGCTCGACCACGACGAACTCGCCGCCCGTATACGCGTCGCCCGGTCGGTCGAGGCCGATGACGACCTGGAGCGGGAACACGAGGTCGCCGTAGAGGTCCCGGTGCAGCGCGTTCCAATCGCCCGCGCGGTAGCGCAGCATCAGCGGTGTGGGTCGGGTCTGGCCGGCGGCGTGGCACTCGTCCAGCCAGTCCTCGAACCGGTCGGGCCACGGGGCGGCCCCATTCCGCCTCTGTGCCCAGCTGCGGGCGATGGCCAGGAGGGGGGGCCAGAAGGCGGCCCGCAGCTCGGCGACGATCTCGGGCAGCGGGTGGTCGAAGTAGCGGTACTGGCCCTCACCGAA
The DNA here is from genome assembly GCA_035259985.1 of Acidimicrobiales bacterium. Lineage (GTDB taxonomy): Bacteria > Actinomycetota > Acidimicrobiia > Acidimicrobiales > VFJN01 > DASQUK01. The sequence continues at coordinate 28,127 of DATFVX010000255.1, read as the reverse complement.
GCGGTGGCGGGCCATGTCGATGGTCGACCGGAAGCGCTCGTCGTCGTCGTAGACGCCGACGAGCGACCGGCACTCGGCGGCCGTGAGCACCGGGCCCGTCGGCCCGACCCCGACGTCGTCGACGCTGGCGGCGACGTCGGGCCACCGGAGCCGGCCCACCCGGTCCGCGGCGGGCGTGGACGCGCTCACGACAGACCCGTCTCGCGCACGGTGATGCTGAGCCTCCCGGCCGGGAGGCCGAGGCCGGGCGGCGCCGTGCCCGGGAGCAGCTTGGGCACGCCGTGGTAGATGCGGCGGCTGGGGCCGCCGAAGACGAGGAGGTCGCCGCTGCGCATGACGATGTCGGTGAACGGCCCCGTGCGGCGGTCGACCCCGGCCAGCCGGAAGGTGCAGGCGTCACCCAGGCTGATCGTGACCACCGGGGCGGCCGAGGGCTCCTCGCCGTCCTGGTGGAGCCCGAGCCGGGCGCCGGGGGCGTAGAGGTTCACGATGGCGGCGTCCGGGGCGTAGCCGTCCGCCACCGGAGCTCCGGGGCCGTAGGCGGCGCCGACCGCGGCGCGGGCCAGCTCCAGGACCTCGGGCGGCAGCGGCTTCACGGGCGCGCCGTCGGTGTCGTCCGCAGTCCGGCTGTACGCGTAGGGCTGCCAGTGCCACCCGAGGCACACGGACTGGACGCTCATCAGGTGGCCGGTCGGGACCCGGGGATGGCGCAGCCCGGCCGGCGGCAGCGCCCACCGTCGGAAGTCGTCGACGAGCGCCCGCTGGGCGGGGAGGCCGAGCCAGGCCGGCGCGTGCACGACGCCCGGCAGCACCTCCCGCCGCCCCCGCGCCTCGACCTCGACGAGCGGCAGCGACGGCTGGTGACCGCGCCCCGGCACGGTGCCCGAGGCCGGCGGCAGGGTGGTCGGAACGCCGCCCTGGCGGCTACGCGCCCCGCCGCGACGCGTCGTGGGTACAGCGGGCCTCATGCCAGATACAACGAGCGGCGGCCGGCATTCGTGAGGGACCGATCCGATGAGGGACTAGTGGGCGCGAGGGCCCACTAGTCGATGTGCTCGCCGATCTCGCCGCCCTCCTCGGACAGGCCCTCCTCCTCCAGCTCGCCCTCCAACACCTCGCGGTAGGTGATCGGGTCGGGGTTCTCCTCCGCGGCTTCGTGCGCGAGCTCCTCGGCCCGCTCCTCGCGGGTCTCGGATGCCTCGTGGTCGGGGTCGGATTCGGGGTTCCCGGGGTCGTCCGGCATGCACGCCTCCTCGCCTGTCGACTCCACCACGCGTTCCCCGGCTCGGAGCCGCCGAAACGAGCGCGTCACGGGCGACCGCTACCGTGCGAAGGGCCATGTCGGAACGCCAGCCCGAGCGGGTGCCCCGGCGGCGCCTCTGGGTGGGGATCGCCGGCGCCGTGGCGATCGTCGCCCTGCTCGCGGCGTCGGTCGCTGCGGCCTGGACGTCCGTCGACGAGGCCGACGACGACCCGCTGTCGGCGCCCGGGGGTGGCGGCGGCACGGGGGGTGAGGGGTCTGCCGGCGACGGGTCGGACGGCGAGAGGTCGGGGGGCGAGCCGGGCCCGCCCGCCAGCGAGGCCGAGGTGCGCGCCGCCGTCGACGACATCAGTGCCGTCGTCGAGAGGGAGCGCGGGTTGGCGTTCACCCAGCCGGTGGACGTCGAGCTGGCGGGCGAGGGCGAGTTCCAGCGCCGGCTGCTCGACGACTTCGACGAGGGGGTCGACGAGCTGCGCGAGACCGAGGTGCTCCTGAAGGCCTTCGGCCTGGTCGAACCGGACGTCGACCTCGTGGAGGCCATGCGCAGGTTGCTCGGCGCCGGCGTGGTCGGCTTCTACGACCCCGAGACCGACGAGCTGGTCGTGCGGGGGACGCAGCTGACGCCGTACGTCCGGACCACCATCGCCCACGAGCTCACCCACGCCATCGACGACCAGCACTTCGACCTCGATCGGCCCGAGTACGACGACGCCGACGACGAGATCGGGTTCGGATTCACCGCCCTCGTGGAGGGCAACGCCCGCCGGGTCGAGGATGCCTATCGCGCCGGCCTCAGCGAGGAGGAGCAGCTCGACGCCGCCGCCGAGGAGCTGTCGTTGGGCGGCGACATGGACCTCGGCGACGTGCCGCTGGTGCTCATCGACCTCATCACCGCGCCCTACGGCCTGGGTCAGGACTTCGTCGTCGATCTGATCGACGACGAAGGCCAGGGGGCGCTCGACGCCGCCTTCGGGGCGCCGCCTCGGACCAGCGAGCAGGTGATCGATCCGGCCGCCTACGAGGCGGGCGAGGCCGCCATCGCCGTCCCGCCGCCGGACGTCGCCGGCCAGGTCGTCGACACCGGCACGGCCGGGCAGCTGCTGATCCAGCTCGTGCTGGCCAACGAGCTCGGCGCCGACCGCGCCCGCAAGGCGGCGGCGGGCTGGGGAGGCGACGCGGTGGTGGCCTGGCGCGACGGCCAGCGGCCGTGCGCCACGCTGGCCGCCGTCGGCGACGACGCCGGCGAGACGGCGGAGCTGGGCAGTGCCTTCGGGGACTGGGCGGGGGAGCACGGCCGCGGTGGGGCCGCGACCCGGCCCGAGGTCACGATCGCGCCGGGGGGCGACGGCCCGGTGACCGTCCAGTCCTGCGCGCCCTGAGGCCCGGCCGACCCGTTATGCCCCCGGCTCGAGCGCGAGCGCCAGGTCGACTGCGTCGCTGGCCGAGCGCGCCGGCACCGTGCCGCCCACGTCCCAGCCGTCCCCGAGGACGATGACCGGCGTGCCCGCCAGCAGGGCGAACGCGATCTCGGACAGCGTGCCGTGGGCGCCGGGCAGGGCGATGACGGCGGCGGCGTCCATGACCACCATGGCGTTGCGGGCCTCCCCGACGCCGGTCGGCACGGCGACGGTGACGTAGGGGTTGGCCTCCGCGCGGGTGGTCCCGGGGAGGATGCCGACGGTGGTGCCGCCCGCCAGCACTGCGCCGCGGCTGGCGGCCTCGGCCACCCCGGCGCGCCCGCCGGTGACGACGACGCAGCCCCGCTGGGCGAGCAGGCGCCCGACCTCCTCGGCGAGGGCGACGACCGCATCGCTCGCCTCGGTGCCGCCGACCACCGAGACGTAACGCGGCCGCGCGGCGAGTCCGGCCATCCCCATGTCCGGGATTATCGCGTGTGCCCGGGCGGCGGCCCCCCGATCCGAACTTGCGGCAGCTAGCGCCCCCATGGGGGCCCCAACCGCCGCACGTTCGGTGGGGAGCGGATGCTGTCGCTTGCCGGCACGGTGGATACCGTCCATCACGTGACGACCGAAGGCGACGGCTACCGCGTGGAGCAGGACAGCATGGGAGACGTGCGGGTGCCCGCGGCGGCCCGCTGGGGGGCCCAGACGCAGCGGGCGATCGAGAACTTCCCGATCTCGGGCGTGCCCCTGGAGGCATCGATGATCGCGGCGCTGGCCCGCATCAAGGGCGCCGCGGCCCAGGCCAACGCGCGGCTCGGGGTCATCGAGCCGGACATGGCCGACGCCATCAGCGCCGCCGCCGCCGAGGTGGCCGAGGGGCGCTGGGACGCGCAGTTCCCCATCGACGTGTTCCAGACCGGGTCCGGCACCAGCTCCAACATGAACGCCAACGAGGTGCTGGCCAACCTGGCCTCCGAGCGGCTCGGGCGCCCCGTCCACCCCAACGATCACGTCAACGCCTCGCAGTCGTCGAACGACGTGTTCCCGTCGGCGATCCACGTGGCGGCTGCGCACCAGACCCAGACCGTGCTGCTCCCGGCCCTGGAGTACCTGGGGGCGGCGCTGCGGGCGAAGGCCCGCTCGTTCGCCGAGGTCGTCAAGTCGGGCCGCACCCACCTCATGGACGCCACGCCGGTCACGCTCGGCCAGGAGTTCGGGGGCTACGCAGCCCAGGTCTCCCAGGCGGCGGGGCGCATCAAGTCCACGCTGGGCAGCGTCGGGGAGCTGCCGCTCGGCGGCACCGCCGTCGGCACCGGCATCAACTGTCCGCCCGGCTTCGCCGCCGACGTGATCGACCGGCTGGCGCGCGACCTGGAGCTCCCGCTCGTCGAGGCCGGGGATCACTTCGCCGTGCAGGGTGCCCGCGATGCGCTGGTGTCGCTCTCCGGCAGCCTGCGGGCTCTGGCGGTGGCGCTGGTCAAGATCGGCAACGACATCCGCTGGATGGCCTCGGGCCCCCGCACCGGCCTGGCGGAGATCCGGCTGCCCGACCTGCAGCCGGGCTCGTCGATCATGCCGGGCAAGGTCAACCCGGTGCTGGTGGAGGCGCTCACCCAGGTCGCGGCCCAGGTGATCGGCAACGACGCCGCGGTCGCGTTCGCGGGGTCGCAGGGCAACTTCGAGCTGAACGTCTACCTGCCGCTGATCTCCCGCAACGTGCTCGAGTCGATCCGGCTGCTCGGCAACGTGACCCGCGTGTTCGCGGATCGGTGCGTGGCCGGCATCGAGGCCGACGTCGAGCGCTGCCGGGCCTACGCCGAGTCGAGCCCGTCGCTGGGGACCTCGCTGAACCCCTACATCGGGTACGACGCTGCCGCCCTCATCGTCAAGGAGAGCATCGCCACCGGGCGCAGCGTCCGCGAGCTCGTGCTCGAGAAGGGCCTGCTCACCGCGGAGCAAGTGGACGTCGCCCTCGACGTCCTCGGCATGACGAAGGGTGGGGTCCGCAAGTAGCGCCGCCGCTCGGCGATCAGGTTCCGAGCGCGGGGGAGCCCGGGTACGGCTTGGGGTCGGTGGGCCCCGGGATGTTGGGCCGCGTCCAGCTCATGGCCTTGGCCAGCTCCGACACCGCGTCCCGCCACTCGGGCGGGTCCCACCCCTCGGCGAGGGCGGCGACCGACCGGTCCTGGCGCAGGTGGACGAACGCCGGCAGCTCGTTGACCCCGATCGCCTTGACGAGGTCGCGATCCGGGTCGGCGAAGGTCAGCATCCGCTGGGCCCATGGCCCGAGGAACTCGCGGGCGTCGTCGGCCCCGGCCGTGACGACGAACGCAATGCGGCAGTCGGCCCCCCGGAAGTCCTCGAGGATGCGGCCGGCGGTCTCCAGCAGCCACGCGCTCTCGTAGGTGTAGGGATCGAGGATGACCGCCGCCAGGTGAAACGTGGTCAGCCACGCATCGAGGGTCCGCGGCTCACCGTCGAGCGGCGCGAGCTGCAGGTCACCAGGGGGGTCGGTCGCCACGGCCCGAGACGGTAGCAAGCTGCCGTTTCCGGGAGCAGATTCGGGGATACGGTCGGGCCGGTGCACCCGATCGAGCGGCTGCGGGTGGTGGCACGAGCACGAGACATCGAGCAGACGGCCCTGGCGACCGAGGCCGCCTCGGTGCTCGGGTCGCTGGCTTTCGACCCGATGAGCCTGCTCACGTCGTGCCGCCGCCTCATCGACCGCCACCCTGCGGCGGGGGCCCTGTGGTGGGCCTGCGCCCGGCTGCTCGCCGCCGACGATCCCCGGGGGCAGGCCCGGACGATCGCCCTCGAGCTCGACGACGACCCGGCCCGGATCGACCTGAGCCTCGAGCTGCCCGAGGGTGCGGCCGTGACGGTGATCCCCGACGCCGCCGGCGGGTCGGACCTCGCCCTCGACCTGGCCGGCATGCGCGACGACCTCGAGGTGGTCGAGGCCGGGCCCGGTCCCGTACGCGGTTCCGCCGGCGGGGTCCTGCTCGTCGAGGCCGGGGCCGCCGGGCCCGACCGGTTCCTCGGCGCGGTCGGCACCGGCGACGCGCTGGCGGAGGCGCGGGAAGCCGGTGCGGCCGTGTGGCTCCTGATGGCCGTGGGCCGGCGGCTGCCGGGGCCGCTGTTCGACGCCCTGGTCACCCGGGTCGGCGGCGGCGTGGGCGAGGTGGACGCGATCGAGGGGATCGACCGGATCGTCGAGCCCCGCCGGGTGCCGTGCCCGTGCCCACCCGAGCTGCTGCGCCCGCCCCCCGGGCCCTCGGGAGGGCGTTCCGGCGTCCGGATGTGACGGTTTCCGGCGTTTTCGAACGCCGGTTGAGGGTGGGGACGCGTTCGGGCGTCCGTCACATCCGGACGCCTGGCAGAATCCCGCGCCATGAAGCGCCGCGACCTGATCCGCATGTCCGACGACGAGGTGGCCGCGTTCCTCCGCGGCCGCCACACGATGAACGTGGCCACCATCAACCACGACGGGACCATCCACATGGTGGCCATGTGGTACGGGTTCGTGGGCGAGGCGCCGGCGTTCTGGACGTTCGGCAAGTCGCAGAAGATCGTCAACCTCGAGCGCAATCCTCAGATCACGTGCCTGGTCGAGGCGGGCGAGAAGTACGAGGAGCTGCAGGGGGTCGAGCTGGTGGGCCGGGCCGAGCTGGTGCCCGACCAGGAGGGCAGGATGGCGATCGGCCGCAGCGTCTTCGAGCGCTACCTCGGCGAGTGGTCCGAGGAGGTGCAGCCCTTCCTCGAGCGCACAGGGGCCAAGCGGGTGGGCGTCATCGTCCACGTCGACCGGGTCGTCTCCTGGGACCACCGCAAGCTCGGCGGCCAGTACTGACCGGCCAGTACTGACCGACGGGGTCGGGCCCCCGGCGCGTTAGCGTCGCCGCCGTGGCTGAGACCGACGTCGTCGAGCGCTACCTGGAGCTCGGGCTGCGGCTCGGCCGCCACGTCGACGGCTTCGTCGATGCGTACTACGGACCGCCGGAGCTGGCCGCACGGGCCGAGGCGGAGCCGCCACACCCGCCCGCGGAGCTGGCGGCCGACGCGGGACGGCTGGTCGCCGACCTCGACGCGGGCGACGGTGCCGATCGGATCGACGCCGGGCGCCGTCGCTGGATCCGAGCGCAGGCCGTGGGCCTCCGTACCAGCGCGCGCAAGCTGGCGGGGACCGGCGTCGGCTACCTCGACGAGGTCGAGTCGTGTTATGGCGCGCGCCCCGCGCTCGTCGCCGACGACGAGCTGGCGGCCGCCCACCGGAGCCTCGACCGGGTCCTGCCGCCCGATGGTGGCGCACCGCTGCGTGAGCGCTACATCGCCTGGCGGGAGGCGCACGCCGTCCCGGCCGAGAAGCTGGAGCCGGCCATCCGGGCGCTGGCCGACGACCTGCGCGAGCGGACCCAGCGCCTCTTCGGGCTGCCGGATGGCGAGCACGTGGAGTGGATCTTCGAGACCGACAAGCCGTGGTCGGGCTTCAACTACTACGAGGGTGGGCTCCGCAGCCGCGTGGCCATCAACCTCGACCTGCCGGTGCTGTCGCTTACCCTCGGCCACCTGGTGGCCCACGAGGCCTATCCCGGCCACCACACGGAGCACACCCGCAAGGAGGTCGGCCTCGTCCGCCAGCGCCGCTGGCTCGAGGAGACGATCTTCCTCGTGGGCACCCCCCAGTGCACGATGGCCGAGGGCTTGGCCGACCTCGGGGTCGAGGTCGTGGTGGGCCGCCGTCCGGAGCCCGTGGTGGCCGAGCACCTGCGGCCGCTGGGCATCCGCTACGACGCCGAGGTGGCCGCCGCCTTGGCCGAATCCGCCGAGGCGCTGTCGTGGGTCCGGTCGAATGCCGCCATCCACCTGCACGACGGCGGCTGGCCGGTCGAGGACGTGGTCGCGTACCTCGAGCGCTGGGCGCTCCTGCCCCGGAACCGAGCCGAGAAGGCCGTGTCGTTCCTCACCGACCCGACCTGGCGTGCCTACAGCCACTGCTACACCGAGGGCCTCCGGCTCTGCCGCGGCTACGTCGCCGGCGATCCCGCCCGGTTCGAGCGCCTGGTCACCGACCAGCTGCTGCCGGCCGACCTGGCCACGCAGCAGCCCCCCGGTTAGGCAGCCGCCGTGTCGTCGCGGTCGCGTGACCTGCCCCGCCGGTCGTGCCACGCGGTGCCGGGGTCGAGCCCGCGGTTCATCGCCAAGGCGCGCGACCTCGCGGCGGACATGGTGTTCCTCGACCTGGAGGACGCCGTTGCGCCATCCGAGAAGGAGGCCGCCAGGACGACCGTGGCCGATGCCGTCGCCTCCGGCGAGTGGGGCGACGCGATCCTCGCCGTGCGGGTCAACGACTGGTCGACCCCCTGGACGACGTTCGACATCCTGGAGGTCGTCGCCCGGGCCGGCCGCCGCCTCGACGAGATCGTCCTCCCCAAGGTGGAGGGCCCGGCCCAGGTGGTGGCCGCCGACCTGGTCCTGCGCCAGGCGGAGATCCGGGCGGGCCTGCCCGTGGGCCACGTCGGCATCGAGGCGCAGATCGAGTCGCCGGCCGGGCTGATCGAGGTGGAGGCGATCTGCGCCGCCTCCCCACGGCTGGAGGCGGTGGTGTTCGGGCCGGCCGACTTCGCCGCCGCGATGCACATGCCGATGCTCACCGCCGGCGTGGAGATCCCCGAGTACCCCGGCGACCACTTCCACTACGCCCTCACCCGGATCCTCGCCGCCGGCCGGGCCCACGGCCTGCAGGTCGTGGACGGCCCCTACCTGCGGATCCGCGACCTCGACGGGCTGCGGCACTACTGCGGGCGGGCCCGGGCGCTGGGCGTCGACGGCAAGTGGACCGTCCACCCCGACCAGATCCCGATCGTCAACCAGGCGTTCTCGCCCACGCAGGCGGAGTTCGACCACGCGTCCGCCGTCCTGCACGCCCTGGATGCCGCCGCCGGCGACGAGGGGCGAGGGGCGATCCGCTTCGGCGACGAGATGGTGGACGAGGCCTCGCGGAAGATGGCGGCCAAGGTGGTCGCCCGCGGCGAGCGGGCCGGGCTGGTGAACACACCTCCGCGTTAGGGTCACCCCGATGCGTTCCCCCAAGGACTTCTTCCGGCCGCTGGCGGTCGGCGCCCCGGCGCCGCTGCGGGAGATCCCGGTCCGGCCGTCCCGGATGATCCACTTCTTCCCCGCGTCCAACGCCAAGATGGTCGCCAAGGTGCCGGAGATGGCCGGCCAGGTCGACGTCCTGCTGGCCAACCTCGAGGACGGCGTGCCCGCCGCCGACAAGGAGGCCGCCCGGGCGGGCATGGTCGAGGTGGGCAAGAAGTGGAGCGCGCCCGACACCCAGCTGTGGACCCGGGTCAACTCGCTGGACTCGCCCTGGGGCCTCGACGACCTCACCACCGCCGTCATGGAGGTCGGCGACGCCCTCGACGTCATCATGATCCCCAAGGTCGAGGGGCCGGAGGACATCCACTACGTCGACCGCCTGCTGGCCCAGCTCGAGGCCAAGGCCGGGCTCACCGAGCCGCTCCTGGTGCACGCGATCCTCGAGACGGCGCGGGGCGTGGCCAGCGTCGAGGACATCTGCGGCGCCAGCCCCCGCATGCAGGGCCTCTCGCTGGGCCCCGCCGACCTGGCCGCCAACCGGCGCATGAAGACCACGCGCGTCGGCGGCGGCCACCCCGGCTACCTGGTGCGCCGGGACCCCGACCCCGACGACCCCGACGCACCCCGTGCCACGTTCCAGCAGGACCTGTGGCACTACACGATCGCCCGCATGGTGGACGCCTGCGTCGCCAACGGCGTGCTCCCGTACTACGGGCCCTTCGGCGACATCAAGGACGTCGTCGCCTGCGAGGACCAGTTCCGCAACGCGTTCCTGCTCGGCTGTGTCGGCGCCTGGAGCCTGCACCCGGCGCAGATCGACATCGCCAAGCGCGTCTTCAGCCCGGACCCGGCCGACGTGGCCCACGCCCGGCGGGTCATCGAGGCCATGGGCGACGGCACCGGGGCGCTCATGCTCGATGGCAAGATGGAGGACGACGCTTCGGTCAAGCAGTGCAGGGTCATCGTCGAGCTGGCGCAGCAGCTGGCCGACCGGGACCCCGAGCTGGCCGCCGCGTACGGATTTGCCGCAACCGAGCGGGCCGACGGATGAGCGCCGTGCCGGGGCCGGCGCTCCGGCCGCGCCGGTCGGTCCTGTACATGCCGGGCGCCAACGAGCGGGCGCTCGCCAAGGCCGCGGGCCTGCCCGCCGACGCCCTCATCCTCGACCTCGAGGATGCGGTCGCCCCCGACGCCAAGGCCGAGGCCCGCGACCGGGTCTGCGAGGCGGCGGCATCGGGCCGCTACGGGCGCCGGGAGGTCACCATCCGGATCAACGGCGCCGGCACGCCCTGGCACGACGACGACCTCCGGGCGGCGGCCGCCGCGGGCCCGGCGGCGGTGGTGGTCCCGAAGGTCGATTCGGCGGGAGCGGTGCACGCCATCGAGAAGGCCCTCGAGGACGGCGGGGCCCCCGACGGCACCGCCGTCTGGGCCATGCTCGAGACCCCGGCGGCGGCCCTGCGTGCCGCGGAGATCTGCGCCGCGTCCGAGCGGCTGGCCGCGCTGGTGATGGGCACCAACGACCTCGCCAAGGAGCTCCAGGCGGAGCACGTTCCCGGGCGGCAGCCCCTGCTTGCGGGCCTCGGGCTCTGCCTGCTCGCCGCCCGCGCCAGCGGCAAGGTGATCCTCGACGGCGTCTACAACGACATCGCCGACGCCGAGGGCTTCGAGGCGGAGTGCCGCCAGGGCCGCCAGCTGGGCTTCGACGGCAAGACGCTGATCCACCCCAGCCAGCTCGAGCCCTGCAACCGGGTGTTCGCGCCGGCGGCCGACGAGGTCGAGCGGGCCGGCCGGATCATCGAGGCGTTCGAGCAGGCGGAGGCGGCAGGCCGCGGCGTGGTCACCGTCGACGGCCGCATGGTCGAGAACCTCCACGTCGAGCAGGCCCGCCGCACGCTGGCGCTGGCCGCCGCCATCGCCGCGCTTTAGAGGCCGGGCGCAGGCAGGAAGTCGAGCAACAGCCTGGTCAGCTCGTCGGGCGCATCGAGCGGGATCCAATGGCCGGCCCCGTCGACGCGCTCGTAGCGCCAGCCACCGGTGACGTGCGCCGCGGAACCGGTCATGTTCTCCTCGACGAGGTGAGGGTCGCCCTTGCTCCACAGGCCCATGGTGGGCCGGGAGACAGGCGGCACGTCGGGCGGCGGCTCGACCAGCGCCGCCGGCGGAAGGTTCGCCCGGTACCAGTTGAGGCTCGCGGTCAGCGCGCCGGGGCGGGACAGGTCCGCGATCGCCGCGTCGGCGTCCGGGTGCCGGCTCCACGCCCGGAAGTTGGCGTAGCCGTCGTCCGCGAGCCAGCGCTCGGCGACGCCCTCGAGCTGGAACAGGAGCACGTACCAGGACTTCTCGCGCTGGGGGAGACCGGCGTCGCGGAACGCCAGGGGATGGCCCGCCGACAGCGTGACGAGGTGGTCCACGCGGTCGGGGACGAGCGCCGTCAGCGCCCAGGCGACCGCCGCGCCCCAGTCGTGCCCCACCACGTGGACGCGGTCGAGGCCCAGGTGGTCGAGGACGCCGATCACGTCGCCGAGGATCTGGGCCAGGCCGTACGCCGCGACGTCCTCCGGCTTGTCCGAGGCGCCGAACCCCCTGAGGTCGGGCGCAATCGTCCGAAAGCCGGCCGCGGTCAGGCCGGGCACCTGGTGGCGCCACAGGCGGTGGGAATCGGGCCAGCCGTGGAGGAGCAGGACGGCCGGGCCCCGGTGATTGCCGGCCGGCTCCTCGACCTGGACCTCGAGCTCGATGTCCTCGACTTCGATGCGCATGCTCACGATGCTCCTACACCGGACGCGCGGGCAGCGACCCGTCGGGCGATCGTCGGGCCGGCGGTGCGGTCAGACGGCGGCCACGTTCCAGAACTCCGGCGGCCCGCCGGCGGCGATGGCGTCCCACCGCCGGCGCGCGGACTCCAGCGTCGTGGCATGGGTCAGGATCCAGAAGCGGTCGTTCCGGATGGCATCGACCACCTGCGCGGCGACGTCGCCGGGGTCCATGCCGCCGTCGATCAGGCCCTGGATCAGCGCCCGCATCATCTCGGGATCGATGTCGACGCCGGGCACCGGACCCGAGTCGACCGGGGCCACCTCGGCGGGCCGGTTGCGCTCCGCGTCCGCGATGTTGGTTCGCACCCACTCGGGGCACAGCACGGACACGCCGACGCTGGCGCCCGTGAGCTGGAGGTCGAAGTACAGCGACTCCGACAGGGCCACCACCGCGTGCTTGGTGGCGAAGTAGGGGGCCATGGCCGGGCCGGTGAGGATGCCGGCCGCGGACGCCGTGTTGACGACGTGGCCCTCGCCCTGCTCGATCATCCGGGGCACGAACGCCCTGATGCCGCGCGCAACCCCGAGGAGGTTCACGTCGACGGCCCAGCGCCAGCGATCCGCGGGCACCGTCCAGGTGAGCCCGCCGACCCCGACGCCGGCGTTGTTGCACAGCACGTGGACCGTGCCGAACCGGTCGAACGCGGCCGCCGCCAGGGCGTCGACCGCCTCGTCGTCCCGCACATCGGTGACGATCCCCATGACGCTCGCGGCGCCGAACTCGCCCGCCAGGTCGGCGGTCGCCTTGTCGAGGGCGGCGCGCTCGACGTCGGCCAGCACCACCCGCATGCCGTCGGCGGCGAACCTCCGGGCCAGTGCCAGGCCGATGCCCGACGCCGCCCCGGTCACCACCGCCACCTTGCCCTCGAGGTCCTCCATCGCCCGGACGCTAGTGACGACGGTGGTCACCGCACTAGCGGGCGCCGGGCGCCCCTAGACGCCGAGGAGCTCGAACGACACCGCCAGGCGCCCACCGAACCGCTGGGCCGTGGCCTCGGCCCACTGGCGGAGGAACACCGCGGGGTCCGGATCACCGAGCCCGGCGAGGTAGGCGGCGTGGCGCCGCAGCGAGTCGACGCCGACATCGAAGGTGGCGGTCACGTCGACGGCGTGCGTGGGCTGGGGCGACGCGATGACCGCCAGGTAGCGAACGCCGGACCACGGCTCAAGCCCGTCGTCGACCAGCTCCGGAAACACCCAGCGGTTGGCCGCGTCGCGCACCGCGTCGATCGTCGCCAGCCCGGTGGCCCGGTGGTCGGCCATGTTGACGTAGATCCCGCCGTAGGTCTCCCGGTGGTTGACCCCGATGACGAGCTCGGGCCGGTGGCGACGGATGGCGGCCGCCAGGTCGCGCCTCAGCGCCAGCCCGTACTCGATGGTGCCGTCGGGATGGTCGAGGAACTCCACGTCGGTCACGCCCACGACGGCCGCGCTGTCGCGCTGCTCGCTCGTGCGCACCCGGGCGCTCTCGGCGGGCTCCATCGAATCGATGCCGGCCTCGCCCTTGCTGGCCAGCAGGTACGCGACCCGCTTGCCCTGCCCGGTCCAGCGGGCCACGGCGGCGGCGCCGCCGTACTCGAGGTCGTCGGGATGCGCCACGATCGCCAGCGCCCGATCCCAGTCCTCCGGCAGCTCGGCGAGCTGTTGGCTTGCGGTGTCGTCCGACATCGAGTCGAACCTATTGCCTCTCCGCCTCCACGAGCCGGCGGGCGATGACCTTGAGGCAGAGGGTCTCGTCGGCGCCCTCGAAGATCGACAGCACCCGGGCGTCGACGAAGTAGCGGCTGACGGCGTACTCCTCCGCGTAGCCGAAGCCGCCGTGGATCTGCATGGCCTCGCGGGTCACCCACTCCGCGGCCTTGCAGACGTACGCCTTCACCATCGCCGCCTCCATCGTGCCCTCCCCCTTGGCCATCAGCCGGGCCACGGCGTAGGCGAACTGCCGGGCGGCCTGGATGGTCACCGCCATGCGGGCGAGCTTGGCCCGGGTGAGCTGGTAGTCGGCGATCGGCCGGCCGAAGACGGACCGGTCGCGCGCGTACTGCCGGGCATCCTCGTACGCCGCCTGCATCACGCCGATGGCCCGCGCCGCGGTCTGCAGCCGGCCGTTCTCGAAGCCGGCCATCTGCAGGTAGAAGCCCCGGCCGAGGCCGTCGTCGCCGCCGACCAGGCAGGCGTCGGGCACGAACCAGTCGTCGAACGAGACCTCGTAGGAGTGCATGCCGCGGTAGCCGATGGTGTCGATCGGCCGGCCCTCCATGCGGCCGCCCCCGGGCGCCCCGTCGGCGCCCGCGTCCTGCGTGATCTGGAAGCCGCGGCCGTCGCCTCGGGGCTTGGGGACGACGAACAGCGACAGGCCCCGGTGCGCCCGCGTGTGGTCGGGGTCCGTGCGGGCGAGCAGCATCAGCACGTCGGCCCGGGCCCCGAACGTGCACCAGGTCTTGACGCCGCTGATCAGCCAACCGCCTGCGCTCGGCCTCGCCGCGGTGGCGATGGCGGCGACGTCGGAGCCGTAGTCCGGCTCGGTCACCGCCACCGCCGCCATGACCTCGGCGCCGGCCAGCCGCGGCAGCCAGTGCTGCTTTTGATCCTCGGTGCCGCCCTTGACCAGCGCCCGGGTGAGGATCTCCGGCCGCGTGATCAGCGAGCCCCCGACGCCCAGCGATCCCCGCGACAGCTCCTCGGTGGCGACCACCATGCCCATGTAGTCGCTCTCGCCGCCGGCCGCGAACCCGCCGTACTCCTCGGGCACCGACAGCCCGAAGGCACCGAGCTCGGCCAGCCCCGAGATGACGTCCTCGGGGATGTCGGCATTGTGCCGGTGGACGCCCTCCGCGATCGGGCGGATCTTGTCGTCGGCGAAGCGGCGGAACGTGTCCCGCACCAGCTCGAAGTCGTCGTCCAGGTGGCTGGGCCCGGGGCCGTCGATCGACGCCAGGAACGCCGGATCGCGGTAGGCGGCCACGAACGCCCGGGCGCCGTCGAGGGCGGCGGCGTCCACTCCCCAGGCGGCCTCCCTCCCGTACAGCCTCCCGGCCACGTCGGCCACCGCGTCGGCGGCGAAGGCGCACGTGATGGCGGCCTCCTCGTCGCCCGTCGCGCCGTAGTCGAGCAGCGTCCGGGCGGTCTCGGCGGCGGCGGCGGCGTGGGCGAGGTCGTACGCCACGACCTGGTCGGCATCGACCGAGCCGGTGGCGGCGAGGTGGCCGAGCGCCCGGTGCACGACGTCGCGGGCGGTCTCGACGGCGGAGGCGGCGGCGTCGATGTCGGGCGGAGTCATGGCTGGGGACGGTATTCGCCCACCAGCGGCGGTGTCAGGTGGCGCGGCCGGCGTACAGCTCGAGGAAGGAATCGGTGACGTCGACCGCCTCGTCGGGATCGGGGAGCTCGATGGCGATCGAGTCGTCGCCGTAGTCGAAGAAGTCCATGGTGACGCCGTACGTGAGCCCGGACGGCGCATCACCCCCCAGATCGCCGCCGGGCAGGGCCTCGGCGAGCATGGCGAGCAGATCGAGCTCGTAGGCCACCCGGCGCACGTAGCCCTCGTCGTCGACCCATGCCTCGACGGACATCTGCGCATCCAGCATCGACTCCAGGATGGCCTCAGCGCCGGCGGGCAGGGACCCGCCCATGGCCCGGGAGAACGCCTCGGCGCTCAGGCCCGACGCCTCGAGCAGCTCGCCCATGGTGACCTGGGCCGCCGCCCCGTGGACGGGCACGTCCCGCACCTCGGCGTCGCCCAGTTGATCGACGTCGTCGGCGCCGGCGACCAGGTCCAGGAGGGCCCGGGGGTCGGCGGCCTGGCCGCCCGCCGCGCTCGCCACGTCGTTCAACGGCAGCACGTCGCCGAGCTCGGTGAGGTCCACGCGGCCCCAGCGGTCGCCGAGGGTCGCCAGGTCGCCCAGGGGACCGGGTTCCCCGCCGGTGCCGGGCATGTCGGCCATGGCCTCGTACATCGGCGCGCGCAGGTACATGACCTGCCCGTCCGACACGATCTCCATGCTGAGGTCGGCCTCTGACACCTCGTGCGGGATCGTCTCACCGGGTGGCGCCAGCTGACCGAGGTCCTCCATCAGCGGGCCCATGTCCATCCGGAGGTGCGAGAGCTTGCCGTCCTGTTCCCCCGACATCATCGGCGCGTCGACGTCGGCTGACTGGCCGGCGAAGTCGAGGTCCATGGCCAGCGTCATCTCGAGCCGGTAGGGCGCTTCGGCAGAGCGCTCGGCGGCGTCGGAGATGAACTCCGGGGTGGCCTCGAAGTCGACCTCGCCGGTCGAGACGTCGGCGAGGTCGGCCTCCTGCACGCAGGCCGTGGCGATCACGGCGAGCGAGGCCACCGTCAGCGGGATCAGGTGCGACCGGGCGCGGCCGCCACGTCCCGAGTCATGCCGCGTCATGGTTCCTCCCCGGTTCCGCCGGCCGACAACTCTAGCGCTGGCCGCTCCGGGGCGGCGGTCCCTACCGTGTCCCGCCATGGCCACCATCGACCGCCCGTTCGGCCGGCACCTGGAGGACTTCCAGGTCGGCGACGTCTACCGGCACTGGCCCGGGAAGACGATCACCGAGTACGACGACCACCTCTTCTGCATGATCACCATGAACCACCACCCGCTGCACACGAACGCGTGGTTCGCCGAGAACGAGACGGTGCAGGGGCGCAACGTGGTCGTGGGCAACCTCGTGTACTCGCTGGTGCTGGGCATGTCCGTCCCGGATGTCAGCGGGGCGGCCGTGGCCAACCTCGAGGTCGTGGAGCTGAAGCACCCCAAGCCCACCTTTCACGGCGACACCATCTACGCGGTGACGCGCGTGCTCGACACGAAGGAGACGTCGGACGGCAAGCGCGGCATCGTCACCGTCGAGACCAAGGGCATCAACCAGCGCCAGGAGGAGGTCTGCACGTTCACCCGGCGCCTGATGGTGTGGAAGCGGGATCACGCCCCGGCCCGCCGCTACCCGTACGGCGACGAGCCCTTCGCGGAGCAGGCAGAGTAGGGCCGCGGCCACTTGTCTCTTACTTGTATGCTTCGGGCGGAGCGACGAGGAGGCGGCCCATGACCGAACGGCTGAGGGATGCGGCGCTGGGCTTCGACAGCAACGCCGCCGCATACGAGCGATCCCGCCCGTCGTACCCGGCGGAGGCCGTCGCCCACGTGGTGGGGCACGGGGGGATTGGCCCCGGTCGCCGAGTCGTCGACCTGGCCGCGGGCACGGGCAAGCTCACGCGACTGCTCGTGCCGACCGGCGCCGAGGTCGTGGCCGTCGAACCGGTGGCCGGAATGCGGCGGCAGCTGGCGGTGACCCTGCCGGGGATCGAGGTCCTCGACGGCACGGCCGAGGACCTGCCGCTGCCCGACGACTCGGCCGACGCCGTCACGGTGGCACAGGCGTTCCACTGGTTCGACGCGCCGGTCGCCCTGTCCGAGATCCGCCGCGTGCTGCGCCCGGGTGGCCACCTGTTCCTCGTCTGGAACACCCGCGATCGCAGCTACGACTGGGTCCGCGCGTTCGGCGACCTTCTGGTCGACGGGCCGGACCTCGAGCGGCCCTACGACTCCTACTACGACGTCGACTACGCCGCCCTGGTCGCGGGCGCCGGAGCCGGCGGGTTCACGCCCGTGGAGCTGTGGGCCCACTCGTGGGAGCAGCCGTGCGACCCGGAACTGCTGGTGGACCGGGCCGAGTCGGTCAGCGTGGTCGGCGCGCTTGCCGAAGGTGCGCGGGCCCGGGTGCTCGACCGCGTCCGCAACCTCGCCCGCACCCACCCAGACCTGGCCGGCAGGCAGGCGTTCGGGTTCCCCTACGTCACCCGCGTCTACCGCTGCCGGACGGCGGCCGCGGCATCGGTGTGAGCGATCCCCGGGGCACGACCACCTGCGACGCGGAGCTGGACGACAGCGCCTCGCGCGAGCGCGCGGTGCTCGCCTGGGGCGACGCGCACCTCCGCGACCTGCCCTGGCGGCGCACCCGGGACCCGTGGGCGGTGCTGGTCTCCGAGGTCATGGCCCAACAGACCGGCGTCGACCGGGTGGTGCCCTACTACGAGCGGTTCCTGGCCCGGTTCCCGACGCCGGCCGCGTGCGCGGCGGTGCCGCCCGGCGAGGTGCTCCGGCTGTGGACCGGCCTCGGCTACAACCGGCGGGCGGTCAACCTGCACGGCTGCGCCCGGGCGGTCGTCGACCACCACGGCGGGGCGTTGCCCCCGGACCTGGCGGCCCTGCGCGCGCTGCCCGGCGTCGGTCCCTACACCGCCCGGGCGGTGCTGGCGTTCGCGTTCGAGCGCGACGTCGGCGTGGTCGACACCAACGTCGGCCGGGTGCTGGCCCGCTGGGAGGGCCGTCCGCTTCGGGGCGCCGAGGCCCAGGCGCGGGCCGACGCATTGGTGCCCGCCGGGCGGGCGTGGGCCTGGAACCAGGCGGTCATGGAGCTGGGTGGCATCGTGTGCCTGCGCCGGGGTCCCCGCTGCGAGTCGTGCCCGGTGCGGGGATCCTGCGGGTGGGCGGCGGTCGGGCTGGCGCCGCCGGATCCGGCGGACGGGTCCGCCGGGGTCGGCACCGGCCAGCCTCGCTTCGAGGGCTCCGATCGCCAGGCCCGGGGCAGGTTGGTCGAGGCGCTGTGCCGCGCCCCGGTGGCGGTGGCGGACGTGGCGGCGGTGATCGGCTGGCCGGACGACCCGGCCCGCGCCGACCGGGTCGCCGCCGGCCTGCTGGACCACGGCCTGGCGGTGCGGGACGGTGCCGTCCTGCGCCTGCCGTGAGAAGGAGTGACGACGCGCCGGGGCCGGGGCGGGCGGCGTTCGCCGGACCCGAGGCAATGGGTTCCGGCAATCCACGGGCGAGGCAATGGGTTCCGGCGGCGGAACCTATGACCTCGGGCTCCGGGGGGCGGAACCCATGACCTCGGGTTCGGCCAGGAACGCGCCGACCAGGCCGTTGACGACGTCCGGGCGCTCGAGGTGCAGGAAGTGGCCGGCACCGTCGACGATCTCGGCCCGCGACCCGGGAGCGGTCAGCGCCGCGGCCGCGACGTCAGCCAGGTCGGCGCCCATGCAGCCGTCGGTCCGGCCGTGCAGGTACAGGGTGGGCACCGGGGGCGCCCCCGCCGAGGCGTCCTGGAGCGCCTGGACCGCCGGGTCCGGGTCGAGGCCGACGCCGCCGAGCGTCGCCCGGTAGTAGCCGATGGCGGCGTTCAGGTTGGCGGCGTCGCGCAGGGCGTCCTTGACGTGGGGCAGGTCGGCGCTGGCGTCGTAGCCCGGCGACCAGTCGGCCCACAGGCGGTCGATGAACGCCAGGTCGTCCATCGGCAGCACCAACTCGGCCAGCGGGTGCTGGAAGAAGAACATGTACCACGACCGCCGGAGCTGGTCGTAGGTGAGGAAGCCGCTGGTGATCGCAGCCGGCGGCGGCACGGCCAGGGTCACGACCCGCCGCCAGGGCGTGGTGTGGTGCGCCGCCGCGTACGCCGCGAACGCGCCCCAGTCGTGGCCGATGAGGACCGCGTCGTCGCCGCCTCCCAGGGCCTCGTGCAGGGCGCAGGCGTCGAGCCCGAGCACGGCGGACTGGTAGCGGCCGTCGGGGGGTACCGTCGTGGGTGCGTAGCCCCGAAGCCAGGGGGCTACCGCCCGGTAGCCGCTGCCGGCGAGGAAGGGGAGCATGTGCCGCCACGTCCACGCCGAATCGGGAAAGCCATGCAGGCACAACGCCAGCGGCGCGGCGGGGTCGCCCGCCGCCAGGTATGCGAACGCGAGGCCGTTCGCCTCGACGTCGTGCTGCGTGATGCCGCTGGAGGCCGGCTCGCTCATGGCCGCGGACGCTAACCGCGCCCGCCTGGGCTCGGACGGAGGTTGCGCTTGGTGATTGTGGTCACACTCAGTGCTGCCAAACGGCGCGGTTGGATATCGTCCCGGGACCGCCGCGAATCGGGGATCCCTTGCTGAACGTGTCCTTCTTCGGAGTCAGGGGTTCCACCCCGTGCCCATGCGACGAGAATCGTCGCTACGGGGGGAATACGTCCTGCGTGCTCCTCGATGCGCCAGGGCATGACCCCATCGTCCTCGACCTCGGCACCGGCTTACGGCAGCTGGGATGCGCCCTCGCCTCCGACGGGACCTTTGGGGGGTCGGCGCTCGTCACCCACCTGCACTGGGATCACGTGCAGGGCCTGCCGTTCTTCGGCCCGATCCTGGCGCCGGGAGCCCGGCTCGACGTCTACGGCCCCCCGCAGGAGGCCGGCAGCCTGGAGGAGGCGTTCCGCCAGTTCGTGCGGCCGCCGTTCTTCCCGGTCACCGTCGAGGAGCTGTACGGGCACATCGCGTTCCACGACGTGCTCGACGCCGACATCGAGATCGACGGGGCCAAGGTGCGCGTACGACCGGTGCCCCACGTGGGCGCCAACAACGGCTACCGGGTGGAGATCGGCGGCGCCGTGGTCGCCTACCTGTCCGACCACCAGATGCCGCACGACGGCAGCCACCGCGTGACCGACGCCGTGCTCGAGCTGTGCGACGGCGCCGACCTGGTGATCCACGACGCCCAGTACACCCCAGAAGAGTTCACGCAGAAGTACTACTGGGGCCATTGCACGGTGGACTACGCGGTGTTCGTGGCGCACGAGGCCGGGGCCAAGCGCCTGGCGCTGTTCCACCACGATCCGGCGCACGACGACGACGACGTCGACCGGCTCCTGGCCCATGCGTCGGACGTCGCCGAGACCACGTCGCTGGCCGAGGTCATCGCCGCGTACGAGGGCCTCACGGTCTCGTTCGGCGGCTGACCGCCCACCGCCGGCCCACGCCGCCGGGATACGGGGGGCACGGGCATGGTCGCTAGGGTGCCGGCGTGAATGCCGACCGACCGGCCCCGTCGCCCGCCGCCGACGGCGCGCGGTTCCGCCAGGTGCTCGGCCACTTCCCGACGGGCGTCACGGTGGTCACCGCCGGCGACGACGACGGCCCGGTCGGGCTGTGCGTGGGGTCGTTCACGTCGGTATCGCTCCATCCGCCGCTGGTGGCGTTCTGCGCCGGGTACTCGTCGACCAGCTATCCCCGGATCGAGGCGGCGGGGCATTTCTGCGTCAACATCCTGTCCGAGGACCAGGAGGAGATCGCCCGCGTGTTCGCCGAGAAGGGGGACGACAAGTTCTCCGGCATCGGCTGGCGCCCGTCGGTGGTGACGCGGGCGCCCGTCATCAACGACGTGCTGGCGTGGATCGACTGCGAGATCGACGCCATCCACGAGGCCGGCGACCATTGGATCGTGGTGGGCCGCGTCCTCGACCTCGAGATCGGCCACGAGGGCGGACCGCTGGTGTTCTTCCGGGGCGGGTTCGGCCGCTACAGCTCCTAGCGGCAAGTCGTGCCGGTGGAACTCCCCCGGGTGTGCGTGTTCTGCGGGTCGAGCGTCGGCGCCCGCGGCGCGTACGCCGATGCCGCCGCCTCGCTGGGCCGCGAGCTCGCGGACCGTGGCATCGGCCTGGTCTACGGCGGCGCCGGGGTGGGGCTCATGCGGGTGGTGGCGGAGGCGTGCCGCACCGCCGGGGGCTCGGTCACGGGCGTGATCCCCGGGTCGCTCGTCGAGGCCGAGGTCGCGGACCGCAACGTCGACGACCTGCGGGTCGTCGGCACGATGCACGAGCGCAAGGCCCTGATGGCCGAGCTGGCCGCCGGATTCGTCGCCCTGCCCGGCGGCTTCGGCACGTTCGAGGAGTTCTGCGAGGTACTCACCTGGAGCCAGCTGGGCCTCCACGCGCCGGCCAAGCCCTGCGCGCTGCTCGACATCGATGGCTTCTACTCGCCGCTGCTCGAGCTGTTCGACCGGGCGGTCGGCGAGGGGTTCATCCGGCCCCAGCACCGTGGGTTGGTGCTGGCGGCCACCGATCCGGCGGGCGTGCTCGACGTCCTCGCGGCCTGGGAACCGCCGCCGCCGACGCGCAAGTGGGTGGACGATGCCGTCGCCGATCCGCTCGACGATGAGCCCGCGCCGGACCGCGGCCCGGGGTGAGGCTCAGGCGGACGCGAGGAACTCGAGCGGCGCGAGGGGCAGGTTGCGGGCGACGGTGAAGGCGGCGACCAGCGCCACCGCCCCGACGGTCGCCCAACGGGGGACGCTCAGGGTCCGGGCCGGGCGGCCGACAAGCGGCAGGAGCCAGAGCGCCAGGACCGCCCCGAGGACGGCGAGGAAGCCCGGGAGGAGCAGGTTGTGGTCCAGCGCCTGCCCGAGGTGGCCCCTCAGGAGCTCGTGGGTGCCCCGGAGGCCGCCACAGGCCGGGCAGTCGATGCCGAACAGCGCGCGACTCGGGCACACGGGGTAGAGCGCATGGCGCGACGGGTCGACCAGGCCGACGTACGCGGTGGCCCCGGCGACGGCGGCCAGCGTCGCCCAGCGCGCGTGTCCACCGTGCATCGACGGCCAAAGTAGCGTCGGCGCCCATGGACGTCGGGCGCGTCGGGATCTGGACCGCCCAGCTCGACCTGCAGCCGGCGGCGCGGGCTCGCGAGGCGGCCGCGGAGCTCGACGAGTTGGGCTTCGGTGCTCTGTGGGTACCGGAGGCCGTGGGGCGTGAGCCGATGTCACACGCCGCGGTCCTCCTCGACGCCACCGAGCGCATGGTCGTCGCCTCGGGCGTGGCCAGCATCTTCAGCCGCCTGCCCGGCGTCGCCGCGGCCGCCCAGCGCCTGCTCGCCGACGCCTCGGGCGGGCGGTTCCTGCTCGGGCTAGGCGTCAGCCACGCCGCGATGGTCGAGGGGATGCTCGGCCTGGCCTGGGACAAGCCCGTGGAGCGCATGCGCGACTACCTGGACGCCATGGACGACGCGTTCACGGTCTCCCCGGCGCCGGCTTCGGACCCGCCCCGGGTGCTGGCCGCGCTCGGCCCGCGCATGCTCGAGCTGGCGGCGAGCCGGGCGTGGGGAGCCCACAGCTACTTCGTGCCCGTGGCGCACACCGCGGAGGCGCGCCGGCACCTCGGGGACGGGCCGATGCTGCTCGTCGAGCAGGCCGCGGTGCTGACCGGCGACCCCGACGTCGCGCGGGGCACGGGCCGCAAGCACATGTCCATCTACCTGACGCTGCCGAACTACGTGAACAACCTTCGGCGGCTGGGCTGGGGCGACGACGACCTCGCCGGAGGGGGCAGCGACGCGCTGGTCGACGCCCTGGTGGCGTGGGGTGACACCGAGGCCGTCGCCGCCCGGGTGGCCGCGCACCACGACGCCGGGGCCGACCACGTGTGCGTCCAGGTCATCGGGCCGGACGCCACCGCCGTGCCGCTCGACGCGTGGCGGGAGCTGGCGCCGGCCCTCCTCACGCGCTGAGCGGCCGGCGGTGCCCGCTTGCGGGCCCATCCGCTCGGCCGCCAAATGCCATTGTCGGCCGGCGGCCACTCCTCGATAGCGTTGACCCGCGGGTCAAGGCCGAGGGGACGATGGCGCAAGGGGCTCAGTTGGCGCAGAGGGAGAGCAGGAGCGGCAGCCGGAGGGGCTGGCGCCTGATCCTGCGTTCGGTCCGGGCCCGCCGGACCGGGCTGATCCTCGGGGTGGCAACCGGCCTGGCCTGGACGGCGGCCAAGGTGTCGACCGGACTGATCGTGAAGACCGCGGTCGACCGGGGCATCGAGTCCAACGACATGACCGCCCTGGTCCGCTGGTCGGTGGCGTTGGGGATCGTCGCGGTGTTCTCCGCCACGTTCACCGGCCTGCGCCGCTACATGGCGTTCAGGGAGGCGCGCTGGATCGAGGCCGACCTGCGGGACCGGCTCTTCGCACACCTGCAGCGGCTCCACTTTGCGTTCCACGACCGGTCGCAGACCGGCCAGCTCATGAGCCGGGCCAACACCGACCTGCAGCAGGTCCAGGCGTTCGTCGTGATGATCCCGCTCACGATCTCCAACGCCGTGACCGTGCTGGCCGTCACCGTCATCCTCGCCCTCATCGATCCCGTGCTGACGGTCCTGGCGCTGGGGTCGCTGCCGTTCATGAACGTGCTCGCCACGCGCTTCTCCCGCCGGCTCTACCCCAGCGTCATGGGGATCCAGCGCGAGTCCGCCGAGCTCGCCGCGGTGGTGGAGGAGTCGGTCGCGGGCGTGCGGGTGATCAAGGGGCTGGGCGCCGAACGGGTGCAGGCCGGCCGGCTCAAGCGCGAGGCCGAGGACGTCTACGACGAGTCGATGGCCGCGGCGCGCACGCGGGCCAGGTTCCTGCCCGCGCTCGAGCTGCTCCCCAACATCGGCCTGATCGCCGTGCTCGGCTACGGCGGCCACCAGGTGCTCAACGGCAGCCTGAGCCTCGGCTCGCTGATCGCCTTCAACATCTACATCGCCATGCTCGTGTGGCCCCTGCGCATGCTGGGCATGATCGTCGCCCAGGCGCAGCGGGCGGTCGTGTCGGCCGAGCGGGTCGACGAGGTGTTGGCCACGGCCCCGCTGGTGGCGGATTCGGCGCGCCCGGTGGCGCTGCCGGGCGGCAACGGCCGTCCGGGACTTGCGGGGCGCCCCGGGGGCGCCGTCACGTTCGAGGACGTCCGCTTCTCCTACGCCGGGCGAATCCCCATCCTCGACGGCTTCGACCTGCGCGTGACGCCGGGCGAGTCGGTGGCGCTCGTGGGGGCGACCGGGTCGGGCAAGACGACCGTCGCCCGGCTCATCCCCCGCTTCTACGACGTCGAGGGCGGGCGCATCACGCTCGACGGCGTTGACGTGCGGGCGCTGCGGCTGCGCGACCTGCGCCGGGCCATCGGCATCGTGTTCGAGGACACCTTCCTGTTCAGCGACACCATCGCCGCCAACATCGCCTTCGCCGATCCCGACGCGCCCCACGCCGCCATCGAGCGGGCGGCCCGGTTGGCCGGGGCGCACGAGTTCATCACCGAGCTGGGCGACGGCTACGCCACCCGAATCGGCGAGCGCGGCTACTCCCTGTCCGGCGGCCAGCGCCAGCGGATCGCCATCGCCCGCGCCATCCTCGCCGACCCCCGCGTGCTGATCCTCGACGACGCCACTTCCGCCGTCGACCCCACCAAGGAGCACGAGATCCGCGACGCCCTGACGGACGTGATGCGCGGTCGCACGACGATCGTGATCGCCCACCGCCCGGCGACGATCGCGCTGGCCGACCGGGTGGTGTTCATCGACGCGGGCCGGGTCGCGGCGGAGGGCACGCACGAGTCCCTCCTCGCCACCGACGAGCGCTACCGGCAGGTCCTGGCGGCGGCCGCCGCCCGGGAATCCCGCCGCGCGGCCGCGGGCGGCAACGGCGACGGCGCCCGGGAGCCCGAGGAGGCGCGGCGCTGATGTGGATGGCCTCGGGCGTCAGCGACGAGGACAAGCTCGACCGCGTCGCCACGCGCCGGGTGCTGCGCCGCACGGCCCAGCTGCTCCGCCCCCAGTCGCGCCGGGTGGCGGCGGCGCTGGCGATGGTCGTGCTGTGGACCGGCACGGTTCTCGCCGGCCCCTACCTGGTCCGCTACGGCATCGACCACGGCATCAACGAGGGCAACGCGGGGGCGCTGAACGTCGCGGTCGCCGGCTACGTGGTGGTGGCGATCCTCGCCTACATCACCAACCGCATCCAGATCACGCTCATCAGCCGGGTCGGCGAGGACTTCCTCCGCCGCCTGCGCATCCGCGTCTTCGATCACCTGCAGCGCCTGTCGATGCCGTTCTACGACCGGTCCAAGGCCGGCGTGCTCGTGTCGCGCATGACGTCGGACGTCGACGCTCTGGCCGAGCTGATCCAGCTCGGCCTGGCGATGTTCGTGTCCAACGCCCTGCTGCTGGTGGTGTCGGTCATCGTCCTGACCAGCGTCTCCTGGCAGCTGATGCTCGTCTGCATGCTGGCGCTTCCGCCCGTGATCCTCGCCAGCATCAAGTTCCAGCGCGACTCCAACGACGCGTACCTCGAGGTCCGTGACCGCATCGGATCCACGCTGTCGCACCTGCAGGAGGGCATCGCCGGCGTGCGCGTCGTCCAGGCGTTCGCCCGCGAGGAGGTCGAGGTCGGACGGTTCGAGCGGGGGAACCGGGAGCTCTACGACAGCCACATGCGCTCGGTGGCGATCTCGGCCTGGTACCTGCCGGTCATCGAGCTGGCGGGCTGGGGCACCACCGCCCTGGCCCTCGGCGTCGGCGGGTGGTGGGTCCACGAGGGGATGCTGACGGTGGGCACCGTGGCGTTCTTCGTGCTGACGCTCTCCAACCTGTTCGAGCCGGTGCAGCAGCTGAGCCAGCTGTTCAACATGGTGCAGTCGGCGGGCGCGGGCCTGTACAAGCTGTACGAGCTGCTCGACACCCCGGTGGACGTGCGCGAGCGTCCGGGCGCCGTCGACCTCGCGGGCTCGGGCGACGTCGAGGTCGAGGGCGTGTCGTTCGCCTACGGGGACGGCCCGACCGTCCTTCGGGACGTCTCGCTGCGGATCCCCGCCGGGACGCGGCTGGCGCTGGTGGGACCGACCGGTGCCGGCAAGTCCACGCTGGCGAAGCTCGTCGCCCGCCTGTACGACCCGACCTCGGGGTCGGTCCGCCTCGGCGGCGTCGACCTGCGTGACGGCACGCTCGCGTCGCTGCGGGGCCGCATCGTGGTGATCCCGCAGGAGGGATTCCTGTTCAACGGCAGCATCCGCGACAACGTGCGGCTGGCCCGGGCCGACGCCACCGACGCCGAGGTCGACGACGCCCTGCGGGCGGTCGGTGCCTACGACCGCTTCGCGTCGCTGCCGGAGGGGCTGGACACCGAGGTGCGGGAGCGGGGCAGCCGGCTGTCGGCGGGGGAGAAGCAGCTGGTCTCGCTGGCCCGGGCGGCCCTCGCCGACCCGGCCGTGCTGGTGCTGGACGAGGCGACGTCGAGCCTCGATCCCGGCACCGAGGTGCTGGTCGAGTCTGCGGTCGACCGGCTCCTCGAGGGACGGACCGTCGTGGTGATCGCCCACCGCCTGTCGACGTCGGAGCGTGCCGACGTGGTGGGCGTGGTCGACGGCGGCGAGCTCGTCGAGCTCGGCACGCACGCCGACCTGGTGGCCGCCGGCGGCCGCTATGCCAGCCTCTACGCCACCTGGGTCGCCGGCGCCAGGGCGCCGGCCGGGTGATCGCGGTCGGTCCGACCCCGATCGCCTTGGATTCGGAGGGCCCCGCTACAGCTCGATCGGCACGTCCTTCAGGTCCGTCCACAGCTCGTTCGGCCGGGAGAACCTGTGGTCGGGCAGTCGTTCGAGCAGCTCGAGCACTGCCGGGCGGGCACCGACGCGTTGCGCCGCCAGCAGCAGGTCGGACCGGGTGAGCGGTCCGCCGGCGAAGGCCTCGCCGATGTGATCGATCACCTCGACCCGGGTGACGGCGACGTTGACGGTGCTGCTGACGGGGACTGGCTGGCCGGACATCGTTGTCCTCCGATCACGCCTTGCGATGTGGGCCTGACGTGTGCCGGCCCCAGCTGTGGAGACCTGACGAGTCTCCGAACGTGACATTACAGTTGGATGAAACGCCGTGCTAGCTGCGGGGATGGTCACGGGGGTGCCGGGACGGTCGCCCCATCGGCGACGTGGCGCGGGGCCGCATGGTCGATGCCCCCGGTGTGGAGGCCCCGGGGGGCATTGCTACTATCCACATAGGAGAAATTCACGCGACCACCGCTGTCCAAGAAGGGGACGCACATGGCAGTCGCCGATCTCGACCTGGGGCGCTACAAGCTCGGCTGGTCCGACGAGGAGAACTACGTCTTCAAGCCCAAGAAGGGGCTGAGCGAGGCCATCGTCCGCGAGATGTCGTGGATGAAGGGCGAGCCCGACTGGATGTTGAACTATCGACTCGCGTCGCTCCGCCACTTCCAGAAGCGCCCCATGCCCACCTGGGGCGGCGACATGTCGGGCATCTACTTCGACGACATCTACTACTACGTGAAGCCCACCGAGGCGCAGGTCGACGAGTGGGAGGAACTGCCCGACTCGATCAAGAACACCTACGAGAAGCTGGGCATCCCCGAGGCGGAGCGCAAGTACCTCGCCGGCGTGACCGCGCAGTACGAGTCCGAGGTCGTCTTCCACCGCAACCGCGAGGACCTCGAGCGCCGAGGCGTCGTGTTCTGCGACATGGACACCGCACTGCGGGAGTACCCCGACATCGTCAAGCCCTACTTCGGCACGGTGATCCCCAAGAACGACAACAAGTTCGCCGCGCTCAACTCGTCGGTGTGGTCGGGCGGGTCCTTCATCTACGTGCCGCCCGGCGTCGAGGTGGAGATGCCGCTGCAGGCCTACTTCCGGATCAACGCCGAGAACATGGGCCAGTTCGAGCGGACGCTGATCATCGCCGACGAGGGCGCCAAGGTGCACTACATCGAGGGCTGCTCGGCCCCCGTCTACACCACCGACTCGCTGCACTCCGCGGTGGTCGAGATCGTGGTCAAGCCCAGCGCCCGCGTGACCTACACGACCATCCAGAACTGGTCCAACAACGTCTTCAACCTGGTCACCAAGCGCGCCCGGGTCGAGGCCGAGGGCCACATGGAGTGGATCGACGGCAACATCGGGTCCCGCCTCACGATGAAGTACCCGGCCGTGT